>NZ_JAJAUY010000124.1 GCF_020532625.1 Streptomyces antimicrobicus | reverse complement strand
ATTAAATGGTGCGGGGCTTTTCTGCGTTCAGGGCTAGGATCCCCGCATGACCGCGCAGAAGTACGTGATACGTCCCGTCCGAGCCGACGAGTGGGAGAAGGTGAAGGAGCTGCGCCTGGCGGCGCTGCAGGACCCCGTCGCGCCCATCGCGTTCCTGGAGACGTACGAGAAGGCCTCCGCCCAGCCCGACTCGTTCTGGCAGGGCCGGACGGAACGGGGTGCCGAGAGCGGCACGATCCGCCAGTTCGTGGCCGAGGGGCCCGACGGGACGTGGGTCGGGTCCGTGACGGTGCTCGTCGAGGTGGCCGGGGCCGGCAGTGTGCTGGACGACCCGATCGAGGTGGACCAGGGGCATGTCGTGGGCGTGTACGTGCGGCCCGAGCACCGCGGGACCGGGGTGATCGAGTCCCTCTTCGAGGCCGGCGTGGAGTGGGCCTGGCAGGTGCAGGAGCCCCGGCTGGAGCGCGTACGGCTGTTCGTGCACGAGGACAACCGGCGGGCCGCGGCCTTCTACGAGCGGTTCGGGTTCCGGCCGTCCGGAGTCGTCGTGCCCATCCCCGACGACCCGGCCGCGAAGGAGCTGGAGTACGTCCTGCCGCGGCCCTGACCGCGGACCGGTCTCCACGGCGGGGCCGCTCAGCCCACCGGGAGGTCGGCCGCCTCCGGCCAGCGGGAGCGGGCCTGTTCGCGGCTGCGGCACAGGGCCAGGAGCGGGAGCGTCTCGTCGGTCAGGAGCTCCGGAAGCTGCGGGATCGGGGCGACGGCGGCGACGTCCTCCAGGACCAGCGAGAGTGGTGGGTCGAGCCGACCGTGGGATGACCGTGCGGCCATGCGGCGGCCGTGCTCGACCACGCTCGCGGCGAGTGCGGTCAGCAGCGGCATCGCACCCGGGTGGGTGCGAGGGTCTTCGATCGGTTCACCCACCACATAGAGGGTGCCCCCTTCGGTCACGAACGATGCCAGCGTGAGCGCATCTGTTCGGTTCGGATTGCAGGCGTCACGGATGTGGACGGACGTGAGGCTGGAGAGGGCACGGGCCGTCAGTTGGAGTGCCATGTCCCGCCGTTCGGGATGGGCGGTGAGGGCGCTCTCCAGCTCGCCCGCCGTGCCGGCGGCCGCCTGCGGGTGGGTGCGCAGCACGCGGACCGGTTCCTGGGCGGACGTGCCCTGCGCCCAGCGGTGGAGCTGCTTGAAAGGGCGGTCGTCCAGCGCGGCGGCGTGCAGCCAGCTGCGCAGGAGCGTCTCGGCGGTGTCGGCGACCGCCGCGTCGATCCGGGCCTGGGGGCGTACGGGGGCCAGGAGGGCCAGGGCGCGGGCCGCGGCGGTGTCGCGGTCGGCGCAGCCCTCGGTGGGGTTCCAGTGCATCCGGGCAGGGGTGTCGCAGCGGTGCGTGGGGTCGTAGAGGAGGACCGGGCCCAGTTTGGCCCGGGCGTCCTTGGTCTGCGCCCACAGGGCGGGCGACGACGTGACCACGAGGGCCGCGCCGTCGGCCTCGGCGATGCGGAGCGCCGCCGCATGGAGGCGGTCGTCCTGGGGGGCGTAGACCAGGCGGCCCCGGGCCGTTTCCGCGGTCGGCCGCGAGGGTCGTTGTCCGGCCGGCTCCGGGCGGCGCGGGGGCGGGGCGGCCGTGGGCGCGTAGCCGAAGCCGTAGCGGTAGGCCTCGTCGGGGCGGGGCCGGTGGTCGCGGGCCTGGGTGGGGGCGTGCGCGGGCGCGGCCGGGGTCGCGCCGGGTGCGCCGTCCACGGTCGGTACGCCGCCCGGTCCGGCGAACCCGCCCGAGGTGGCGGATCCGCTCAAATTGGCGGATCCGTCCGATGCGACGGGCCCGCCCCACCCCGTCGCCTTGCCCAACCCGGCGGCCCCCACCCCCGAGCCGGTGGCTCCGCCCAACCCGGTGGCTCCGCCCGAGCCGGTGGCTCCGGTGGCGCCGCCGAGCGCCGGATCCGGGGTCGGGGCCGCTCCTGCCGTCGCCGTCGCGCGGGCGCGCGTGCGGCGGGCCTTGGTGCGGGTGACGACGCCCATGGTGAAGATCGTCAGGACGAGCAGGACCAGCAGCTGGCTCACGAACAGGCCCCAGAACAGCCCCCAGCCGGACAGGGCCGCCGGGTCGGTGTCCGGCCAGGCGGCCGGGACGTCGTGCGGTTGTGCTATCAGCGCGCGGACCGCGGTGGGCGTGCGGGCGAACGTGACGGTGTCGGGCCAGGCGCCCCGGGCGAGCCACGCCGCGAGGCCGGTGGCGGTCCAGACGAGGACCGCCAGGCCCAGCAGGAAGGCCAGCAGGCCCACCAGGAGCCCGTCCGGGATGCCACGGGGTGCCGCCGCCGCGGGGCGCTGTTCGGCCATGTCAGGCCACCGTCGCCCCACCGCCGCGGCGTCTTTCGATCCGCATGGCGCGTTCCTCCGCCTCCAGTTCGGCCGCGAGCAGGTCATCGTTCAGCCGCTCCGTCGGCGGGGCCGAGGACTCCGTCATCGCCCGGTCGGTGTAGACCAGGGGCCGTTCCGTCTCGGTGATCAGGTGTTTGACGACCTGGACGTTGCCGTTGACGTCCCAGACCGCGATGCCGGGCGTCAGGGTGGGGATGATCTCCACCGCCCAGCGGGGCAGGCCGAGGACTCTGCCGGTGGCGCGGGCCTCGTCCGCCTTCTGGGCGTAGATGGTGCGGGTGGAGGCCATCTTGAGGATGGCCGCGGCCTCCCGGGCGGCGGCCCCGTCGACGACGTCCGAGAGGTGGTGGACGACGGCGACGAAGGACAGGCCCAGGCGCCGGCCGAACTTCAGCAGCCGCTGGAACAGCTGGGCCACGAAGGGGCTGTTGATGATGTGCCAGGCCTCTTCGACGAGGAAGATGCGCTTCTTCCGGTCGGGCCTGATCCAGGTGTGCTCCAGCCACACGCCGACGATCGCCATCAGGATGGGCATGGCGATGGAGTTGCGGTCGATGTGGGACAGGTCGAAGACGATGAGCGGGGCGTCGAGGTCGATGCCGACCGTGGTCGGGCCGTCGAACATGCCGCGCAGGTCACCGTCGACGAGGCGGTCCAGGACCAGGGCCACGTCCAGGCCCCAGGCGCGTACGTCGTCTATGTCGACGTTCATGGCCTCGGCGGACTCGGCCTCCGGGTGGCGCAGCTGTTCGACGATGTCGGTGAGGACCGGCTGGCGGTCGGTGATGGTCTCCGTGACGTAGGCGTGCGCGACCTTCAGGGCGAAGCCGGCGCGCTCGTCCAGGCCGTGGCCCATGGCGACTTCGATGATGGTGCGCAGCAGGGCGAGCTGGCCGGTGGTGGTGATGGCGGGGTCGAGCGGGTTGAGCCGGATGCCGCCGTCGTTGGCGGAGATCGGGTCCAGGCGGATGGGAGTTATCCCCAGCGCTTCCGCGATGAGGTTCCACTCGCCGACGCCGTCCTCGCCCTGGGCGTCGAGGACGACGACCTGGCGGTCGCGGAACCGCAGCTGGCGCAGGACGTACGTCTTCTCCAGCGCGGACTTGCCGTTGCCGGACTCGCCGAGGACCAGCCAGTGGGGGGCCGGGAGCTGCTGGCCGTAGAGCTGGAAGGGGTCGTAGATGTAGCCCTTGCCGCTGTACACCTCCCGGCCGATGATCACACCGGAGTCGCCGAGGCCGGGGGCGGCGGTCGGCAGGTAGACGGCCTGGGCCTGGCCGGTGGAGGTGCGGACGGGGAGCCGGGTGGTCTCGACCTTGCCGAAGAGGAAGCTGGTGAAGGCGTCCGTCAGCACGGACAGCGGATCTCGCATGGCGGGCTGCCTCCAGCTAGCGTCGGATGCCGGTGGCGAACGGCAGGGTGTTGACGAACGCGCGGTGGTGCTCGCGGTCGCACCATTCGAGCTTCAGGTACGACTTGCCGGCCGATGCGCGGATGGTCCGCTTGTCGCGGGCGAGGGCCTCCGGGGAACGCGACGACACCGTGATGTACCCGACCAGGTTGACTCCGGCCGCACCGCTGGCGAGATCTTCACCCCTCTGGTCCAGTCGGCCGTGGGCGGCGACGTCGCGGGGGTCGACCGTGCGGTTCATCTTCGCGGCGCGGCTGGCGTCGGCCTCGTCGTTGGTCTTCTCCGTGAGCATGCGTTCGATGGCGACCTCGGTGGGCTCCAGGTCCATGGTGACGGCGACCGTGCGGATCACGTCGGGGGTGTGGACGAGGAGCGGGGCGAGGAAGTTCACGCCGACGGGCGTCATGGGCCATTCCTTGATCCAGGCGGTGGCGTGGCACCAGGGCGCGCGGGTGGAGGACTCGCGGGTCTTGGCCTGGAGGAAGGTGGGCTCGGTGGCGTCGAGCTCGGCCGGCCAGGCGTTGCGCTTGGTCATGGCCTGGATGTGGTCGATGGGGTGGTCCGGGTCGTACATGGAGTGCACGAGGGAGGCGAGCCGGCCCTGGCCGAGCGGCTGGCGGACGCGGATGTCGGCCTCGGCGAGGCGGGCGCAGATGTCGGTGAGCTCGCGGGCCATGACGACGGCCAGTCCGGCGTCCTTGTCGAGCCGGCGGCCCTGCTGGGGGCGGGCGGCGCGGGCGATGGCGTGGGCCTCGGCGGCGAGTTCGCGCGTGTAGTGCATGCAGGCGACCAGGTAGGCGCGGTGCTGCTCCGAGGAGGTGGAGACCATCGACTGCAGCTGGTCGTAGGAGTCGCGCAGCCAGGGCGCGGAGTTCGGGTCGCCGCGCTGGGCGACGTCCTTGGCGTGGGCGTCGGGGTCGGCGGGCAGGGTGCGGGCGAGCATCTGCAGGCGGGTGACGAAGCCGTCGCCGTTGGCCACGTGCTTGAGCAGGGTGCCGAACCGGTCGACGAGGGCCTCCTGGTCCTCGCTGTCGCGCAGGCCCACGCCGGGGCCCTCGATCTCGATGGCCGCAGTGACGGTCCTGCGGTCGGCGTGCAGCAGGACGGCGATCTCGTCGGGGCCGAAGGGGGCGGCGAGCCAGCTGATCCGGCCGATGCCGGGCGGCGGGCCGATCTCGACCTCGCGGCCGTCGGCGGCGCGGGTGCCGGCCTCCATGGCGGCGGAGCGGTAGGTGGCGCCGCGGCGGACGGTGCGCTTGTAGCTGCGGTTGATCTCGAACCACTTGTAGAACGTGCGGCCGCGGTAGGGCACGTAGACGGCGGCGAGCGCGAGCATCGGGAAGCCGACGAGGGCGACGATGCGGCCGGTGAGGGCGGGGACGAGCAGCCCGCTCATCATGCCGAGGAAGGCCCCGGCGATGATCAGTGCGATCTCGCCCGTCTCGCGGTTCTTGCCGACGACGGCGTTCGGCCGGGCCCGGCCGATCAGGTACGTGCGGCGGGGCGCGATCGGGTGGATCTGGTGGGACTGGGCCGTCAACGCCCGTCACCTCCTGTGTTCCTCGGGCTCGTGCTCGTGCTCGTACGGGGCGCGGGTGCGGCGGAGGGGACGGTTCCGCCGCCGGCTCCGCCACCGGGGCCGCGGCTGCTGTGGGCGGCCATGCCTCCGGAGATCTGGTTGCCGCCGGCGCCGCCTTCGCCGCCGCCGGCGCGGTGGGATCCGCCGCGGCTGCTGTGGGTCTTGATGCCCTGGGAGACCAGTGTGGCGGGGGAGCTGATGACGGCGGCGGCCTGGGCTCCGTCGGTGGCCTGCTTGCGGTTGCTGCGGGCGGCGGCGATCTCGTCGCCGAAACCGGGTACGAAGCGGTAGATCATCGCGGAGGCGAAGATGGCCAGCAGGATGATGGCGAGGCCGGAGACGACGGCGGAGAAGGCGTTCGGGCCGTTCTCGCCGGCGAGCGCACCGGCCAGGCCGAGGACGATCACGATGATCGGCTTCACCATGATCACGGCGATCATGATGCCCGCCCAGCGGCGGACATGGCCCCACATGTTGCGGTCGACCAGGCCGGCGTAGACGACGGTGCCGAGCAGCGCGCCGACGTAGAGCAGGGCGGCGCGGATGACCAGCTCCAGCCACAGCACGCCGGCGGCGAGGACGGTGACGAGCGCGACGACGATCAGCATGACCGGGCCGCCGCCGATGTCCTGGCCCTTCTTGAGGGCCTCGCCGAAGGAGCCGAAGAAGACGTCGGTCTGGCCGCCGGTGGCGGTGGCGATGACCTGGGTGACGCCGTCGGTGGCGGAGACGACGGTGTAGAGGATCAGCGGGGTGAAGGCGGAGGCCAGGACGGTGAGCCAGAGGAAGCCGATGGCTTCGGAGACCGCGGTGCTGAGCGGGACGCCGCGGATGGCGCGCTTGGCGACGGCGAGCAGCCACAGGACCAGCGTGAGGACGGTGGAGGCGGCGAAGACGACGGCGTACTGCTGGAGGAACGTGCCGTTGGTGAAGTCGACGGCGGCGGTGTTCTTGACGGCCTCGCTGAGCTTGCCGACGATCCAGGCGGCGGCGTCGGCGCAGCCCCTGGCCAGGGAGGCGAGGGGGTCGAGGGCGTCGGCGGGGTTACTGGGCGCCAGGCCGGCGCCGCCGGGGGTGGTGCCGGGGGCCCCACCTTCGCAGTAGTCCCTGGCCGCGCCGCTGATCAGGGCGCAGGGGTCGTTGCTGGCACCGGGCCCCGGCGTCGCACCCGGGGTTGCTCCGGGCGTCGCGCCAGGGGTTGCGCCAGGGCTTCCGCCCGGCGTGGGCGTGGGGGCGGCCGCCGCGCGGGCGGCCAGGAGCACCAGCGAGGCTTGGACCGCCGCGGCGGTGGCGGCGGCCTTCCGGAGGAAGAGGCGGCTACCGGGCATAGGTGAAGCCTCCGAATTCGGTGACCGCTGCGCCGATCTCGTCCGAGTTGGACACCGGGTTGTCACCGGTGACCGGGGTGGGACCGTCCTTCTGAGAGGTCTCGACGACCTTCCAGTCGGATCCGTTCCACTTCATCGTCAGGGAGATCGTGAACCAGCTGCTGGTGACGGGCCGGGTGGACTTCTCTCCGGTGAGGCCGAACATGCCGACGCACCACACGTCGACCACGGCGGTACCGGCGGAGTAGGTGCGCAGCTTGGTGCCCGCCGGGACCGTACGGCTCACGAAGGTCGACCCGGCGGGTGCGGTGCCTTCCGCGCTGAGCCCGATCCGCGACAGCAGTCCCGGCGAGTAGTCCGCGTCGAACGCGGCCTTGAGCTTGTCCTTCGTGGAGCTGTCCGCCACGGCGTCCACGATGGAGTGCCGGCGGGCGGTGTTGAACATGCCTTCGGAGCCCAGTGCCACGGCGTAGTTGGACGCGGCGGACTGAGCCCCCTGCTCGTTCTGCGCGAAGCCCTTCGGGACCTCGCCGTTCTTGCCGTCGACCGGCTTGGTCCCGGTCGGACGGGTCGGCGCCGCCCCCGGCGTCGCCGCGGACGTCGACGCCGGGTCCTTCGGGTCCTCGGCGTTGTCCTGGTTCGCGAAGGCGATGGCCGCGATCAGGAGGACCACCACGCCGACCACCGTGACCAGCCCGCGGGACGAGCGGGAGCCGCGGCGGGCCGGGGCGTACGGGTCGGCGGGGGGCTCCGGGAGGCGGGTACGGGTCTGGCCCGTGCCGCCGACGTCGCCGTAGCCGCCGCCGGACCCGCCGCCGTAGCTGTCGTCGTGGCTCATTCCGTCTCCGCCCCCTCCGCGTCGTTCGACGGTAGCGCTGGTTCCCGCGCGGGCGCGGTGTGGTGATTCGTCATCAGGTGGCGGAAGCCGGCACGGCTAGACCGCCATCCCGTAGACGATCGTGAACAACGTGCCCAGCGACCCGATGATGAAGACGCCTGTCAGGCCGGCCACGATCAGGCCCTTGCCCTGTTCCGCGCTGAAGGTGTCGCGCAGTGCCGTCGCGCCGATGCGCTGCTTGGCCGCGCCCCAGATGGCGATGCCGAGGCAGAGGAGGATCGCCACGGCCATGATGACCTCGATCATGACCTTCGCTTCGGCGCCGAGACTGCCGAAGGGGCCCCAGTTCGGGGCGATTCCGCCGATGATGGTGGTGATGTCGCCCTTTTCGGCTGCCAGGATCATGTAACTCACCGCCCCTGTACGGGTAGTTCCGGTAGCCCGTGCCCTGCGGCAGGGGTCACGCACTATCTTCGCTGATGAAACCGCCGCAGGGCGTCGACTTGGCGCCTCTCTTTTTCCGGTCTCCCGGTACGCGCCCCGTTCGCACCCTCCGACCTGGGGGTTCCGCGGAAGAACATATGGTCACTCTGTGTATCACGCCACTTGACACCGGGCAATGACCGGGCTCGCGGCGTACAGGGGGCGTACGGGTGGGCGCCGCGCGTGGGGGCCGGTGGGCGGGCCGGTGAGCGGGCCGGTGGTGGCGGAGTCGTGCGTCGGCGCCGCGACCGGGCGGGAGCCGGGTGCGGCGCCGGGAGGGGGCGGGGCGTTCTTACGCTACGTAGTGGACGTGGTGGAACGGCGAGAAGCGGACCTGGCCCGGGTGAAGGACCGTCACGGGGTGGCCCAGGCACCAGATCGGGTGGGTCGTGATCAGCGCGGGGCCCACGAGGTAGCCGCAGCCGAACGGGACGGCGGCGACGGCGGGGGCCGTGGGGGCGGCCGGGGCGGCGGGGGTGGCCTGGGCCGCGCCGACCGGGGCGAGGGCGAGGGTGGCGGCGGCCGCGAGGGTGCCGAGGGCGGTGAACAGGCGTCGCATGGTCAAACCTCCGGTGACGACCTGAAACTGACGATCAGCTTCCGGTTTCGTGGCTCACCGTAGGGGCCGCCACGCCCGAGGTCACGGCGGCCGGGCAGCGCGTGGTTGCGCGATCGGCGCACGGCCGGTGGGCGTGCGCCGGGCATGGTCCCGGGGCATTGTCAGGGGGCGAGCCGGACACGGTCCCGGGGGCATTGTCAGAGGGCGAGCGGGCACGGTCCCCGGGGCATTGTCAGTGGGCGAGCGGGCACGGTCCCCGGGCATTGTCAGTGGGGCCGGGCATGGTGGTCCCATGACGATGCCTACGAGGACAACACCGTGGACCCTGACCGACCTTGAGGCGGCGATCCGGGCGGGCTGGTCGGCCGACACGAGCGAGCCGACGGACATCGCGCGGATCCCGTGGACGCCGGAGAACCCGGCGTGGGGCCAGTGCGACATCACCGCGCTCGTGGTCCAGGACCTCATAGGCGGCGACCTGGTGCTCAGCGACGTGTTCCACGAGGGCCGGCAGGAGGGCTACCACTGGGGGAACCTGCTGCCCGGCGGGGTCCTCGTGGACCTGACGCGGGAGCAGTTCCGGCGCGGGGAGGTCGTCACACCGGGCCGGATCGTCAAGCGGCCTCCGGGGCGGCTGCGGCGGCGCTGGGCGGAGTACCAGCTGCTGCGGCAGCGGGTCATCGAGAAGCTCGGGCCGCTGCCGGGCACGATCGAGGTGGGCGGCCGGCAGCTGTCGTACACCGACCACGGCGGCCCGGGCCGGCCGGTGCTGGCGCTGCACGGCCACTTCCACAACGGTCGGACGTGGAGCCGCCTGGCCGCGGACCTCGGTCCCCGGTGGCGGCTGATCACCCTGGACCAGCGGGGCCACGGGGCGTCGGACCGGGCCGAGGACTACGGGCGCGAGGCGTACGTGGCCGATGCCGCCGCCCTGCTCGACCAGCTGGGACTGGAGCCGGTGGTGGTGCTGGGGCACTCGCTGGGCGGGGTCAACGCGTACCAGCTCGCGGCGCGGCGGCCGGACCTGGTGCGGGCGCTGGTGGTCGAGGACATCGGGGCGGTCGTCGACGCCGATCTGTCCTTCGCGCTGGAGTGGCCGCGGCGGGCGGGCAGCCGTGAGGAGCTGGTGAGGGGGCTGGGCGAGTCGGCGAGGTTCCTGGGGGACTCCCTGCGGGAGTACGAGGACGGGTGGGGCACCGCGTTCGTGCCGGAGGACATGGTGACCTCGCAGCAACTGCTCAACGGCGACCACTGGGCCGACTGGCTGGCCGTACGGGTCCCCACCCTGCTGATACGCGGCGACCGCAGCGGAGACCTGACGGCGGACCACGCCCGCGAGATGGCCGCGCGGCGGCCGGACGTCGAGCTGGTGGAGCTGCCGGCGGGGCACGTGGTGCACGCGGACGACCCGGAGGGCTTCGGGGCGGCGGTGAGGGGGTTCTTGGGGCGGTTGTGACCAGCGGGGCCCGGGGCGGGCCGGGGCGCCGGGGCGGGGGCGAAACGGGCCCGGGGCGGGGGTCCGGTGCGGGGCCGGGCCGGAGGCCCGGGGGCCCCGGGGCGCCGGGGTCGGAGCTCGGGCGGCTGGGCCTGTGTCCTGGCCTTGCGGCGGCCGGGGCCGGGTGGGGCGGGGCGCCGGGGTCGGAGCTCGGGCGGCCGAACCTGGGCTGTGGCCTTGCGGCGGCCGGGGGCCGGGGGGCCGGGCTGGGGCAAGGGTGCCTGGGCCGCTTCTTCCCTGCCTGCGGAGGGCAGGGCAGGGGCTGGCCCGGGGTGGCGGCCGGGCCTTGTGCCTGCGCTTGTCGTGGCCGTGGCCGTGGCCGTGGCTGGGGCTCGGGCGGCTGGGCCTGTGTCCTGGCCTTGCGGCCGAGGGCCGGGCCTGGGCCCCGCCCTGCGCGGGGCTTACTCCGGCTCCTGCCTGGGTGGGGCTTGGGCGCGCGGGGCTTGGCAGTGCTCCGAGGCCGTGGGGGTGGGGCGGTTCTGGAGCTGGCTCCGGCTGGGCGGGGTCGGGATCTCGGCCTGCTCCGGCGCGGGGGGCCTGGCTGGGCCCTTGCCTCGGGTGGCTCAGGGCCGCCCGGGCTGGGTCGGGCCGAGAGCCGGGCCGGGGTGGCGGCCGGGCCTTGTGCTTGCCTTTGTCGTGGCCGTGGCCGTGGCCGTGGCCGTGGCCGTGGCCGTGGCTGGGGCTGGGGCTTGGGAGCCTGGTCTGTGCCTGTCTCTGCGCGGGGGATGGCACCTGCCCTTGCCAGGGGCGGTGCTTGGGCGGGGGCAGGTCCGAGCAGGGCGAGGTCCGGCGGGCTCCGGGGCTGGGGGTGAAGCCAGGGCTTGGCTGAGTCGGGGCGGGCCGGGTATCGGGTGGACCAGGGGGTGCGGCGGAGCCAAGGGCTGGCTAGGAATGCAGGTCTAGGCAGGGCAGGGCGTCCGGGCCGTCCGGGCCTTCGCCCTCCCCCGCCCTGCACGGGCTCGGTCGGGCTCCTGCCCCGGGCGGCTCGCAGCCGCCCGGGCTGGGTCAGGGCGGCTGGGTCGGGCCGGGGCGGGTGGGTCAGGTCGGCCAGTGGGGTGGGCGGGTCAGGGTGGAGGGGATGCGGGTGGTGGCGTTGCCGTGGGCCGCGTTGAGCTGGGCCTGGGTGAGGAAGAGGGCGTCGGTGAGGTCGGCGTCGGCGAGGTTCGCGTCGCGGAGGTCCGCGCCGATCAGGTCGGCGCTGCGGAGGTCCGCGCCGCTCAGGTCGGCGGCGATCAGGTAGGCGCCGCGCAGGGTGGCGCCGCGCAGGTCGGCGCCGGCCAGGCGCGCGCCCATCAGGTCGGCGCCGCGGTGGCTGCGCTTCTTGCCCGGGACGGTGGCGCGGACCAGCTCGCTCGCTTTGAGCAGCAGGGTGTTGACGCCCTGCCGCAGGGTGGCGACGTCGGCGGTGGCGAGCCGGGCGGCATCGGCCGCGACCAGCTCCTCGGTCTCGGCGAGGGCCTGCCGCAGTCCGGCGTGGACGGGGCCGGCGGCGGGCCGGGTCAGGGCCTCGGTGACGTAGTAGAGCAGTTCGTGCAGCTGGCGCTGGACCGGGAACACCTCGAACATCTGCCGACGTGTCTCGGGGTGGGTCCGCCAGTCGCGGCCGCCGAAGGTGACCTGGGAGACCTGCTGGCCGGCACCGAAGCAGTCGAAGACGGTGCAGCCGGGGAAGCCGGAGGCGCGCAGCCGGCTGTGGATGCCGCAGCGGAAGTCCTGCTGGAGGTTGCCGCAGGGGGTGCCGGCGGCCTTGTCCACGGCGAAGTCGGCGGACCGGGCGAAGGGCAACGCCACGCAGCAGAGCGCGAAGCAGCTGCCGCAGTCGGCCTTCAGGGCAGCGTGGCGCTCGGCGGCCGGGCCGGGCGCGGTACGGGCCGTACCGTTGCCGCCGCCGCCGGCCGTACCGTTGCCGCTGCCAGCGGGCTTGCCGTTGCCGGCACTGGTCCGGCCGTTGCCGCCACCGGCTCTCCCGTTGCCGGCGTCGGCCTTACCGTTGCCGCGGCCACTGGGCTTGCCGTTGCCCCTGCCGCTCGCCGCCTTGCCAGCAGTGGAGCGGAGCGTCCCGCCGCGTGCCGGGCTCGCGCCGTCCCGGCCGCGGCTCGCGCCCTTGCGGCCGGGCTCGTCGCGGTCGCCGCCGTTGCGGCCGGCCCGGTTGCGGCCTGCGTCGTCGCGGCCGACTCGGTCGTGGCGTCCGCCGTTGCGGCCGGCCCGGTCGCGGCTCGCGCCCTCGCGGCTGGCCCGGTCGCGGTCTGTGGGGCCGTCTGCGGGGCGGTTCGACCGGGGGCGGGTCGTGTCCGTGCGGGGTGCGGCTTCGCGGTCGCCGTTCGCGGAGGCCCGGCTCTTCGCGCCGCGGGCCGTGTCGGGGCGGTCCGTCCCGGTGCGGGGGGTGTCACCCGGGCGCGGCGCGCGCTCGTCGGCGGTCGGGGCGGTTCGGTCGGCGGCGTCGCGGGCGCGGGGCCGGCGGCGGGGGGCAGGGCTGGGGCGGGACACGGACTCATTGTCCCTTGTCAGGCCGGCGGGCGGCGTAGCCGCATCTGGAGGGCCGACCAAGGCTCCCCGTCGACCTCCTCCACGTCGGCCAGGACGGCTTCGGTCCGGAAGCCGAGCCGTTCGTAGAGTCGGACCGCGGCGGTGTTGTGGGTGTAGACGCCGAGGTCCACGGCGGGCAGGTCCAGCTCGCCGAAGGCGCGGTCCAGGACCTGGCGGAGCATGGCCTCGCCCAGGCCCCGGCCGCGGGCCTCGGGTGCGATCAGCACCCGGCCGAGGCGTGCCCCGGAGCCGTCCGGGTGGCGCAGCAAGGAGACGTGCCCCAGCGGGTCCCCGGCGGGGTCGGCCACTGCCGACCAGGCGTGTCGGCCGGGCTCGGCGGCGTACGCCGCGACCTGGGCGTCGTCGAGCGGCCAGCGGAAGGCCGGGCCTGCCCAGCGGATCAGCTCGGCGCGGCTGGTGACCCAGCGGTGGAGGAAGGGGGAATCGTCGGCGGGTCGGAACGTGCGCAGGGTGAGGGGGGCCGCGGCAGTCATGCCGCCAGTATCGACGCCCTCGGCGGGCGTCCGCCCGGGCCTCGGCAGCGGCCTGCCGCCTCGCCTCGGCAGTCGGACGGTCGGGCCCGGGCGGCGGCCTTCGGGTTCCCCGGCTCCGGCCGGAGGGGCGGCAAGTGGGCGATGTCCGCGAGGACTTGATCGCTGCGGTGTGGGCGGTGAGCATCGGCACATGACAGAAGTGATCGCCGTTGCCGTCATCACCGTGCTCGCCGTCGTCAGTCCCGGCGCCGACTTCGCCATGGTCGTGCGCAACAGCTACCTCTACGGTCGGACGACCGGGCTCCTCGCCGCGGCCGGGGTCGCTGCGGGGGTGTTGGTGCACGTGTCGTACACCATGCTCGGGGTCGGGCTGCTGATCGCCTCCTCGACCGCGCTGTTCACCGCGATCAAGCTGGCCGGCGCCGCCTACCTGGTGTGGATCGGCATCCGGACCTTCCGGGCCCGCGCCGAGCTGACCGTGGACCTGGAGTCGAAGCCCGGCCTCACGCCGCTCGGGGCGCTGCGTTCCGGGTTCTTGACCAATGTGCTGAACCCGAAGACCACCCTCTTCGTCGTCGCCACCTTCACGCAGGTCGTCGGCCCGGGGACGCCGGTGTGGCAGCAGGCCGGGTACGGGCTGTTCATGTCGGTGGCGCACCTGGTGTGGTTCGGGGCGGTGGCGCTGTTCTTCTCGCACAGTGCGCTGCGGGAGCGGATGCTCAAGGCGCAGAAGGCCCTCAACCGGGCCATCGGGTCCGTCCTCGTCGGGCTGGGGGTGGGGCTGGGGTTCGCCCGTTGAGGCCGCGGTCCGGGCGGCCAGAGTCCGGCCGTCCCCGCCCCGGCCGTCCCCGCCCCGGCCGTCCCCGCCCCGGCCGTCCAGGGTCCGGCCGGCCAGGGTCCGACCGTCCGCCGCCCGGCCCTCCGCCGCCCGCCCGCCCGTCGCCCCCCGCCCGCCGCCCGGCCCTCCGTAAGGCTGGCGTGGTGTCGTTACCTGTCGGTAGCGTGCCGGCATGGACGTTGCTGGCGAGGGCTGGTTCTACGAGCGGATCGGTGACGGGCGGTTCCGGGCCGGTGAGTGCACCCGGGGACCCTGGGACGCGCACGCGCAGCACGCCGGGCCGCCGGCCGCGCTGCTGGGCAGGGCCGTCGAGGAGCGCCCGGGCGCGCGCGGTGACATGCGGATCGCGCGGATCACGTACGAGATCCTGCGGCCGGTGCCGATCGGCGACCTGGAGGTCACCACCAGCGTGCTGCGGTCCGGGCGCGGGACCGAGGTCGTCGAGGCCGTCCTCGCGCCCGCCGCTGGCTCCCGCGGGGGCGGCGCTCCGGCGATGCTGGCCCGGGCGCTGCGGGTGCGCACCGACGAGGAGTCGGTCCCGGCCGTGCTCCAGGGGCCCGAGCTGCCCGCTCCCGGCGAGGTGGAGGTCACGCCGTTCTTCCCGCTGCCGTGGGACGTCGGCTACCACACCGCCGTGGAGACCCGGTTCACCCACGGCGCCTTCCTGGAGCCGGGGCCCGGCAGCTGCTGGATGCGGATGAAGGTCCCGCTGATCGCCGGGGAGCCGATCCGTCCGCTGGACCGGGTGCTGGTCGCGGCCGACTCCGGCAACGGCATCAGCGCCGTGCTCGACATCCGGTCGTACGTGTTCGTCAACAGCGACCTGACGGTGCATCTGCACCGGTATCCCGTCGGCGAGTGGGCCTGCGTGGAGTCGCGCACCAGTGTCGACCCGGCCGGGATCGGGCTGGCCGACGCCCGGCTGCACGACGAGAAGGGCCCCATCGGGCGCGGCGCGCAGAGCCTGTACGTCGCTCCGCGCTGACGATTTCCGGCCAGCGCCTGGCCGGTACGGGCGGGGGCGCGGTGCGGTGGCCGCCGATCCGGGAGACTGGACGGCGGCCTTTCGTCGCGTCGAGGATGGCCTCGACCGGTTCGTCCAACCGGTGCGGGAGCACCGACGGTTCCGGCTTCCGGGTGGGTGGTCGGCATGGGAGGCCGGTAATCCCCCCTTTCGGGGGGTGTCATGGGGGAGGGTTGACGGGTGCGCAAGTTCTGGATGGCAGGCGGAATCGGAATCGGGCTGTGCCTGAGCTTCCTCGTACTCATCGTCGTCGGCACCTACTCGGCCGCCGCGGGCCTCGCCGGCGGTGGCCGCGGCGCCAACAACATCGCGCTGACCAAGGGCGCGGTCCCCGCGAAGTACCAGGCACTGGTGGAGAAGTGGGGCACCCTCTGCCCGGCCATCAACCCGGCGCTGCTCGCCGCGCAGCTGTACTCGGAGAGCGGCTGGAACCCCCACGCGGTCAGCCCCGCCGACGCGCGGGGCATCGCCCAGTTCATCCCCGGCACCTGGGCCGGGCACGGCATCGACGGGGACGGTGACGGCGACCGGGACATCTGGGACCCCAACGACGCCATCCCCTCGGCGGCTTCGTACGACTGCGAGCTCGCGGCCGACGTCAAGGGCGTGCCCGGCGATCCGGCGAGCAACATGCTGGCGGCGTACAACGCGGGCGCCTACGCGGTCATCAAGTACCAGGGCGTGCCGCCGTACAAGGAGACCCAGGGCTACGTGAAGGCCATCACCACCCTGGCGCGGAGCTTCGCCCGGCCGGTGAGCCGGGTCGCGCCCTCCCAGCAGGCCGCCGGGGCCATCTACTTCGCCCAGAAGCAGCTGGGCACCTTGTACCTGTGGGGCGGTGAGGGCACGCCGGAGGACGGCGGGCGGTTCGACTGCTCGGGTCTGACGCAGGCGGCGTACCGGACGGTGGGGATCGAACTGCCGCGGGTGGCCAACGACCAGTACAACGCCGGTCCGCACCCGTCCCGTTCGGAACTGCTTCCCGGTGATCTGGTCTTCTTCTCCGACGATCTGACGAATTCACGGGCGATCCGTCACGTCGGTCTGTACGTCGGTGGCGGCTATATGATCAACGCCCCGCGTACCGGCGCCGTGATCCGCTTCGACAAGATCGACACCCCCGACTACTTCGGTGCGACCCGGGTGACCAAGGACGGCGCCGAGGCGCTGCCGAACCGCTCCGGTGTTCGCAACTCTGCGTGAAGCAAGGGCCCTGAGCTGCGACGATCCGTCACTCTTCGATAACGTTGACGTGATCATTCGGTGGAGAGTGGAACGTAGCCGCCAGAACGGGCGTTCCATGGACACCGGGTGTCGATCACCGGGGGTCCGGAGAGGGGGCGCACAACGGCGTGCGCCCGCAGGGGTACCGAAGCAGCAAGGGGCCGCATCACCATGGCTGGACTCACGACCGGTGGGCCGAACCTGGATGTCGGCCTGCTGTACGACATCAACGGCCTCGCCCGGCACGCCCCCGCCCCCGTCGACCGGTTCGTGGGACTGCTCGGCGACTACGGGCTCCTGGCCGTCATGGTCCTGCTGGTGCTGTGGTGTTGGCACCGCGCCCGCCGGCAGGACGAGACGACGGCGATCGAGTCGTTCGCGGCGCTCGTGTGGGCCCCGCTGGCGGCGGCGCTCGCCCTGCTCGTGAACGTGCCGCTGCGGGAGTTCGTCGGGCGGCCGCGGCCGTTCCGCCGGCACGACGGGCTGGAGGTCCTCGCCTCCGGGAACACCGACTTCTCGTTCGTCAGCGACCACGCCACGCTGGCCATGGCGCTCGGCGTCGGACTCTTCCTCGCCGACCGCCGGTTCGGCCTCGCCGGCATCGGGCTGGCCCTGTCGGTGGGCGTCTGCCGCGTGTACACCGGCGCGCACTACCCGACCGACGTCCTCGGCGGCTTCGCGCTCGGCACCGCCGTCGTCCTGCTGCTGGCTCCCGCCGCGATGGCCCTGCTGACGCCGCTGGTACGGGGCGTGGCCCGGGCCCCGCGGGCCCGGCGGCTGGTCCGGTCCCGGCGCCTGACCCTGCCCCTCGCGGTCGGGCTGCCGCAGGCCCACACGCCGCCGGGCAGCCGCTCGCACGACAAGGACCTGGCGGCCTGACGGGGCGTCCGGGGCGGGGCGTCGGGGACTGGGCGTACCGGGCCGGGCGTACCGGGCCGGGACGTCTTCGGCTGGGTGTCACGGGCGAGGCGTCCGGGGGGCAGGTGTCACGGGCGGGGTGTCCGGGGGGCAGGTGTCACGGGCGGGGTGTCACGGGCGGACCGCGCGTTCCAGGGCCCAGATCGCCCAGACCACGAGGCCGAGGATCGCGACCGTGTTGAGGCATCCCAGCAGCGCGCCGTTGCGTACCCGGGGCGAGGCGGCCTCCTCGCCCCGGGTCACCCGGCGCTGCGCGAACGCCGCCGCGCCCAGGGCCCACAGGCCCGCGACCAGGCTCGCCAGGAGCAGCGGCGGCCACATGGCCGGCGCCACGAAGACGCCGGCCAGCAGGGCGACGGCGGTGATGCCGGCGGCCTGGGCTCGACGCCGTCGATC
>NZ_JAJAUY010000123.1 GCF_020532625.1 Streptomyces antimicrobicus | reverse complement strand
CCGGGACGCCACCGGGGCCGCCGGGACCACCGGTGCGGCCGTTGCGGCCGGTCCGGCCGGGTCCGCCGGTGCCGGGGCGAGCACCCCGCCGGACCCGGCGGACCCGGCGGACCCGGCGCCGACCGTGCGGCGCCGGACCCTCCGGCTCTCCCTCGCCGAGCTGCCGTCCGTACGGGACCACTGCGTGTACCTCCAGCCCGACGACTGGCCGGAGGACTCCGACCGGTTCCCGGTCGTGCCGATGACCACCATGCTCGAACTGGCCGCGGACGCCGCGCTGCACCACGCCGCTCCCGCCGCGCCCGCCGCGTCGGCCCCTCCCGCCGCGCCCGCCGCGCCGGCGGCGCCCCCCGCACCGGCCCGCGTCGTCATCGGGTACGACGACGTCCGCGCCCTGCGCTGGCTGCCCGTCGAACCGGCCGTGGAGATCGAGGTGTCCACGCAGGAGCTGGCCCCGGGCCGGACCCGGGTACGCCTGGGGGACTGCGCGGACGTGGTGGTGCTGACCGCCCCGGCCCATCCGGCGCCGCCCCCGGCCTCGGCCGAGCCGGTCCGCGCCGAGGGTCCCGCGCCCGTCAGCGCGCAGGCCCTGTACCGGGACCGGTGGATGTTCCACGGGCCGCGGTTCGCCGGCGTGCACGAGGTGACGGCCGTCGGCGAGGACGGCATCCGCGGTGTCCTGCGTACGCTCGCGGCGCCGGGCGCACTGCTCGACGCCGCCGGGCAGTTGTTGGGGCACTGGATGCAACTGCGGCTGCCCGTCGACCGGTTGGTGTTCCCGGCCACCGTGGACCGGATCCGCCTCCACGGCCCGCACCCCGCGCCCGGCACCCTGCTCGGCGCCACCGCCCGGATCCGGGAGGTGCGCGGGCTGTCGGTGCGCGGCGACGTCGAACTGCGGCTGCCCGACGGTTCGGTGTGGGCCCGGATCGACGGCTGGACCTACCGCCGGTTCGCCGCCGACGAACGGGTGTGGCCGATGAAGTTCACCCCGGAGGTGTGCGGCATCGGTGAGCCCCGCCCCGAGGGCTGGTGCGTCGCGCACCGCCGCTGGACGGACCCCGCCTCGCAGGAGCTGGTGATGCGCCGCTACCTCGGCGCCTCCGAACGCGCCGTCTACGAGGGGCTGTCGCCCCGGGCCCGGAACGCCTGGCTGCTGGGCCGGATCGCCGCCAAGGACGCCGTACGGCAGCTGCTGTGGGACCGGGGTGCCGGGCCGGTGTTCCCCGCGGAGGTCCCGGTGGTGTCCGACCGGTACGGCCGCCCGGTCCCGCAGGGGCCGCTCGCGAGCGGCGTCCGGCTGTCGCTGGCCCACAAGGACGCGGTGGCCGTCGCGCTCGCCCATCCCACCGAGCCGGTGGGCATCGACGTGGAGCCGGTGACCGCCGATCCCGCCGCCCTGGTCCGCGTGGCGCTCGGCCCGGGCGAGCTCGCGTTCGCCGAGGAACTGGCCGCGGCCGAGGGCCTGGCCCTGCCCGCCGCGCTGACCGCGCTGTGGTGCGCGAAGGAGGCCGCCGCGAAGGCCGCCGGCTCCGGGCTGGGCGGACGGCCCCGGGAGTGGCGGGTGGCGGCCGGCCCGGACCCCGGCGTCCTGCGGGTGTCGTCGCCCGAGGGCACCGCACGGCTCGTACGGACCACCCTGCTGGCCGCTCCCGACGGGCGGCCCGGCCCCGACCACGTCGTCGCCTGGACCGCCGTGCCGGCGGCCCGGCCCGTCCCCCTCATGGAGTCCCCCCATGGCATCTGAGACCCTGCCCGCGTCCGCCGTCCTCGCCGAGATCACCGCCATGCTCGTGGAGATCGTCGGCGACGAGTACCTGCTCGCCGACGAGGTCACCCCCGCGACCACGTTCAACGAGGACCTGGCCCTGGAGAGCATCGAGTTCGTCGCCCTCGCCGAACTGCTGCACCAGCGCTACGGCGACGGCGTGGACCTGATGGGCTTCCTGGCCGAGAAGGACATGGAGGAGGTCCTCGCGATGTCCGTGGGCGACCTCGTCGAGCACATCGCCCTGTCCACCTCCCGGACCGCCCCCCGGTCCGCCTCCCTGTCCACCTCGCTGCCCGCCGCCGGCTGACCGCCATGGCCGAGGTCCTCGCGAACTCCCTCCGCTTCCACGTCCAGCGGCTGCCCGCGCCCGCCGACCCCGACCCGTCCCGGCCGGTGGTGGTCTTCCTGCACGGGCTCGTCGTGGACAACCTGTCCTCCTTCTACTGTCCCCTGGCCCTGCCGGCGGCCCGCGCGGGGCACGAGGTGGTCCTCCACGACCTGCGCGGCCACGGCCGTTCGGAGCGGCCCGCCACCGGCTACGACGCCCGCACCGCGGTGGCCGACCTGGTGGCGCTGCTCGGCGCGCTGGGGCTCGCGCACCGGCCGGTGCACCTGGTCGGCAACAGCTACGGCGGCACCCTCGCCCTGCACGCCGCGCTCGCCCGGCCCGACCTCGTGGCCGGGCTGACGCTGCTGGAGCCGCCGCTCAGCGGGCCGTGGGTGGAGAACATGCTGGACACCCTGTCGGCCGCCGCCCTCAGCCTTGAGGACAGTCCGGTCCCCACCGAGCTGCACTCGCTGCGGCTGCGCAAGGCGGCCCAGCTCACCGCCGTCGCGGACGCCCTGCTCAACCGGACCTCGCTGATCGACGACATCGCCACCAGCCGGGTGTTCACGCCCGGCGACTACGCGCGGCTGCACTGCCCGGTGCTGCTCGTGTGCGGGGAGCACTCCGAACTGCTCGCCGGGGCGCGCGAGTTTCTGGCGCACGCGCCGCGCTGCGTGCTGGAGGTGCTGCCGGGGCTCGGGCACGACGTGCTCAAGGAGTCGAGCGGGGTGCTGCGCACGTCGGTGCTGACCCATCTCGACGCGGTGAGCGGAGCGCTGGTGTCATGAGGGTGCTGTTCGTGGTCCCGCCGCTCGCGGGGCACGTCAATCCGACCGTCGCCGTCGGCGCCGAGCTCGCCGCCCGGGGCCACGAGGTGGCCTGGACCGGACCGGCCGAGGTGCTGACCGGGCTGCTCCCGGCACGGGCCCGGGTGCTGCCGGCGGGCGAGCGGGCCGGCGAGGGGTACGGGCGGCTGCACGAGCGCTGGCGGGACCTGCGCGGGGTGGGCGCGCTGCGCTTCCTGTGGGAGGAGGCGCTGGTGCCGCTGGCCCGGGCGATGCTGCCGGGCGTGCTGGACGCCGTACGGGAGTTCCGCCCGGACCTGGTCGTGGCCGATCAGCAGGCGCTGGCCGGGCCGATCGCGGCGCGGCGGGCCGGGGTGCCGTGGGTGACGTCGGCGAGCACGTCGGCCGAGTTCACCCGGCCGTTCGCCGGATTCCCGAAGGTCGGGGCCTGGGTGGCGGAGCGGATCACCGCCCTGCTGGCGGAGTGCGGGGCCGGTACGGACTGGGACCCGCGGTTCTCGGAGCGGCTGGTGCTGGTGTTCTCCACGCCCGAACTGATCGGCCCCGAAGCGGACTTCCCGGCCGCGTGCGCCTTCGTCGGGCCGGCGTTCGGGGCACGGCCGCCGGTGCCCGCCGGGTTCCCGTGGCGCGCGCTGGATCCGGCGCGGCAGCGGCTGCTGGTCTCGCTCGGGACGCTCAACGGGGCGGCGGGCGGCCGCTTCTACGAGGCGGTGCTCGCGGCCGTGGCGCCGCTGGCCGACCGCGTACAGGTGATCCTGGCGGCGCCGCCGGGGCTGGTGGGCCCGGTGCCGGAGCACGTGCTGCTCCAGGAGCGGGTGCCCCAGCTGGAGCTGCTGCCGCACCTGGACGCCGTGCTGTGCCACGGCGGCCACAACACGGTCTGCGAGGCCCTCGCGTACGGACTGCCGCTGGTGGTCGCCCCGATCCGCGACGACCAGCCGGTCGTGGCCGAGCAGGTGGCCGCCGCCGGTGCCGGGATCCGGGTGCGCTTCGGGCGGCCCCGGCCGCCGGAGCTGCGCGCGGCGCTCACCGCCGTCCTCGACTCCCCCGCCCACCGCCGCGCGGCCCGCCGGATCCAGGCCTCCTTCGCCGCGGCGGGCGGCGCCGCCGCCGCGGCCGACCGATTGGAGAAGCATCCTTCATGACCCCCACCCCGCCCCCTGCTGCGGCGCCCCCGCGCCGCGGCCTGCCGTGGCTCTCCCTCGCCCTGACCGCCGCGCTCGCGGCGGGCACCCTGCGCGCCCGCCACCGGCTGGCCGCGCTGCCGGTCCTGCCCGCCGCGGACCCCGGGGACCCGGCCGCTCCGGGGCCGGGGGCCGCCGGGGCGTGGCGGATGGTCTGCGCGCCCGGTGTGGAGCCCGACATCGGGACGTACCTGGCCGCGTCCGCGTACGCCGAGCGGGAAGGGCTGCGCGTGCTGGACCTGCTGCCCGCGGACCTGCCGGCGGAGCACGCGCTCGGACTGCTGCGGCTGCTGGACCCGCCCGGCCACCGGCACGACCCGCTCGGGCCGGGCCGCAGCGCGGGCCACGCCGTGCTGGTCGAGCGGGACCTCCTGGCCCGGGCGGGCGTGGCCGAGGAGCACCGCCCGCAGCGGCACGAGCTCCTGGAACTGGTCCGTACGCTCAAGGAGTACGCGCCCGACGCCACCGGACTGGCCGTGGCCCCCGGACTGCGCTGCGGCCCGCCGCGGCGGGATCCGGACCGCGCCGCCGAGCTGCGGGCGCAGGGCCTGCCGCCCCGCCCGCTCGCGCTCGCGCAGGCGGCCGGGCTGTGCCTGCTGGCGGGGGCGGCGGCCCGGCAGGGCCGCTGGGGGGCGCTGGCGGCCGGGCTGTACTGGCTCCAGCCGTACGCCGTCCTCGGCGGCTCCGGCGGACCGGTGCGCCCGGCCGACCTGGCCCGCGCGACCGCCGCCCGTCCGGGCCGGGCCCTCGCCGCGGCCGTACGGACCTTCCGTGGCGCCGGCTCTCGCCCCCGGACGGCCGAGGACACCGCGCGGCGGGAGCGGTACCGGGCCGAACTGGCGCTGGGGACCGACCGGTTCCTGGAGGACCGGCGTCCCGACTGCCCCTGGTGCGGCTCCGAGCGGCTCGCCGTCCGGGTCCAGGTCCCGGATCTGCTCCAGGGCAAGCCCGGCCGCTTCACGCTGGAGCGGTGCGGCGACTGCGGCCACACCTTCCAGAACCCCCGACTCACCCCGCAGGGGCTGGACTTCTACTACCGCGACTTCTACGACGGCACCGGCGGCGAGGGGGCGGGCGCCCTGTTCGGCCGGCTCGGCGACTCCTACCGCGCCCGCGCCGAGATGCTGCGCCCGTACGCCGACTCCCCGGGCTCCTGGCTCGACGTCGGCACCGGCCACGGCCACTTCTGCGTGGCCGCCCGCGGGGTGTGGCCCGGCACCCGCTTCGACGGTCTCGACATGGGGGACGGGGTCCGCCAGGCCGAGCGGCGCGGCTGGATCGCGCGGGGGTTCCAGGGCCAGTTCCCGGAGTTCGCCGACAAACTGGCCGGCTGCTACGAGGTCGTGAGCATGTACCACTACCTGGAGCACACCCGCGATCCGCTCGCCGAGCTCGACGCGGCGGCCACCGTCCTGGCGCCCGGTGGGCTGCTCGCGATCGAACTGCCGGATCCCGAGTCGCGGATGGCCGGGCTGCTGGGGCCGCTGTGGCTGCCGTGGTTCCAGCCGCAGCACCAGCACCTGGTCCCGGCCCGCGGGCTGCGCGAGGCGCTCGCGGACCGCGGCTTCACGGTGCTCGCCGAGGAGCACGGCCCGGCCCACCAGGGCAACGACTTCGTCGGCGCGGTGGCCCTGGCGACGACCTGGCTGGCCCCCGACCCGAACAGCCCGTGGGCGGCCCCCGCCCCGCCGCTGCGCCGGCTCGCCCGGCGCGCCGTACGGGCCGGCGCGCTGCCGTGCTTCGCCGTGGCGGCCGCCCTCGACGGGGCCCGCACCGCCGCGGCCCGCCGCGCGGACGGCGGCAACGCCTACCGGATGCTGGCCCGCAAGGACACCCCGTGACGCCCACGGGCCCCGGCCCGGCGACGGACCCTGTCCGAGCCACGGGCGCCGTCCCAACGGCGGGCCCCGGCCGGGCACCCGACACCGACCGGACCACCGGCACCGGCCCGGCCACGGGCACCAGCCGGACCACCCACACGGTTCCGGCCACGGGTACCCGCCCCGGCCCGGCCACGGGCACCCCCGCCGCCCCCGCCGGGGCGGCGCCGCCCGTGCTCGATCCCGGGCTGCTCGCGCGGCGGGCGACCGCGGACCCGTTGTTCCGGCTGGCCGCCTACGCCCTGGAGGCCGCCCACGGGGTCCGCCCGGGCGGGGTGTGGAGCGCGCCGTACGCCTTCCACCTCGGCTCGCCCGGCCTGGTCGCGGCAGCCGGCTGGCCGGTGGCGGCCGCGGCGGCGCCGCGCACGGACGGCCTGGTCCGGCTGAGTTCGCTCAGCCACCCGGCGCACAGCTGCGACCTGCCGCTCACCCTGTCCGGCCCGCCGCCGGACACCCCGGGCTGGGCGGTCCGCCCGTACGCCGTGCTGCGCGCGCTGGCCCGGGCCGGGTACGGGCGGGGCGGCTGCGACCTGCACGTCCAGGGCTCGCTGACCGAGGCCGCCGGCCTGGCCACCGCCGAGCCCGCCGAGTGCGCACTGGCGCTCGCCGTCACCGGCGTGCACGCCGAGGTGCCGCCGCCGCGCGAGGAGCTCGCCCGGCTGCTGGCGCGGGCGCTGCCCGACGGGGACGACGCGCTGCGCCGCGCGGTGCTCTTCGCCCGCCCCGGGCAGGCCCTGCTGCTGCGCGGGTCCACCGCGACCGCCGGCGGGCAGCCGCCGCGGCACGTCGCGTTCGACCCGGCCGCGAGCGGGTCCCGGCTGGTGCTGGTCGCCGTGCGCGGGGAGCCCGCGGCCGTGCCGGACGACGTCGCCCGGGCCATGACCTGCGCACGCCGGGCGGGGGCGCTCAGCGCCTGGCCGCCCGGGGACCGGCCGGGGCGCAGCGTGCTGGTGCTGCTGCCGCGGGACCGGTCGGCGGCCGTACGGACGGCGGTCGTGGAGGACTTCCGCGCCCGCGACCGGCCCGTGCCCCGCTTCCTGAACATCGCCGTGGCCGGAGCGGCCCGGCGAGAGGCATGACCCACGCCGAACGAGAACCAGGAGGAACCACCGTGCCACCTGTGCCACGCACCCCCGCCACCCCCGCCACCCCCGCCACCCCTGCCGCCGGCCCGGCCGCGCCCCCGCCGGTGCCCCCCTCCGCGTCCCGGGGCCGCGCCGGGCGGGCCCGCCGGTCCGGTCTCGTCGCCGGTCTCGGCGCGCTCGCCCTGCTCGGCGCCTTCACCGTGGCCAACTCCCAGGCCGCCGAAAGCGCCTCGGCGCCGGCCGTGGGCGCCGCCGCGGCCGGACTGCCCACCTACGACCACGTCGTGGTCGTCGTCTACGAGAACAAGCAGTACGGGGAGATCATCGGCAGTGCCAACGCCCCGTACATCAACCAACTCGCCAACGCCGGGGCCAGCCTGACGGGTATGAAGGCGCTCACGCACCCCAGCCAGCCGAACTACTTCAACCTCTTCTCCGGGGCCACCCAGGGCATCACGGGCGACGGCTGCTACACCCCGCAGTCGATGACCGCGCCCAATCTCGGCGCCGAGATGATCGCCGCGGGCAAGACCTTCGCGACGTACAACGAGGATCTGCCGAGTGAGGGCTCCACCGCGTGCACGAACGGCCAGTACGCGCAGAAGCACAACCCCTGGTTCGCCTTCAAGAACGTGCCGTTGAACACCGGCAAGACCTGGGCGCAGTTCCCGCAGGGCAACTTCGCCGCGCTGCCCCACCTGTCGTTCGTCGTGCCCAACCAGTGCAACGACATGCACTCGTGCTCGGTCGCGACGGGCGACACGTGGACGAAGAACAACATCGACGCCTACGCCCAGTGGGCCAAGGCCAACAACAGCCTGCTGGTGCTGACCTGGGACGAGGACAACTACCTGGGCTCCAACCAGATCGCCACCGTCTTCTACGGCGCCCACGTCAAGCAGGGCCGGTACGCCTCGGCGGTCAACCACCATCACCTGCTGCGCACGTTCGAGGACCTGTTCGGCACGACGCACGCGGGCAACGCCGCCAACGTCCAGCCGATCTCCGAGGTGTTCACGACGTCCACCGAGCCGACGCCGACGCCCACTCCGACCCCGACCCCGACCCCGACCCCGACGCCCACCCCGACACCGGGGGACCTCAAGGTCACCGACCCGGGCCCGCAGAACTGCAAGTTCAACCAGTCCTGCACCATCCAGCTCACCGCCACCGGCGGCAAGGCCCCGGTCCGCTGGAGCGCCAGTGGACTGCCGTGGGGGCTGAGCATCGACGCCACCACGGGCCGGATCAGCGGCAAGCCGTGGGGCAGTGGCACCGTGCAGGTCACCGCCACCGCCACGGATGCCGCCGGAGCCACCGCCCGGGTCACCTTCCCGCTCACCCTCGCCTGGTTCTAGGAGATCTCCGTGTACCTGTCGGCCGGCCGGGCGGCGGAC
The DNA here is from genome assembly GCF_020532625.1 of Streptomyces antimicrobicus. Classification (GTDB taxonomy): domain Bacteria; phylum Actinomycetota; class Actinomycetes; order Streptomycetales; family Streptomycetaceae; genus Streptomyces; species Streptomyces antimicrobicus. Next base: position 9,092 of record NZ_JAJAUY010000123.1, on the reverse strand, counting down.
GCCGCCCGCGGAATCAGCGCGCACGACCGGGGGCCCCGGCGGGCCGCGGTCCCCGGCACCGTCCTCGCGCTCGGCATGGTCAGCCTGGTCACGGACGTCTCGGCGGAGATGGTCACGGCGGTCCTGCCGCTGTACCTGGTCGCGGGGCTCGGCATGACCCCGCTCGCGTTCGGCGCCCTGGAGGGCTTCCACCAGGGCGCCGGCGCACTGCTGCGGCTGGTGGGCGGCCGGGTCGCGGACCGCACCCGGCGCCGCAAGCGCGTGGCGGGCACCGGCTACGCGCTGTCCGCGGTGTGCAAGGCCCTGCTGCCGGTGGCGGCCACTCCGTGGGCGGTGGCGGGCGTGCTGGCCGCCGACCGCGCCGGCAAGGGGCTGCGCACCGCGCCGCGGGACGCGCTGATCTCCTTGTCCGTCCCGCCCGCCGCGCAGGGCCGGGCGTTCGGGGTGCACCGGGCCATGGACACCACGGGCGCGCTGCTGGGACCGCTCGCCGCGTTCGGGGTGCTGTGGTTCGTGGCGGACGGCTACGACGCCGTGTTCACGCTGAGCTTCTGCTGCGCGGCCCTGGGGGTGGTGCTGCTGGCGCTGTTCGTGCGCGAGGCACCGGCGCCCGACCTGCCGGAGGGCCCGGTCGCACCCGGGCCGGGCGGACGCGCCGACCGCGTGCCCGTGCTGCGCACGCTGCTCGGCGTGCCCGGCCTGCTCCGGCTCTGCGCGGCGGCGGCCGGTCTGGGCGTGTTCACCGTCGGCGACGCCTTCCTCTACCTGCTGCTCCAGCGCCGGCTGGACCTGTCGGCGGCGCAGTTCCCGCTGCTGGCGGTCGGCACGTCCGCCGTGTTCCTGCTGTGCGCGGTCCCGGTCGGGCGGCTGGCGGACCGGGTGGGGCGGAGCCGGATGTTCCTGGCCGGGCACGTGCTGCCGGCCGCGGTCTGCCTGCTGCTGGCGCTGCCCGGCCCGGCCGGCGGCGGGCTGCTCCTGCTGGCCGTCCCCGTCCTGCTCGGCGTGTTCTACGCCGCCACGGACGGGGTGCTGATGGCCGCCGCGGGGCCGCTGCTGCCCGAGCCGCTGCGCACCACCGGACTGGCCGCCGTACAGACCGCGCAGGCGCTGGGCCGGTTCGCGGGCGCGGTGCTGTTCGGGGCGGCCTGGACCGCGTGGGGGCCGGGTCCGGCGCTGGTGGTGGCGGCGGCCGGGCTGCTGGCGGGTACGGCGGGGGCGGCGGTGCTGCGTGGTAAGAGTGGACGGAAGCGGACGATCCACTCGATCCGCACGACCCGCACGAGCCGCACGACCCGCACATGAAGAGGTGGGCCCGATGAGTTCCCCGCTGACCCTCGACGCACGCACCGCGCTGGTCCTGATCGATCTGCAGGACGGGATCCTGGCGCTGCCCACCGCCCGTCCGTCGCAGGAGGTCCTGGCCCGCGGGGTCGAGCTGGCCGCGGCCTTCCGGGCGCGCGGGCTGCCGGTGGTCCGGGTCCGCGTGGCGTGGTCGGCCGACGGCGGGGACCTGCCCGGCGCGGACGCGGACAGGCCCGGGCCGACGGCCGTTCCCCCGGAGGCGTTCGCCTCCTTCCCGCCGGCCCTGACCGCGGGCGGCGAGCGGGACGTCGTGGTCACCAAGCGGCACTGGGGCGCGTTCACCGGCACCGAGCTGGACCTGCAGCTGCGCCGCCGCGGGGTGACCCGGATCGTGCTGGCCGGCATCTCCACCAGCGCCGGGGTCGAGTCCACGGCCCGCAGCGCCTGGGAGCACAGCTACGCGCTGGTCTTCGCCGAGGACGCCTGCACCGACCTCGACGCGGACAGCCACGCCCACAGCTTCGGCAAGATCTTCCCCCGGATCGGCCGGGTCAGCGACACCGCCGCCATCCTCCGGGCGCTGGACGCGGCGACGTAGGCTCGGCGCATGACGACGCAACCACGAGGAACGCTGGCGGGCCGGGTCGCCCTCGTCGCCGGGGCGACCCGCGGCGCGGGCCGGGGCATCGCGGTCGAACTGGGCGCGCAGGGCGCGACCGTGTACGTGACGGGCCGCAGCACCCGGGAGCGGCGCTCGGAGTACGACCGGCCGGAGACCATCGAGGAGACCGCCGAGCTGGTCACGGCGGCGGGCGGCACCGGGATCGCGGTGGCCGTGGACCACCTGGTGCCCGCGCAGGTGGAGGCGCTGGTCCGGCGGATCGACAGCGAGCAGGGCCGGCTGGACGTCCTGGTGAACGACATCTGGGGCGGCGAGGGCATGTTCGCGTGGGACAGCCCCGTCTGGGAGCACGACTTGGACAAGGGGCTGCGCCTGCTCCGCCTGGGCGTCGAGACGCATGCGGTGACCAGCCACTTCGCGCTGCCGCTGATGCTGCGGCGGCCCGGTGGTCTCGTGGTGGAGATGACCGACGGCACCCAGGAGTACAACGCGGCGAACTACCGCGTGTCGTTCTTCTACGACCTGGTCAAGTCGTCCGTGCTGCGCATGGCGTTCGCGCTCGCGCACGAAGTGGGTCCGCGGGGGGCGACGGCGGTGGCGCTGACGCCGGGCTGGCTGCGCTCGGAGATCATGCTGGAGGCCTTCGGGGTCACGGAGGACAATTGGCGGGAGGCGACCGAGAAGGTGCCGCACTTCGCCATCTCCGAGACCCCCTCGTACGTCGGCCGGGCGGTCGCCGCGCTCGCGGCGGACCCGGACGTCGCCCGCTGGAACGGGCAGTCCCTCTCCAGCGGCGGCCTCGCCCAGGAGTACGGCTTCACCGACCTGGACGGCAGCCGCCCGGACTGCTGGCGCTACCTGGTCGAGGTCCAGGACCCCGGCCGCCCGGCGGACACCACCGGCTACCGCTGACCGGGGCCGAGGTCGGGGCCGGGGCCGAGGTCGAGGTCCAGTTCGCCGAACCGCCCCCCGAGCGGCGCGAAGTGCCGCGCCACCTCCGCGTCGGTGACGGCGTCCAGGGTCGCCGGGGTCCAGCGCGGTGTGCGGTCCTTGTCGATCACCTGGGCCCGGATGCCCTCGACCAGGTCCGGCGCGGACAGGCTGTGGCAGGACACCCGGTACTCCTGGACGAGCACCTGCTCCAGCGTGTCCAGCGCCCGGGCCCGGCGCAGCGCGGCCAGGGTGACCTTGAGCGCGGTCGGTGACCTGTCGAGGACGGTCTCGGCGGCCTCCTTGGCGGCCGGGTCGCCGTGGGTCAGCAGCCGGTCCACGATCTCCTCGACGGTGTCGGCGGCGTAGCAGTGGTCGATCCAGGCGCGCCGGCCGGCGAGGTGGCCGGGCGGGAGCGGCTGCGCGTAGCGGGGCAGGACGTCGTGGACGTCGTGCCCGGCGAGGTCGGCGGCCAGCTCCGGCAGCCGGCCGGAGGGGACGAAGTGGTCGGCGAGCCCGCAGAGCACGGCGTCGGCGGCGCCGACGGCCGTGCCGGTGAGCGCGAGGTGGGTGCCGAGTTCGCCGGGGGCGCGGCTGAGCAGGTAGGTGCCGCCGACGTCCGGGACGAAGCCGATGCCGGTCTCGGGCATCGCCACGCGGGAGCGCTCGGTGACGATCCGGACGCCGCCGTGGGCGGAGACGCCGACGCCGCCGCCCATCACGATGCCGTCCATGAAGGCGACGTACGTCAGCGGGGTACGGGCGATGCGGGCGTTGAGCCGGTACTCGTCGCGCCAGAAGTCCGCCGACGCGGTGCCGCCCGCCTTGGCGTCGTCGTGGATGGCCCGGATGTCGCCCCCCGCGCACAGTCCGCGCTCCCCGGCGCCGGTGAGCAGGACCTGGGTGACGTCTCCGACGCCCTCCTCCCAGCCGGTGAGGGCCTCGGTCATGCGCAGCACCATGGCGTGGGTGAGGGAGTTGAGGGCGCGGGGCCGGTTGAGGGTGATGCGGCCCGTGCGGCCCTCGGTGGACAGCAGGACGGGGTCCTCACCGGCGTGCGCGGCGGCGTTCACGTGCGTGCGCTCCTGATCCTGTGGTCTCTCGGTCACCTCCCACCCTAGGGCCCCGGGGGACGGCGTTCGAGAGGTGATCGCCGGGCAAAAAATCGAGCCGTACCGCATGCGTTGCGGTACGGCTCGTTCCGACACGCCTGAAATGGCGTCATTTCGCATGTGGTTATGCTCAGCACCCGTGCCAACGAGGAATTTTATCGATCACGCATGGGCAGAGTGGGTCGGCCGAGCAACGCCCCCCACAGGACCGCAGGACCGGAGAACAGATGAACACGAACCTCGTCGTCCAGACCCCCGCTGGTGACAAGGCCTTCGACGAGAAGGAAGTGCCCCTGTACTACAGCCGCAAGACGGCCGACATCCTGCACAAGTACGGGCCGGGACCCCGCGTCCATTTCCACATGGGCCTGTTCCTCCCCGGTGTCACCCCCAACACCACGGTCTCCCAGCGCGTCCTCAAGCGGCGCATAGTCGAGTCGCAGGAGGCGATCGTCGACCACGCCGCCCGCACCTGGGGCGCGTACGCCACCCCGCCCGCCCGCCTGCTGGACATCGGCTGCGGCCTCGGCGGCGGCTCCCTGTACTGGGCCCAGCAACACGGCACCCGCGTCACGGGCGTGACCATCACGGGCGAACACGTGCCGATCGTGCGGGGGTTCGCCGCGCAGGCCGGGGTCGCGGACCGGGTGGAGGCGCTGCGCGGCGACATCCACACCTTCACCACGGAGCAGCGCTTCGACGCCGCGTACGCCAACGAGAGCTCCGGCTACATGGACCGCGCGCGGCTGTTCCAGGTGGTCGCCGGACTCCTGGAGCCGGGCGGCTGGTTCGGCATCCAGGAGCACTTCATCTGCCGGCCGGAGTGGACCGACTTCATCGACGACTACTACCGCACCCGCCTGGGCACCTTCACCGAGTACATCCGCGCCGCCGAAGCGGCCGGCTTCGAGCTGGAGATGGACGAGGACGTCACCGACCGGGTCGCCGAGTTCTGGGTGCAGTCGATGGCCTGGAACACGGCCGAGCTGGACCGCGTCGAACGCCTCGGCGAGGCCTCGGCCTGGTCCCGCGAGCGCCTGCAGCAGTCCACCATCACCCACGGCAAGCTGTTCCGCATCTGGCGCGACCACGCCCTGGAGACCAAGCTGCTGCTGTTCCGCCTCGGGGGCCGCTGAGCATGGCCCCGGTGCACGTGGAGTACGCCCGCCCGTCCCGGATCGGCTGGGAACTCCCGCCCTTCTACTGCCCGTTCGAGCGCGGTCTGGTGCATCCGAAGGTGGCCGAGATCGAGGAGCGGGCCGTCGCGTGGATCGACGCGTTCGGCCTGTACCCCGACGCCACCGAACGGGCGTGGGGGCTGGCCACCCGCAGCGCGGACTTCGTCGGCCGGATCCTGCCGTACGGCGACGTGGAGGCGATGCTGCTGTTCGCCGAGTGGAACTACTGGGCCTTCTCCGCCGACGACTGGCAGGACTCCGGCTCCACGGCCGCCCGCACGGCGTCGGTGGCCGACCTCGGGGCCCGGCTGGTGCGCACCGTCGAGGCCCCCGGCGCGGGCCTGCTGCCGCCGGGGCCGCAGACGGCGGCGCTGGAGGACCTGGTGGCCCGCACCCGGGCCCTGCTCACCCCGGCGCAGATGCACCGTTTCACCGAGGGCGTCCGCGAGTGGATGACGGGGGCGGCCTGGCAGACCGCCAACGCCGAACGGGGCGTGATGCCGGCTCTCAACGACTACGCCGTGGCCCGGCTCGCGGGCAACGGCCCGCGCTTCGTGCGCACCTGGTGCGACGTGGCGAACGGGATCGAGCTGCCGGGCGACCTCCTGCACTCGGCTCCCGTCCGGGCCCTGGTCGAGGCCGCCGGATTCGTCGTCGCCTGCGACAACGACCTGTTCTCGTACAACAAGGACGACCACCAGGAGCCCTGGGAGCAGAACCTGGTCAACGTGCTGGCCCGCCAGTACGGCTGCACGCCCGCCGAGGCGCTGCCGGCCGCGCGCGGGCTGCGGGACCGGGCGCTGACCCTGTTCGTGCGGCTGCGCGCCCGCCTGGGCGGCGGGGCCGACGCGCGGTTCGAGCGCTACCTGGCCTCGCTGGAGCACTGGATCGCGGGGCACGTCGAGTACCAGAGCCGGGCGCCGCGCTACGCCAGCCCGCGCAACCGCAACCCGCTGCCGGTGGCGGGCGCCGCCTACGACCTCACCTGGAGCGAGGCCCCCGCCGACGCGGGCGTCGAGCCGCTGCCGGTCCCGGCCTTCGCCTGGTGGTGGCAGCAGCTCGACGGCTGAGACGTCACCGCGGCGTCAGCGGCGGCCCAGCAGGCGGCTCCACCAGGAGCCGCGGGCCGCCGGCGGCTGCGCCGCCGGAGCCGTCGGCACGGCGGCCGCGGCACGTGCCGGCAGCGGGGTCGAGCCGGTGACGGTGGTACCGCGCGGGGTGAACCGTACGGGCAGCGCCTGGAGGTGACGCGACATCAGCGAGGACGACCACACCAGGTCCGCCTCCGGCACCCCGAGCTCCAGGTCGGGCAGCCGGGTCAGCAGCGTGTCGATCCCGGTGTCCGCGATGGCGCGGCCGATGTCCTGGCCCGGGCACTCGTGGGGGCCGCTGCTGAAGGCCAGGTGCGACCGGTTGCCGTGGATGGGGGCGTCCGTGTCGGGGCGGATCTCCGGGTCCCGGTTCCCGGCCCCCAGGCCCAGCAGCAGCATGTCACCGGCCTTGATCCGGTGTCCGCCCAGCTCGGTGTCGCCGGTGGCCCAGCGGCCGATGACCGTCATCAGCGGCGGCACGTCCCACAGGACCTGCTCCAGCGCGTCGGGCAGCGTCATGTGACCGCCCGAGAGGTTCGCACGGAAGCGCCGGTCGGTGAGGACGATGTGCAGGGTGTTGGCGATCAGGTTCGCGGTGGTCTCGAACGCGGCGATCAGCACCAGCCGCAGGTGCTCCACCACCTCGTCGTCGCTGAGCGCCGTCTCGTGCTCCAGCATCCACGTGGTGAAGTCCCGGCCCGGCACCTGCCGCTTGCGCGCGACGAGTTCCCGCAGGGTGAGCGTCACGTAGTCGTTGCTGGCCAGCGCCGTCTCGGTGCCGCGGATCATGTCGCGGGCCGCCTCGACCAGGCGCGGACCGTAGGAGTCGGGCGCGCCGACGAGCTGGGTCATCACCAGCATCGGCAGCGGCTCGGCGAAGTCCGCGACCAGATCGGCGCGGCCGCTCTCCACGAAGGCGTCGATCAGCTGGTCGGCGAAGCGCTTGACGTACCGCCGGATGCCGCGGCGGTCGAACCGCTCCAGCGAGTCGGTGATCGCCCCGCGCAGCCGCTCGTGGTCGGTGCCGTCCTGGAACTGGCACACCGGCTGCCACGCCGTCATCGGGGTCAGCGGGTGGTCGGGGGGCACCCGGCCCGCCAGCTTGTCGCCCCAGCGCCGCGGGTCGCGGGAGAAGCGGGACGGCGTACGGGCCACGTCGAGGTTCTCGCGGTGGCCGAGGACCAGCCAGGCCGGCAGATCGCCGTGGACCAGCACGGGGGCCACGGAGCCGTACTCGGCGCGCAGCTTCTCGTACAGCGCCGTCGGGTCGGCCTCCGCCTCCGGCCCGTAGAGGCGGTGCGCCGGGCAGCCCGGCGGCGGGGTCGGGGGGGTGCTCACGAGGCCTCCGGGGTCACGGCGAGGGAGTGCAGGTAGCGCATGAGCGTCATCAGGACGTCACGGCTGGAGTCACGGCGCCGGGCGTCGCAGACGACCAGCGGGACGGACGGGGGCAGGTCGAGGGCACTGCGGACCTCTTCCAGCGGGTACTGGGGCGCCTCCGGGAAGGAGTTGACGGCGACCACGAAGGGCACGCCGCGTTCCTCCAGCCGTCCGATCACGTCGAAGCTGACCTCCAGGCGGCGGGTGTCGACCAGGACCACCGCTCCGAGCGCGCCCTCGAACAGGCCGCGCCACAGGAACCAGAACCGCTCCTGGCCGGGGGTGCCGAAGAGGTACAGCACCAGCTCCTCGTTGATGCTGATCCGGCCGAAGTCCATGGCCACGGTGGTGGAGGTCTTGCGTTCCACCCCCGCCGTGTCGTCCACGCCGACCCCGGCCTGGGTCATGGTCTCCTCGGTGGTCAGTGGCCGGATCTCGCTCACCGACCCGACCAGGGTCGTCTTGCCGACCCCGAAGCCCCCCACGATCACCACCTTGACCGCGGCGACGGCCGTGGCCGGCAGCGCGTCCTCGCGCCGCGGCTCAGAGCTTTTGAAGTCCATCGATGACTGCCTCTATCAGTGCCAGGTCGGGGAGTTGGGCTTGCGCCACGGGTGGGCGCGACATGACGTGGCGCGCGGCCAGCAGGTCACCGAGCAGCACGGTGACGACGCTCACGGGCAGACCGACGTACGCGGAGATCTCGGCCACCGACAGCGGGGTCTGGCACATCCGCATGATCGCCGCGTGTTCGGGCTGCATGCCCGGCTTCGGCCCGGTCCTGGCGACGATCAGCGTCACCAGGTCCAGGGCCGCCGGGTCCTCGGTGCCGTTGCGGCCACCCGTGATCACGTAGAGCCGCTCGGGCCCTTCGTCCTCCCAGTGTGGGCCGTCGCTCACGCGGACTGCCTGTCGGCGCGGGGCGGGCTGGTGAGGTGCTCGCCGATACGGGCCACGAGGTCGCGCATCCGCTGGCCCATGAGTCCGGCGTCCACGCCCTCGTCGGCGAGGACGGCGAGGAACGCGCCGGCGCCGGCGGCCATCAGGTAGAAGAAGCCGCCGTCCATCTCGATCACGACGAGCCGCATCAGACCGCTGCTGTGCGGGAGTTCGGCGGCCACGGCGCCGGCCAGGCTCTGCAGTCCGGCGCAGGCGGCGGCGAGGCGGTCGGCGGTGTCGGTCTCGGCGCCGTACTGGGCCATGCGCAGGCCGTCGGCCGAGAGCACGATGACATGGCGGGTCTGCGGAACGCTGTCGGCCAGGTCCTTGAGCATCCAGTCCATATTGGTTTTGCCCTGCTGGCTCATCGCTGTTCTCCCTTGCTCGCCGCGGCCGGCGAGGCGTCTGTGTCCTGGGTGGCGCCGGTACGGCCGCCGGCGGGGGGCTGGCCGTCCCCGGAGAAGCCGCTCTGGAAGGCGGCGAGCCACATGCCGGGCTGTACGTGCGGCGCGGGCTCGGCGGCGCGGCCGGGGGCCGC
>NZ_JAJAUY010000122.1 GCF_020532625.1 Streptomyces antimicrobicus | reverse complement strand
GGACGCCGCCCGCGCCGCGGGCGGCGCCCGGGAGCGGGGCTGTTGGCGGGCCAGGAACCCGGTCCGGGGCCGGATCCCGGGCCGGATCCGGGGGCGGGGCGGGGGCCGCGGGGACGACGGACGTGCGTGTACGGCCGCTGCCGGCGCCGCTGGAGGTGCTGCGCTGGTTCGACCCGCCGCCGACGCCCTACGCCGCCGGGCACCGGGGCGTGGACCTGGCCGCGCCGCCCGGCGCCGGGGTCCGGGCGGTGGGCCCCGGCCGGGTGCATTACGCCGGACAGGTGGCGGGGCGCGGCGTGCTCTCGCTCACCCTCCCGGGCGGCCTGCGCACCACCTACGAGCCGGTGCGCGCACTGGTGGCCGAGGGCGAGGAGGTGGTGGCCGGGCAGCTGGTCGCCGTGCTCACCGAGGGCGGCCACTGCGGGGCGTCCTGCCTGCACTGGGGACTGCTCGCGGGTGAGGCGTACCTCGACCCGCTGGGCCTGCTCCCGCCCGCCGCGCCCCGGCTGCTGCCGCTGGCGGACTCAGCCGCGTACGCCCCGCAGGGCCATGGCGACGGCCACCTCGGTGACCTCGGCCGGGTCCTCGGCGGCGCCCAGCTCGATCCGGCGGACCGCGGCGTCCACGACCCCTTGCAGGAGCAGCGCGGCGAGCCGGGGCCGGGAGTGGCCGAGCGCGGCGAGCGCCTCGACGACCATGGCCACGAGCCCGCCGTGGGCGGCGCGGATCTTCTCCCGCGCCCCGGCGTCGAGCTCGCTGGCGGAGATCGCCACCACGGCGCGGTGCCGGCGGTCGCCCACCAGCGACAGCTGGCTGCGCACATACGCCTCGATCTTGGCCTGCGGTTCCTCGGCGGCCTCCATCGCGGCCTCGATCTCGGCCGCCCAGACCGGGAAGTCCACGGCGCACAGTTCCTCGACCACGGCGGCGCGGGAGCGGAAGTACTCGTAGACGGAGGACCGGGCCAGCCCGGTCCGCTCGGCGAGGGCGGGGAAGGTCAGCGCCTCCGTCCCGCCTTCGGACAGCAAGGAACGCGCGGCGTCCAGCAGGGCGGCGCGCTGCATCGTCCGGTGCTCGGCCACGGAGGCCGCTCGAATCCTGGGCACCCGTCCACTGTACGGAGCGGGCGCGGGTTCAGCGGCCGACATCCGCCAGCTTCGCCCGCAGTTGGAGCACGGACTTGGTGTGGATCTGGCTGACGCGGCTCTCGGTGACGCCGAGGACATGGCCGATCTCCGCGAGGGTGAGCCCTTCGTAGTAGTAGAGCGTGACCACGGTCTTCTCCCGCTCGGGCAGGGTGTTGATCGCCCGGGCCAGCAGCCGGCGCAGCTCGCGGTCCTCGGCGACCTCCACCGGGTTGTCGGCGGCGGTGTCCTCCAGGGTGTCCATCAGCGACAGGCGGTCGCCGCCCTCGCCGCCGACGTGCAGCAGCTCCTCCAGCGCGACCACGTTGGCCAGCGACAACTGGCTGAAGACGGAGTGGAGTTCCTCCACCGCGATGCCCATCTCGGCGGCCACCTCGCTCTCCGTCGGGGTGCGCCGCAGCTGTGCCTCCAGCGTGGCGTAGGCACGCTCCACGGCCCGTGCCTTCTGGCGTACCGAGCGCGGGATCCAGTCCAGCGCGCGCAGCTCGTCGATCATCGCGCCGCGGATCCGGGTGATCGCGTACGTCTCGAACTTGATGGAGCGGTCGATGTCGAACTTCTCGATGGCGTCGATCAGCCCGAACACCCCGGAGGAGACGAAGTCGGCCTGCTCGACGTTGGGCGGCAGGCCCACGCTGACCCGGCCGGCCACGTACTTCACCAGCGGCGAGTAGTGCAGGATCAGCTGCTCCCGCAGCCGTTCGTCCCCGGTGTCCTTGTACGAGCGCCACAGCGAGTCCAGGGACGAGGGCGCGGTGGACCGCACGCTGCCGCGGGCAGCGGGCGGCACCGCGGCGCGGTCAGACCCTGAGATGTGCTGGGGCATGCTTCGCCTTTGTCGGGGCCGGATTTCTGGGGAGCGTAGCGTGACTGCACTGTCGCAGTGCGCGAAGAGTACGGGATCGTACGGGGCCGACGGGGCTGTCTTCGGGGCACGGGAGGCCCGGGACCGGCGCCTTGCGCACGGTCCCGGCGGCCGTCACCGGAAGGACCGCTTCTCTCATCGGCTTCACTCTTTCACCGGAACGCCCCAGGTCAATGACCGCCTCGCCGGGTGCCACCGGTTCGAGTGGCGCCGGTGGGCGGGCAGGGGGTCAACAGCCAGCCGCTGCCCCGCCGTTCGACGAACCCCAGAGAGTGAAGTTCGTACAGTCTGCCGATGGCTTCATCGGTCCCGGTGCCTGCGGCGCGCGCCACTTCCTCGGCGCCCGCCGCGCGTGCGGCGGGCAGCGCTTCGAGGACCCGCGCCGTGGCCGGCGCGAGCAGGTCCCGGGCGAGCACCGGGCCGCGCCGCTCGGGGGCCAGCTCGCCCATGCCTCCGACCAGCTCGACCACCTCGGCGGCGTCGGTCACGAGCGTGCCCTCGCCCCGCAGCAGCTCGTGGACCCCGGCGGACAGGGCGCTGGTGGCGGGACCGGGCACGCCCATGGTGAACCGCCCGAGCTCCTGGGCCCGGCGCGCGGTGACCAGCGAGCCGCTGCGCAGGGCCGCCTCGACGACCACGGTGCCGCGGGTGAGCGCGGCGATGACCCGGTTGCGCAGCACGAACCGGCTCCGGGTGGGGTGGTAGCCCGGCGGCAGCTCGCCGATCAGCAGCCCCTGCCCGGCGATCCGGCCCAACAGGGCCGCGTGGCCCCGCGGGTAGGACACGTCCACGCCGCAGGCCAGCACGGCCGCCGTCGCCCCGCCCGCCGCGAGCGTCCCGCGGTGGGCGGCCCCGTCGACGCCGAAGGCACCGCCCGAGACCACCACCCAGCCCCGCTCGGCGAGCCCGGCGCCCAGGCTCTGCGCCATGTGCGCGCCGTACGGCGTGCACGCCCGGGCACCGACCACGGCGACCGACCGCAGCGCCCACGTCCGCAGGTCGGGCCCGCCGCGCAGCCACAGGCCCAGCGGCCGGGCGTCACCGAGGTCGTCGAGCTGGCTCGGCCACCCGCCCGTCCCCGGGCAGACGAACCGGCCGCCGAGCCCCGCGACGAGCTCCAGGTCCCGCTCGGGGCGGGCAGCGGCGGCCCGCGCCCGGTACCCGGCGAGCCGCTGGGGCGTCACCCCGGTCAGCTGCCGGCCGGCGTCCGCCTCCGGGCCGGTCAGCAGCCGTATCACCTCGGCGGCCCCGCGCTCGCGCACCCACCGCCCGGCCCGCGCGTCGCCCGGCTCGGCCACCGCGGTGAGCGCGGCCCGCGCCCGTACGTCGTCCTCGTCGCCCTCCGCCATCACCCACCTCCCGGGGTCAGCGGCACCCCGCGGGCGATGCCGGTGCGCAGTTCCAGGGCGACGGCGACGTCCTGGGCGTCGGGCCGGTCCTTGCCGGCGAGGTCGGCCACCGTCCAGGCGACCCGCAGCACCCGGTCCAGGCCGCGGGCGGTGAGCAGGCCGCACTCCAGGTCCCGCTCGGCGTGCGCCAGGGCGCCGGGGGCGGCCTGCCAGCGGGTGCGCAGCTCGTGCCCGGGCACCTCGCCGTTGACGCTCCAGGGCGTGCCCGCGAGCCGGACCGCCGCCCGGGCCCGTGCCTCGGCCACCCGGGCGGCCACGGCGGCGCTGGACTCCCCCTGGCCGCCGCCCATCAGGTCGGACCGGGCCACCGGCTCGACCCCGACCCGCAGGTCGACCCGGTCCATGAGCGGCCCGGAGAGCCGGCCCTGGTAGCGCCGGACCACGGAGGGCGGGCACTCGCAGCCGGCCCCGGTCAGGCCGTGGCGACCGCACGGGCAGGGGTTGGCGGCCAGCACCATCAGGAACCGGGCGGGCAGCCGGACCACCCCCGCGGCCCGGGCCACCACCACGTGCCCCGATTCCAGCGGCTGCCGCAGCGCGTCGAGGACCCGGCTGCTGAACTCCGGGGCCTCGTCGAGGAACAGCACGCCCCGGTGGGCCAGCGAGACCGCGCCCGGCCGGGGCAGCCCCTGACCGCCCCCGATCAGGGACTGGAGGGTGGCCGAGTGGTGCGGGGCGCAGTACGGCGGCCCGCCGACCAGCGGCTCGCCCGGGGGCAGGGTCCCGGCGACGGAATGGACGGCGGTCACCTCCAGCGACTCCTGGCGGGTGAGCGGCGGCAGGATGCCGGGCAGCCGCTCGGCCAGCATGGTCTTGCCGGCGCCGGGCGGTCCGCTGAGGAACAGGTGGTGCCCGCCGGCCGCGGCCACCTCCAGCGCCCGCCGGGCGAGGCGCTGACCCGCCACATCGGCCAGGTCGGGCAGCCCCGGCTCCCCACCTCCCGGGCCACCGGAGCCGCCCTGGCCGCCGGAGCCGCCCCCGCCGCCCGGGCCACCAGACCCGCCCGAGCCGCCAGGACCGCCCGAGCCGCCAGGACCTCCCGGCCCACCAGGGCCGCGAGGCCCGCCTCCGCCGCCACGACCCCCGGGCCCGCCGCCACGACCACCGGCCCCGCCCGCCCCGGCGGTCGCGGGCGGCCGGCGGACCAGCCCCGTGCCCAGGCCGGCACCAGGGACCACCAGCCCGGCCGCCATGGGGTCGGGCCGGCCCGGCGCGAGCGGTGGCTCCTCGTCGGGGACCTCCCCGTCGGTCAGGACGGCGAGCAGCTGGCGCAGGCTGCGGACGCCGAGCACCGAGACGTCCGGGACCAGGGCGGCCTCGGCCGCGCACTGCTCGGGGACGACCACCTGCCGGTACCCGGCGTCGGCCGCGGCGAGCACCGCTGGCAGGATCCCGCGGACCGGCCGGACCCGGCCGTCGAGCCCCAGCTCGCCGATCAGGACGAGGTCGGCGATCACCGCCGGGTCGATCCGCTCGGCCGCGCTCATGATCGCGGTCGCGACGGCGAGGTCGAACCCCGATCCGGACTTGGGCACCGAGGCCGGGCTCAGGCCGACCGTGAGCTTCTTCTGCGGCCAGGGCGCGCCCGAGTTGACCACCGCCGCCCGGACCCGGTCCCGGCTCTCCACCAGGGTCTTGTCGGGCAGCCCGACCAGGGTGAAGGCGGCCAGGCCCGCCTCCAGGTCGGCCTGGACCTCGACCACCACGCCCTCGACGCCGACCAGCGCCACCGAACACGTCCGCGCGAACCCCATCAGGCCACCCCCCTGATGTGTTCCACGACGGCCGCGCCCCGGCGCGGCAGCACCACGGCGACCAGATCGATCCGGACCCCGCCCGGCGGACTTCCGCCGTGGTCGGCGAGCCAGCCCTCGGCGAGCCGGCGCAGCCGCGCCACCTTCGCCGGGGGCACGCCGGCCGCCGGATGCTCGAAGCCGTCCGCCCGGCGCGTCTTGACCTCGCAGACCACCAGCGCGTCGCCGTCGCGGGCGACGATGTCGATCTCACCGCCCCGGCCGCGCCGCCAGTTCCGCGCGACGACCGTCATCCCGGCGCGGGCCAGCCGCCGCGCGGCCAGCTCCTCGCCGTACCTTCCCAGTGCCCCTCGTGCGTCCATCCGGCACCACCTCCGCGAACGAAGGTGCCGTACCGGGCCGGCCCGGAAGGATCTTGGTGGACAACCGGGCCGTTGTGGAAAACCCCGTCACCCGTACGGGTGCAGGTCCCCCGGCCCGGTGCCGCCGGGGCCTAGCTGCCCGGGAGCTCCAGGTCGGTCTTGTTGAGCTCCTCGATGTTCACGTCCTTGAAGGTCAGCACCCGGACCTGCTTGACGAACCGGGCCGGCCGGTACATGTCCCAGACCCACGCGTCCGCCATCGTGACCTCGAAGAAGACCTCGCCCTGGACCGAGTGCACCTGCATCTCGTAGTCGTTGGTGAGGTAGAAACGGCGTTCGGTCTCGATCACGTACTTGAACAGCCCGACGACGTCGCGGTACTCCCGATAGAGCTTCAGCTCCATCTCGGTCTCGTACTTCTCGAGGTCCTCGGCGCTCATGGCATGTTCCCCTTCAGCCGTGCGTCCCCCTATTGTGCGCCAGGGTCGTGCGCCCCTAAACGATTTCCGGGGCCAGGACCACCGGCGCACCGGGAGGGCCTTCGTCGAGCAGCTTGCGGAACAGCTCGGCGAGTCTCGTCGGGTACACCGTCTCACGGGCCGCCGACAGTTCCTCGGAGGTCCACCACCTGGCTCCGGTGACGCTGCGCCGCTCCAGCTCGGTGAGGCCGCCCATCACGGTCGCGGTCTGCCGGGTCCGGGCCAGGAAGTACCACTCGTCCTGGTCCCAGCGCCGCCCGTCGAACGGGAAGGAGCAGTACCGGTGCCACAGCACCGGGCCCAGCTCCACGTCGGTGATCCCGGTCTCCTCCGCCAGCTCGCGCAGCGCGGCCTGTTCGCGGCTCTCGCCCGCCTCCAGTCCGCCGCCGGGCGTGAACCACCAGTCGACGCCGGGGTCGGCCGGCTCGAAGCCGTGCAGCAGCAGGATCCGGTCCGCCGGGTCCAGCAGGATCACCCGCGAGACCTGCCGAGGCCCACCGACCCCACCGACCCCACCTATCTCAGCGGCCCGACCGACCCCACCAGTCCCACCAGTCCCACCAGCCGCCTCAGCTCCCACCGCCGGCCTCCGCCCCCGCCCGCGGACCGGCCTCCGCCCCCGCTCCCGCCGGCGGCCGCCGCCGCGCCAGCCGCGCCAGCGGCCCGTACGCGCACCCGGCCAGCACCAGCCCGGCCCCCACCGCGACGGCGGCCAGCTGGAGCTTCAGCGGCCCCGGCCGGGACACCTGCTCGCCGAGGACGGCGTAGGTCGCCCCGGGCCGCTCCAGCATCCGCGGCGACGGCCAGGCCAGGGCGTCCACGCGGCCGGTGACCGCACCCCGGGGCACGGTGCCCTGCCCGGCGTCCTGGAGGTGGGCCCGGGAGTCCAGGGACGCGGCCCGCCGGTCGCCGAGCAGGAAGAGGTTGCCCTCGGGCACCGTCACCTCGAACGGCGTGTCCGAGGCGGCCCCGGACGGCCCGGTGTCGAGGTAGGGCTCGTCGAGCTCCTTGCCGTTCACGGTCAACCGGCCGCCCCGCCCGCAGCAGCGGACGGTGTCGCCGCCGACGGCGACGACCCGCTTGACCATGGGGGCGTTGCTCCACACCACATCAGTAAAGATCACCACGTCGCCGCGGCGCACCTCGGCGCCGTCGATGCGCTGCGCGAGCACCCGGTCGCCGGGCCTCACCGTCGGGACCATGGAGTCGGTCGGCACCGTGAACGGCTGGTAGACCAGCGCGCCCCAGACGAATCCGCCGAGGAAGAGGACAAAGCCGATGGCCACGGCGATCCCGGACAGCACGTGTCCGGCACCACCGCGGCCATCCTTGTGTCGCAGGCCGTCCCGGCCCGCTATGGGGCCCTGTGTGGACCGCTCGGTTCCGCCCATGCGTGGTCCCCCGCGTCAAGGAGTACGTCGATGGGCGGCACCCTACCCGGCGGTACGGTCCCCAGCCAGCTTCCGCCGGCGCAGCAGGACCAGCGGCACCGCGCCGGCCAGGCCCAGCGCGGCCGGGGCCACGCCGACCGCGGTCGCGGCGGCCTTGTTGCCGATGCCCGGCTGGTCGAAGGTGTCCGGCACCGGGAGGGTGGACCAGCGGGTCACCGGCCAGGCGATGACGACGGCGCGTCCGACGACCTTGTCGACCGGGACGAAGCCACCCGTGGAGTCCTGCATGTGGTAGCGGGAGTCCTGCGAGTTCTGGCGGTGGTCGCCCATCACCCAGATCTTGCCCGCGGGGACGGTCAGCGGGCCGAACGGGGCGTCGTCGCAGGGGGTGTTGCCGGGGAAGATGTACGGCTCGTCGAGGTCCTTGCCGTTGACCTTGACCGGGCCGCCCTTCTTGCACTCGACCGTGTCGCCGCCGATCGCGATGACCCGCTTGATCAGGTCCTTCTCGTCCGCCGACGGCATCAGGCCGATCTTGCTCAGGACCTGCTGGGCCAGGTTGGGCTGCGGGGTCGGCTCGCCCGCCAGCCAGTTCGCCGGGTCGTGGAAGACGACGACCTCACCGCGCTCGGGCTCCGAGCCGAACCACGGGGTGAGCTTGTCGACCAGCACCCGGTCCCCGCGCTGGAGGGTGTCCTGCATGGAGTCGGACGGGATCGAGAACGCCTGGACCAGGAAGGTCTTGATCAGCAGGGCGAGCAGCAGCGCGATACCGATGAGGAGGGGCAGCTCCTTCCAGAAGGAGCGCTGCGGGCGCTCCTCGGCGTCCTCGCCCTCCGCGGCCGTCTCGGCCTCGGTGTCGTGCTCGACGGCTTTCTCCGGCCGCTCGTCGGGTTCGTCGCGTCCGGATCGCGCGCCTACTGCCACATCCCCCACATCCACTCCTCAACCTCGCAATGCGTCGTCGCCCGCGCCGGAGCGGCACGGGCCCTCCCCTCCCCTAACGAGCGGGAGTTCCCAAGGGCGCGGGAGACCGAGGACACACTATGCGAACGACGGGCCCCGTCGGCGCCCGCGCCGCGCGCGATCCGGAACGGAACCGAAGGTCGCGGGCTTCTCCAGCCGCTGCCAGTGATCGTACGGCCAGGCGATCACCACCGCCCGTCCGACGACCCCGCTCTCGGCGATCGTGCCCTGGAACTCCTCGTCCAAGTGGTACCGGGAGTCGGCGGAGTTGGAACGGTGGTCGCCCATCACGAAGAGCCGGCCCGCCGGCACCCGCACGTCGAAGCGGATGTCGCTGGGCGCGTCGCCGGGGTTCACGTACGGCTCATCGAGCGGCGCGCCGTTGACGGTGACCCGCCCTTCGGCGTCGCAGCACGCCACGGCGTCGCCGCCGACCCCGACGACGCGCTTGATCAGGTCCTGCTCGTCGGCGGAGGGCAGCAGCCCGATGAACGTCAGCACCTGCTTGACCTGCTTGACGCCGACGGGGTCGGGCTTGGGACGGGCGGCCTCGCCGGTCAGCCAGCCGCCGGGGTCCTTGAAGACCACGACGTCGCCCCGCTCGACCTCGGCCCCGAACCAGGGCGTGAGCTTGTCGACCAGCACCCGGTCCCCGATCCGGATCGTCTGCTCCATCGAGCCGGAGGGGATGAAGAAGGCCTGTACGAGGAAGGTCTTGAGCAGCAGCGCGATGCACAGGGCGACGGCGACCAGCAGCGGCAGCTCACCGGCCCGGCGGGTACGGCGGCGCCGCCGGAGCCGGCGCATCTGGACGCGGCGGTGCGCGCGGCCGCCCTCCAGCGTCTCGAAGCTGGGGTCGGGCCGGTCCCGTTTCGGGCGCCCCCGGCTACCCACGCCCACCGCCGGGCCGGTCGGCCGCACCCCACCGGGACGCCGGCCAGCCGATCCAGTCGGCCCGTCCGATCACCTTGTCCACCGGCACCATCCCCCCGCCCGGCTCCCCGAGGTGGTCCCGGGAGTCGCGGGACTGGGAGCGGTGGTCGCCCATCACCCACAGCGTGCCGAGCGGTACGACGATGCGGAAGGGCACGGCGGAGGGGGCGTCGCCCGGGTACAGGTACGGCTCCTCGACGGGGGCTCCGTTGACCGAGAGCCGCCCGGCGGCGTCGCAGCAGACCACCGCGTCGCCGCCCACGCCCACGACCCGCTTGACGAAGTCGGTGTCGGAGGGCTCGGCCAGCCCCAGCGCCGAGGCCGCGCCGCGCAGCAGCGACCCGAGGGGGCCGGGCTCGGAGCCCTCGGGGACGAAGGAGCCGGTGCCGTCGAAGACGACGAGGTCGCCCCGGCGCGGCTGCTCGCCGAAACGGTACGCCAGCTTGTTCACGAGCACCCGGTCCCCGACCTTCAGGGTGGGTTCCATCGACCGGCTGGGGATCAGGAACGGCTGCACCACGAAGTGGCTCAGCAGCAGCAGGAAGACCGTGCAGACGGCGCCCACCAGGCCGGCCCGCCGCCAGGTCAGCCACGGCCGGGGGTCGGAGAACGCAGAACGCGACCGCCCCTCCCCCTCGTCGGGGGAAGAGTGGTCGCGCTGCGGATGAGGTGCTTCGGTGTCCATCGGGGGCGAGCCTATCCGGCCACCCCGACGGCCCGGAGGGGACCTCAGTTGTCGCGCTTCTCCTTGATCTTCGCGGCCTTGCCACGGAGCTCACGGAGGTAGTACAGCTTGGCGCGGCGGACGTCACCACGGGTGACGAGCTCGATCTTCTCGAAGATCGGGGAGTGGACCGGGAAGGTGCGCTCCACGCCGACCGAGAAGGAGACCTTGCGGACGGTGAAGGTCTCGGAGACGCCCGAGCCCTGGCGGCGGATGACGACGCCCTTGAACTGCTGGATACGGGAGCGGTTGCCCTCGATCACGCGGACGTGCACGTTGACCGTGTCACCCGGGCGGAAGGCCGGGACGTCCGAGCGCAGGGAGGCGGAGTTCACGCCGTCGAGGAGAGAAGCCATGATCTTCTTCTGCTTTCTTCGCACGACGCCACAGGTCGCCGAGCGGGTTTTCGGAGAGAAATCGGGTGCCGTGCCACCCGGCGGGCGACGGTCCCCCTGTGGCAGGGGCGCACGCGGGCGTACAGCAGCGGCCTATTCTTCCACGGCCGAGGGCCTGCGCCAAAATCGGCCCTCGGGGTCCGGGGACCAGCCGAGGATGCTCAGGGTCTCGCGGTCCTTCTTGTCGAACGCCGACGCCTCGGTGCGCTCCAGCAGGTCCGGCCGGTTCGCTGCGGTGCGGCGCAGCGCCTCGTCCCGGCGCCAGCGGGCGATCTTCCCGTGGTGGCCGCTGAGCAGGACGTCGGGGATGGCGCGCCCGCGCCACACCGGCGGCTTGGTGTAGACGGGGCCTTCCAGCAGGTTGGCCATCTCGCCCGGGGCGAAGGAGTCGTCGCGGTGCGACTCGGCGTTGCCGAGCACGCCCGGCAGCAGCCGGGCGACGGCCTCGGTGATCACCAGCACGGCGGCCTCGCCGCCGGCCAGCACGTAGTCGCCGATGGAGACCTCGTGGACCGGTATCCGGGTGGCGTACTCGTCCATCACCCGGCGGTCGATGCCCTCGTAGCGGGCCGGGGTGAAGATCAGCCACGGCTGCGCGGCGAGCTCGACGGCCAGTTCCTGGGTGAACGGGCGGCCGCTGGGGGTCGGGACGACCATGACCGGGCCGTGGGCGCCGGAGTCGTAGCCGTCGGCGAGCACCTGGTCCAGGCAGTCGCCCCACGGGTCGGTCTTCATGACCATGCCGGGGCCGCCGCCGTACGGGGTGTCGTCGACCGTGTTGTGCCGGTCGTACGTCCACTGCCGCAGGTCGTGGACGTGCACGCCGAGCTGGCCGCGGGCCCTGGCCTTGCCGACGAGGGAGACGTTCAGGGGTTCGAGGTACTCGGGGAAGATCGTGACGACGTCGAGCCGCATCAGGACCCGTCCCCCCGCGGCTCGTCCTTCGCCTCGGCCTTCGCCTCGCCCTGCGCCGCGGCCCCCGCCTCCGCCTCGGCGTCCCGCGTCGACGCGACCACCGCGCGGTCGTCGATCAGGCCGGGCGGCGGGTCGATGACGGCCCGCTGGTTCTCCAGGTCGATCTCGGTGACGATCTCCTGCACGAACGGGATCATCACCTCGCTGCCGTCCTCGCGCTCGACGATGAAGAGGTCCTGCGAGGGCAGGTGGGAGATCTCGGTGATCCGCCCGATCTCCGTGCCGTCGGCGAGCACCACGTCCAGGTCCATCAGCTGGTGGTCGTAGTACTCGTCCTCGTCCTCCGGCAGCTCGGAGGGGTCGACCTCGGCGATCAGCAGGGTGTTGCGCAGCGCCTCGGCGGCGTTGCGGTCCTTCACGCCCTCGAAGCGCAGCAGCAGCCGGCCGCTGTGGACCCGGCCGGCCTCGATGGTCAGCGGACCGGCCGACGCCGGTTCGGTCTGGAGCACGGCGCCCGGGCCGAGCCGCAGCTCCGGCTCGTCGGTGCGCACCTCGACGGTGACCTCGCCCTTGATCCCGTGGGCGCGGCCGACACGCCCGACTACCAGCTGCACTTCGCTTCTCCTGTTCATACGACGACGGGCCGGGGCGGGCTCAAGCCCTCCCCGGCCCGTGCCGGTGATTCACCTGCTCAGCGGACCTGGTCCACGTCGACGAGGTCGACGCGGATCCCGCGGCCGCCGATGGCGCCCACGACGGTCCGCAGGGCCCGCGCGGTGCGGCCGTTGCGGCCGATCACCTTGCCGAGGTCGTCGGGGTGCACCCGGACCTCCAGCACGCGCCCACGGCGCAGGTTGCGCGAGGCGACCTGCACGTCGTCGGGGTTGTCCACAATGCCCTTTACGAGGTGCTCAAGAGCCTCCTCGAGCATGCTCAGGCCTCGGTCGACTCGGCGGCGGCCTCAGCCTCGTCCGCCTTCTTCTCGGCCTTCTTCTTCTGGGTGATGGCCTCGCCCTTGGCGTCGCCACCCTCCAGGGTCTTCGCGAACTCCTCGAAGGTGGCGCGCTTCTGCTCCTTGGTGGCCGGAGCCAGCAGCGGCTTCTCCGGGGCGGGCAGACCCTTGTGCTTCTGCCAGTCGCCGGTGAGCTTCAGGAGGGCCAGAACCGGCTCGGTCGGCTGGGCGCCGACGGACAGCCAGTACTGGGCGCGCTCCGAGTCGATCTCGATGCGCGAGGGGTTGTACGTCGGGTGGTACAGACCGATCTCCTCGATGGCCCGGCCGTCACGGCGGGTACGGGAGTCGGCGACGACGACGCGGTAGTGCGGCTGGCGGATCTTGCCGAGGCGCTTGAGCTTGATCTTGACTGCCACTGGAGTGGTGTCTCCTGGTCTTGACGTGGTTGGGCACAACGAGATGCCACGTGGGGTTGCGGTACTCGGGTGCCCGATGGACGCGTCAGTCGGAGGAGAGAGGGGTCCTGTGCGACTGTCGAGTACAGCTAGCCATTGTGCCACACGCCCGTCCCGCGTCAGGACGCGGCCGCCCCCACCGCGACCTCGGGCATCTCGGGGATCCGGAACGGCTTGCCGCAGCCCCCGCACACGATCGGGGCCTGGGCCAGCACGGACGGCACCACCCGGACGTTGCGCCCGCAGTCGCACACCGCCTTGACCCGGACGCCGCCGCCGGACGAGCCGTGCCGGGCGGCCGGACCGCGGAAGCTGCGCTTGGTGTCGGCGGCCGTGGCCGCGCTGTGCGCCTTCAGGGCCCGCTGGAGGCGCTCCATGGTGGCCCGGTAACGCTTCTTGGCCTCGGGGTTGAGCGTGACCAGCGAGAAGCCGCTGCTGGCGTGCGGCTCGTCGGCGTGGTCGAGGCCCATCTCCTCGGCGATCGCCAGGAACCGGCGGTTGTGGTAGCGGCCGGCGCGCGAGGTGTCCCGGACGCCGCGGGCGGCGGCGATGCCGTGGACTGCCTCGTGCAGCAGTCGCTCGAAGGAGAGTTCCGCGCCGCAGGCGGACGAGGACTCTCCGATCAGGGACTCGGGCGCGGCAAGGTCGGGCAGCTCGGGGTGGTACCGCTGAATGTCGGCCCACGCCGCCGCCAGCTCTGCGGCGAGAACAGGTGGTGTCGTGCTCACGTCGTGACAACGAGCCGAGGGGCCCGGGTGTTCCGATTCCGGGCCATTCCAAATTTTTTGCACGTACCAGTCAGTTCAGTCTCATGCGACCCGACGAGGGCGGGTGCGCAGAACTCCGGAGGAGTCGGTACGTATGGGGGTCCCCCGGGCGTGGTCGTGCCGCGCCCCGGGGGACCCCCAGGTGCCCCTCAGGGCACCTCAGTACGAGCGCGCCACGATGGCCAGGTTGCCCGGGGCGTCGTCGGCGTCCGGCACGGAGCCGTCCTCGGCGACCAGGCAGCGCACGGTGACGGCCTGCTCGGCGAGCTTGGCCTCGCCCTCGGGGCCGAGCACGTCCCACGGGATCCGCGCCCAGCCGCCGGCCAGCGCCGCCTCGGCGGCGGCCTCGACGGTGCTGACGTCCGAGGTGCGGGCCTCACGGCGCTCGCGGGACTCGCGCAGCAGCTGCGCCTGGTCCTCGTCGAGCACCTTGGGCAGCAGGTCGGCGAGCGCCTCGATCTGCACGGGCTCCTTGCCGCCGGGGATGCGGCGGGCGAGCATCGCGGTGCCGTTCTCCAGGTCGCGCGGGCCGATCTCGATCCGCACCGGCACGCCCTTGAGCTCCCAGTCCACGGCGCGGCGGCCGAACGGCGTGTCCACCCGGTCGTCGACCTGGACCCGGATGCCGGCCGCCTTCAGCTGCGCGCCCAGCTCGCGGACCTTGGCCACGGCCTCGTCGCCCTTGATCGCCATGACGACGACCTGGACGTGGGCGAGGCGCGGCGGCACCCGCAGGCCGTTGTCGTCGCCGTGGGACATGATCAGACCGCCGACCATGCGGGTGGAGACGCCCCAGGAGGTCTGCCAGACCAGCTCCTGCTGGCCCTCCTTGGACAGGTAGGAGGTGTTGAACGCCTTGGCGAAGTTGGTGCCGAGCTCGTGGCTGGTGCCCATCTGCAGCGCCTTGCCGTCACCCATCATGCCTTCGAGGGTGAGGGTGTTGATGGCGCCCGCGAAGCGCTCCTTGGCGGTCTTGCGGCCGAGGACGACGTCGATGCCGAGGACGTTGGTCATGAAGTCGCCGTACACGTTGCGGTGGATGTGCGCGGCGTAGTCGCGGGCGTCCTCGTAGGTGGCGTGGGCCGTGTGGCCCTCCTGCCAGAGGAACTCACTCGTGCGGAGGAAGACGCGCGGGCGCATCTCCCAGCGGACGACGTTGGCCCACTGGTTGATCAGCAGGGGCAGGTCGCGGTAGCTCTGCACCCACTTGGAGAAGTAGTCGTTGATGATCGTCTCGGAGGTGGGCCGGACGACCACCGGCTCGTCGAGCTCCTTGCCGCCGCCGTGCGTGACGACCGCGAGCTCGGGGGCGAAGCCCTCGACGTGCTCGGCTTCCTTCGTCAGGTACGACTGCGGGATGAACAGCGGGAAGTAGGCGTTCTGGGCGCCCGCGTCCTTGATGCGCGCGTCCATCTCCTGCTGCATCCGCTCCCACAGGCCGTAGCCGTACGGTCGGATGACCATCGTGCCGCGCACCGGGCCGTTGTCGGCCAGCTCGGCCTTGTTGATCAGATCCTGGTACCAGCGGGGGAAGTCCTCCGCCTGAGGGGTGAGAACGGGAGCCTTTGCCATGGCGCGAATGGTACGGCGCCGGGTCCGCCGAGTGTGAATCGGGGGCTTCCCTCCTCTGGACGCGGGGTCGAATGGGGAGTTCTCTGGCAACGGGGGCAAGGGGGCGAGACGAATCAGGAGCGCTCTTTCGATGACACCGACGCCGACGGCGACGCTCGTCGCCCGGGACTGGGCGGAGATCCAGGAACGGATGCTGGTCCCGCTGTACGAAGCGGTCTACGACCGGCTGGAGGTCGGCCCGGGCGACCGGCTGCTCGGCCTGGGCTGCGGGGCCGGGCTGGCCCTGCTGCTGGCGGCCGGCCGGGGTGCCCGGGTGACCGGGGTGGAACCGCGCGAGGAGCTGCGGGCCCTGGCCCGGGAGCGGGTGCTGGAGGTGGTCCCGGGGCCGCCGGGCCCGGGGGCGGAGCCGTACGACGTGCTGACGGCGTTCGCCCCGGAGCCGGGCGCCCTGGCGGCGGCCCTGCCGGCGGTGCGCCGGGGCGGGGCGGTGGTGCTGGCCGACTGGGGGCCGCCGGAACGGTGCACCGTGCCGGCGCTGCCGGGCGGCGGGCCGGTGCCGCGGGACCTGGACGCGCTGGTGGAGCGGGCGGGGCTGGTGCCGGACGGGTCGGGCCGGGTGTTCTGCCCGTTCGGCTACGCGGACGGCGAGAGCGCGGTGCGCGGGCTGCTGAGCTCGGGGCTGTACGACCTGGCGGACCCGGCGCAGACGGAGAAGGAGCTGACGGAGGCGCTTCACCCGTACGAGCGGGCGGACGGCTCGGTCTGGCTGCCGAACATCTTCCGCTACGTCGTCGCCCGGACGGAGTAACCGGGCGGGAGGAGTGACCGCCCGGGGCGGTGCCGGGGCCGGACGGGCGACACCCGCGGGGCCGCCGGGTGGTGGTTTTCCGGACAAGGCCGCTCGGCCCGCCCGCCCGCCGTCGTGCCGGGTGGGGTCGGGTCGGGTCGGGCCGGCGGTCGGGTCGGACCGAGTCGGGCCGGGCCGGGTGTCGTCCTCGCGGCCGACCCTGCGGGACAAATCCGGCGATTGCCGGTGAAAAGCCGCTACTGTCTGCTCCGTGCGCGGCTTCGACGATCAGCTCGCCCTCCGCATCCGGCTCTTCCGCGACAGCGGTCAGGTACGCCCGGACGTCGCCGACTTCGTGACCGCCGAGCTGTCCGCGCTGGCCGCCGAGGGCCGCACGGTCACCGACGAGACGGCCGGGATGTTCACCAGCCACCTGCTGATGGCCCTCACCCGGATGCTGGACGGCGTACCGGCCGACCGCTGCCCGGACGCGCCCCGCACCGGCCCCCCGGCCGGGGAACTGCGCGAGCACCCCGAAGCGGTGGACCGGGCGCACGCCATCGCCGCCCGCGCCGCCGCCGTCCTCGGCACGCCCCCGCTGCCGCCCGACGAGATCGACTTCCTGGGCCTGCACCTGGCCGTGCTCGCCCGCACCGCAACGGACAGGTAAGGACCCGCCATGGCGAAGATCCTCACGGGCGGCGTCGGCCGCACCGAGGTCGCGCGCACGCTCGGCGGCCTGGGCATCCCCGGCCTCGACGTCGCCGTCTGCAACGACATGGAGGCGGCCGCACTGCTGCGCGCGGGCCGGGCCGACTTCTTCCTCGGCACCTGCCACACCGGCGCCGGCGCCTCCCTCGGGGTGCTCGTGGGGCTGCTGGGCCGGCCCGCCTGCCACACCTTCGGCCGCGGCGAGCCGACCGACGAGGAGGTCGCCGACCTGCTGGCGCGCGGCAAGACCGTCTTCGGCTTCAGCACCGACCGGATCGACACCGTCGCACCGCGTCTGGCCCGCGCCATCGCCGCCCGCGCGTGAGGCCGCTGTACGCCGCCCCGGGCGCGGGCCCCCTCGCCGCCGGGCCGGTGCGGCTTGACCTCTCCCCCGCCCAGGCGCTCACCGTGATCGCGCTGTGCGCGCTCACCGCGCTGGCGGCGCACCTGGCGCTCGCCGTCTTCAACGACGGGGTCCGGCCCTTCCTGCTCGACTTCGTGCACGGGCACACCACCCGCGGCGCCACCACCGCGGTCGCCTTCGGCCTCTCCGCGGGATTCGTCTTCGGGCTGGGCGCGCCGCTCGCGCTCAGCAGCGGTGTGCTCAACCCCTGGCTGCTGTTCCTGCCCACCGACGTCCTGGGGATCCTCGCGCCCCGCCGCCGGCTGGCCCTGCTGCTCGGCGCGGGCTGGGGCGCGGTCGTGGTGTACGGGCTGGACGGGGCCCACGACCTGGTGCACGGGCTGCCGGTGGACTTCCTGACGGCGATGCAGCAGATGGCCACCCCGATCCTGTTCCTCTTCACCCTCTTCCCGACGCTGGCCGCCACCCGGCAGTTCGGGCGGCTGCGCGGAGCCCTGACCGGGCTGGTCGAACTCGCCCTGGTGGTGGCGACGATGCGGCTGTGGCCGCAGGTGTTCGCGGGCGCCGTGGCGATGGCGGCCGGGGTGCTGCTGCTGATCGGCTTCGCGGTCGCCGGCGACCTGCGCCGGGCGCGGACCGCCGCCGGACCCGCCGCCGCGGCGA
>NZ_JAJAUY010000121.1 GCF_020532625.1 Streptomyces antimicrobicus | reverse complement strand
GCAGCTCGGGACGACCGGGCCGACCGAAGCCGCGCAGCTCGGGACGAACCAGCCGATCACGCCGACCGGTCCCCTCACGCCGACCGCGCCGCACGCCCCGCTGACCCTGGACGCTCCGGGAGCCGCCGCGCCGGCGGGCCGGCGACGGAAGGGCCCCGTCCGCTGGGTCTGCGCCGCGCTGGGGCTGGCGCTGCTGGCCGGGGCCGGCGCCGTGGAGTGGACCGAGCGGCGGGACGCCGAGCGGGCGGCGTCCGCCGGCGAGAGCTACCGCAGGGCCGGGGGCCTGTGGCGCGCCGTGCCCGTCGACACCCTCCTCCCGCCCGGCATCGAAGGCCGCGGCGCCGGTCCCGGCGGGGCCGACCGCACCTGGACCCGGATCGCCGTCGCCCCCGACGCCGACTGCCCGGCCGCGCTGCCCGCCGACTGGCAGGCCCTCCTGGGCGCCACCGGCTGCACCCGCGTGCTGCGCGCCACCTACACCGACGCCACCCGCAGCTCCCTGGTCACCGTCGGCATGGTCTTCGCCTCCGCCGAGGCCCCGGCCATGGCCGCCCTGCGCGGCCGCCTGCCCCTGCCCCAGGGCTACGGCTTCGCCGACGACCGCCGCGCCGCCTGGTCGGTCTCCGTCCTGCCCGACGCCCCGGTCGTCGTCTACGCCGTGTCCGCCTTCGCCGACGGCCGCCCGGTCGACCGGCCCCGCGCCGCCGAGGACGCCATGAAGAAGGACGACACCGGCGCGGTGGCCCAGGCCGGCCTGGGCCACGAGGCCAAGGCCGTCGCCGACCGCGTCGAACGCGCCCTGCGCACCCTGGCCGCCCCCGCCGCCCCGGAGCCCGCCCGATGACCCGCCTCGTCCCCCGCGCGGCGGCCGGCGCCGTGCTGCTCACCCTGACCGCCGCCCTCGCCGCCCCGCCCGCCGTCGCCGACGTCGTCCGCGAACGCCAGTGGGCGCTCACCGCGCTGCGCGCCGAGGAGGCCTGGGGCACCACCCGCGGTGAGGGCGTCACCGTCGCGGTCCTCGACACCGGCGTCGACGCCACCCACCCCGACCTCGACGGCCAGGTCCTGGAGGGCGCCGACCTCATCGGTACGGGCGCCACCCGCGGCGAGCGCAACTGGGCCCGCCACGGCACCGCCATGGCCGGGATCATCGCCGGCCACGGCCACGGACCCAACCGCCGCCAGGGCGTCATCGGCATCGCCCCCGCCGCCCGGATCCTGCCGGTCCGGGTGATCCTCGAAGAGGGCGACCCGGGCCGCGCCAAGGCCCGCGAGACCAAGGGCGGCGCCCTCGCCGAGGGCATCCGCTGGGCCGCCGACCACGGCGCCGACGTGATCAACCTGTCCCTCGGCGACGACAGCGCCTCCGCGCACCACGAGGCCGCCGAGGACGAGGCCGTCCAGTACGCCCTGGCCAAGGGGGTGGTGGTGGTCGCGTCCGCCGGCAACGGCGGCGAGAACGGCGACCACGCCTCCTACCCGGCCTCGTACCCGGGCGTCATCGCCGTCACGGCGGTGGACCGCCGCGGTCGCAAGGCGCCGTTCTCCACCCGCAGCTGGTACGCCACCGTCTGCGCCCCCGGCGTGGACGTGGTCATCGCCGACCCCGACCGCGCCTACTACGAGGGCTGGGGCACCAGCGCCGCCGCGGCCTTCGTCTCCGGCGCCGCGGCCCTGGTCCGCTCCGCCCACCCCGACCTGTCCCCGGCGCAGATCAAGAAGCTGCTGGCGGACACCGCCTCCACGCCCCCGCCCGGCGGCCGCGACGACGCCCGCGGCCACGGCCTGGTCGACCCGGTGGCCGCCCTGCGGGCCGCCGAGGCCCTGCGCCCGCAGCCCGCGCTGCCGCAGGCCGCGTCGTACCCGCGGACGTACTTCGGGCCCGGACCCGAGCCGGTCCCCGCCTCCGGACGGCGCTCCGCCCTGCCGGTCCGCGTCGCCGCCGGTGCGGGGCTGGCCCTGCTCGTGCTGGCCGCCGTACCGGGCCGCCGCCGGACCCGGGATAGGGTCGGGTAACTGTGGCGAACAAGAACATTCCCGACCCCGGTTTCTCCGACGACGACGGCTCCGCCGATCCCCGGCTGAGCGCGGCCCTCGCCGCGTGGGCCGAGGACCGCACCCGCGAGCCGGAACTGCTCGCGGCGCTGGCCGGCGCCCGGCTGCTGGTGCCCGTCGTCGCGGTGCTCGGCGAGGTCGAGACCGACCCGGTGACGGGACTGAAGCAGGAGAAGACCAGCGACATGGCCGTGCCCACGCTGGTCGCCGGCGGCCGGCGGGCGCTGCCCGCCTTCACCTCGACCGACACGCTTGCCCGCTGGGACCCCGCCGCCCGCCCGGTGGCCGTACCGCTGCGCCAGGCGCTGCTGGCCACCGCGCACGAGAAGGCCGACACCCTGCTGCTGGACGTGGCCGGACCGGTGACCTACCCGCTGACCGGCTCCGCCCTGCTGGCGCTGGCCGAGGGCCGGACCGACGCCGACCCGCTGGCCGATCCCGCGGTCCGCGAGGCCGTACGCGGTGTCGTGGCCGCCGAGGCCTCGGTGGCGCGCGCCTACCTCGGCCCGGCCGGGGCCGACGCCGACGGGATCGTGGCGGTGGTGCTGGCCGACGGCACGCCGCCGGCCGAGGGCGCCCGCCGGGTGGCCCGGGCGCTGGCCGCCGACGAGACCCTGCGCGCCCGGCTGGTCCGCGGCCTCGGCCTGGCCCTGCTGCCGGCCGACGCCCCGGCCCCGGGCGAGCCGCTGTTCAGCCGCTGACGGCGGTGGGCCGACAGCAGTGAGGGCGGACGCGGACGCCTAGGCGAAGACCGGTCCGGTGAACTTCTCGCCCGGCCCCTGGCCCGGCTCGTCCGGGACGACCGACAGCTCGCGGAAGGCCAGCTGGAGGGACTTCAGGCCGTCACGCAGCGGAGCGGCGTGGAAGGAGCTGATCTCGGTGGCGCTCGCCGTGACCAGGCCCGCGAGGGCGTTGATCAGCTTGCGGGCCTCGTCGAGGTCCTTGTGCTCGGAGTCCGGCTTGTCCAGGCCCAGATTGACCGCCGCGGCGCTCATCAGGTGCACGGCCACCGTGGTGATCACCTCGACCGCGGGCACGTCCGCGATGTCGCGGGTCATGGCGTCGTAGTCGGGGGCCGCGTCGGCCGCGGTGGCGGTGGGGGGTGTCGCGTCAGTCATGCCCCTCACCATACGGCGTGCGCCCGATTCGCCTCCTCGGGGCCCGGGTGCTAACCTTGTGTGACGACCGGCCGGAGACGCATGTCCCCGGCCCACAAGTGGAGGCTCCGATCTCCCACCTGACCGCCCTCCGGGGCGGCGGGTCACCGGTCACGTGGCATCCATCGTTCCGTACGGACGATGGAAAGCCTCGTCAGACGCGCCCCGCGGTAGCACGCGGCGGTGCTCCGGTTTCTTTGGAGCTTCCGCCTGTGTCCCGTCCGGGGCGTTTCTTGCGTTTCGGGTGTGGATCGGTCCGACGAACAGACGTCAAGCGGCTGCCCACCGGACAGCCGTGTGGTGCAACCGAGGAGGATCCATCAGCACCGAGCCCCGCATCAACGACCGGATTCGCGTTCCCGAGGTGCGACTTGTCGGTCCCAGCGGCGAGCAGGTCGGGATTGTTCCGCTTGCCAAGGCGCTCGAGCTCGCGCAGGAGTACGACCTGGACCTGGTCGAGGTCGCCGCGTCGGCACGCCCGCCGGTCTGCAAGCTCATGGACTACGGCAAGTTCAAGTACGAATCGGCCATGAAGGCCCGTGAGGCGCGCAAGAACCAGGCGCACACGGTCATCAAGGAAATGAAGCTCCGGCCGAAGATCGACCCGCACGACTACGACACCAAGAAGGGTCACGTCGTCCGGTTCCTCAAGCAGGGCGACAAGGTCAAGATCACGATCATGTTCCGTGGTCGCGAGCAGTCCCGGCCGGAGCTCGGCTACCGACTGCTGCAGCGTCTGGCGGAGGATGTCCAGGAGCTCGGTTTCGTCGAGTCGAACCCGAAGCAGGACGGCCGCAACATGATCATGGTCCTCGGTCCCCACAAGAAGAAGACCGAGGCGATGGCCGAGGCCCGTGAGGCGCAGGCCGCCCGCAAGGCCGAGCGCCAGGGCCAGCGGCCCGAGGAGACGGCTCCCGCCGAGGAAGCCGGCCCCGAGGACAACGCCGAGGCCTGATCCGGAGCAGCCCGCCCCGGTTCACACCGACACAACTGACGCTTCCACGCGCCGGTCCGGAAACGGACCGGCGGGAGCGCCACTGACGAGGAGATAACGGCGCTATGCCGAAGAACAAGACCCACAGCGGTTCCAAGAAGCGCTTCAAGATCACCGGCTCCGGCAAGGTGCTCCGTGAGCGCGCCGGCAAGCGCCACCTGCTTGAGCACAAGTCGTCCCAGCTGACGCGTCGCCTCACCGGCAACGCCGAGATGGCTCCGGCCGACGCCAAGAAGATCAAGAAGCTTCTCGGCATGTGAGGTCGTCCCGCTCGACGCATGAGCGGGACGAGACCTCTGGACCGGGACCCCATCGATTTCGGGCCGTGTGACGACAACCACGGCCCCGCTACAAGGAGTTAACAAGTGGCACGCGTCAAGCGGGCAGTCAACGCCCACAAGAAGCGCCGGGCGATCCTCGAGGCGGCCTCCGGCTACCGCGGTCAGCGCTCGCGCCTGTACCGCAAGGCCAAGGAGCAGGTCACCCACTCGCTGGTCTACAACTACAACGACCGCAAGAAGCGCAAGGGCGACTTCCGTCAGCTGTGGATCCAGCGCATCAACGCCGCTGCCCGCCAGAACGGCATGACGTACAACCGCCTCATCCAGGGTCTGAAGGCCGCCAACATCGAGGTGGACCGCAAGATGCTGGCCGAGCTGGCCGTCAACGACGCCAACGCGTTCGCCGCGCTGGTCGAGGTCGCCCAGAAGGCGCTGCCGGCCGACGTCAACGCCCCGAAGGCCGCCGCGTAAGGCCTTTGCCGGCCCCCTGAACCAGGACCGGCCCCACGGACCCGCAGGCGACACGCCTGCGGGTCCGTGCGCTTTCCCCTCCGCGCAGCCCCGCCGCGCCCCGGACCCGAGAGAGAACCGCTACAGACCATGGGCACCCCCGCCGAGCTGATCTCCCCCCGATCCCCCCGGGTGGCCGCCGCCCGGCGCCTCGCCCGGCGCAACTTCCGCACCAAGGAGCGCCGCTTCATCGCCGAGGGCCCGCAGGCCGTGCGGGAGGCCGTCGCCCACCGCGGGGAGGCCGGCCCGACCCTGATCGAGCTGTTCGCGACCGTCGAGGCCGCCGAGCGCCACGCCGACATCGTCGCCGCCGCCCGCGCCGCCGGCGCCCGGGTCCACCACGCCTCCGACGAGGTCCTCGCCGACGTCTCGCAGACCATCACCCCGCAGGGGCTGGTCGGCGTCTGCCACTTCCTCGACTCGCCGTTCGAGGAGATCCTCAAGGGCGAGCCCAAGCTGGTCGCCGTACTCGCCCACGTCCGCGACCCCGGGAACGCCGGCACCGTGCTGCGCTGCGCCGACGCCGCCGGCGCCGACGCGGTGGTCCTGACCGACGCCTCGGTGGACCTGTACAACCCCAAGTCCGTCCGGGCCTCCGTCGGCTCCCTCTTCCACCTGCCGGTCGCCGTCGGCGTCCCCGTCGAGCGGGCCGTCGCGGGACTGCGCGCGGCGGGCGTACGGATCCTCGCCGCGGACGGCGCGGGCGAGGACGACCTCGACGCCGAGCTGGACGCCGGCACCATGGGCGGGCCGTCCGCCTGGGTCTTCGGCAACGAGGCCTGGGGCCTGCCCGAGGAGACCCGTGCGCTGGCGGACGCCGTCGTGCGCGTCCCCATCCACGGCAAGGCCGAGAGCCTGAACCTCGCCACCGCCGCCGCCGTGTGCCTGTACGCCTCCGCGCGTGCACAGCGGGCTCCCGGAGGGTGCCGCTCCGTGACCCCCAGCTAGTAATGTGGCCGCCCGGGGGCCCACGGTGCTGCCGGAGATGTGGGGTACGGGGACATGACCGTCGGGACGAACAGCTCACCGGGGGCCACGGGAGCGACGGGAACGGCCGGCCCGGCCGACCCGGTCGGCGCGGCCGACGACGCCGTGCCGGCCCCCGAGCGGCCCGCGCCCGGCGCCCCCGCGACCGCGGTGGGCCTCGGTCCCGGTCTCGACCCCGACGACCTGCCCGACGGCCTGGTCGTCGCCGACCACACCGGCCAGGTCATCTGCTTCAACCGGGCCGCCGCCCGGATCACCGCCATCGCCCCCCGCGAGGCGCTCGGCGCCCGGATCGAGCGGGCCCTGCCCCTGGAGGACCTCGAAGGCCGCCGCTGGTGGGCGCTGACCGACCCCTACGGCGGCCTGGCCACCCGGCGCGGCCAGCCGGAGCGCAACCTCCTGCTGCCCGGCGGTCGCGAGGTGCTGGTCAGCGCCCGGTACGTGCGCACGTACCCCAAGGGCCCGCTGGCCCGGCTCGTGGTGAGCCTGCGCGGCACCGAGGCCCGCCGCCGCACCGAGCGCAGCCACGCCGAGCTGATCGCCACCGTCGCGCACGAGCTGCGCTCCCCGCTCACCTCGGTCAAGGGCTTCACGGCCACCCTGCTGGCCAAGTGGGAGCGGTTCACCGACGACCAGAAGCGCCTGATGCTGGAGACCGTCGACGCCGACGCCAACCGGGTCACCCGGCTGATCGCCGAACTGCTCGACATCTCCCGGATCGACTCCGGCCGGCTGGAGGTGCGCCGGCAGCCCGTGGACATCGCCACCGCCGTGGGTCGGCACGTCCAGGCGCTCACCGCGAACGGCCAGGCCCCGGACCGGTTCCTCGTACGGCTGACCAGGCCCCTGCCCGACCTGTGGGCCGACCCGGACAAGATCGATCAGATCCTCGGCAATCTTCTGGAAAATGCGGTGCGCCACGGTGACGGAACGGTCACCATCGAGGTGGCGCCGCACGAGAAGGGAACAGCCGTCACCGTGACCGACGAGGGCCCCGGGATCCCGGAGGAATCGATGAGCCGCGTGTTCACCCGCTTCTGGCGGGGCAGCAAGCGCGGCGGCACCGGGCTGGGCCTGTACATCGTCAAGGGCATCGTGGAGGCCCACGGCGGCACCATCACGGTCGGGCGCGGCCCCGGAGGCGGCGCCGAGTTCCGATTCGTCCTGCCCGTCGGCGCGCCGGCGTACCTCTCCCAGTAGCCACCGGCACTCGGCGGAGCGTCTCGCAGGTCGGCCCTCGGGCTCCTTCACCACCGGCGACCTTTAGACTCGTCCTTTGGCACCTTTGTGTCCTTGTGTCGAGCCCCTTGTGTCGAGCGGGGACCACCAGCCAGCCCATCGGAAGTACGGGAAGAGATGTCGGCACCGAACAAGTCGTACGACCCTGTCGAGGTCGAGGCACTGAAACCGGAAGAGATCGAGCGCATGCGGGACGAGGCGCTCGCCGCCTTCGCGGCCGCCGGCGACCTCGACGCCCTGGCGCACGCGAAGACCGCCCACGCCGGCGGTACCTCGCCGCTGGCGCTGGCCAACCGCGAGATCGGCGCCCTGCCGCCGCAGGCGAAGGCCGAGGCCGGCAAGCGCGTCGGCCAGGCCCGTGGCGCCGTGAACAAGGCGTACGCGCAGCGGCTGGCGCAGCTGGAGGCCGAGCGCGACGAGCGGGTGCTGGTCGAGGAGGCGGTGGACGTCACGCTGCCCTACGACCGCGTCCCCGCCGGCGCCCGGCACCCGCTGACCACGCTGATGGACCGCGTCGCGGACATCTTCGTCGGCATGGGCTACGAGGTGGCCGAGGGCCCCGAGGTCGAGGCGGAGTGGTTCAACTTCGACGCCCTCAACTTCACGCCCGACCACCCGGCGCGCCAGATGCAGGACACGTTCTTCGTGCGCGGCGCCCAGGCGGACCGGAGCACGGCGGGGGACGAGTCCGGTGTGGTGCTGCGCACCCACACCTCCCCGGTGCAGGCCCGCGCGCTGCTGGAGCGCCGTGAGCCGCCCGTCTACATCGTCTGCCCCGGCCGGGTCTACCGGACCGACGAGCTCGACGCCACGCACACCCCGGTCTTCCACCAGGTCGAGCTGCTGGCCGTCGACAAGGGCCTGACCATGGCCGACCTCAAGGGCACCATCGACCACATGGTCAAGGAGCTCTTCGGCGAGGACACCACGACCCGGCTGCGCCCCCACTTCTTCCCGTTCACCGAGCCGTCCGCCGAGATGGACATGCAGTGCTACGTGTGCCGCGGCGCCTCGGTGGGCAACCCCGACCGCCCCTGCCGCACCTGCTCCAGCGAGGGCTGGATCGAGCTCGGCGGCTGCGGCATGGTCAACCCCAAGGTGCTGACCGCCTGCGGTGTGGACCCCGAGGTGTACAGCGGGTTCGCGTTCGGGTTCGGCATCGAGCGGATGCTGATGTTCCGCCACAACGTCGAAGACATGCGAGACATGGTCGAGGGTGACGTCCGGTTCACCCGGCCGTTCGGGATGGAGATCTGATGCGGGTCCCGCTTTCTTGGCTGCGGGAGTACGTCGACCTGCCCGCGGGCACCACGGGTCGGGACGTCGCTGCCAAGCTCATCGACGCCGGCCTGGAGGTCGAGACCGTCGAGCAGCTCGGCGCCGGGCTCAAGGGCCCCCTGGTCGTCGGCCAGGTGCTGACCATCGAGGAGCTGGAGGGCTTCAAGAAGCCGATCCGCTTCTGCACCGTGGACGTCGGCCGGGCCAACGGCACCGGTGAGCCGCAGGAGATCGTCTGCGGCGCGCGGAACTTCTCCGTCGGCGACAAGGTCGTCGTGGTCCTCCCGGGCGCCGTCCTGCCCGGCGACTTCGCGATCGCCGCGCGCAAGACCTACGGCAAGACCTCGCACGGCATGATCTGCTCCGGCGAGGAGCTCGGCATGGGGGACGACGGCACGCACGGAATCATCGTGCTGCCGCCGGAGCACGAGGCCGGCACCGACGCGATCGAGCTGCTCCAGCTCGTCGACGAGGTCCTGCACATCGACGTCACCCCCGACCGCGGCTACTGCATGTCGATGCGCGGCATCGCCCGCGAGACGGCCACCGCCTTCGGCCTGCCGCTGCGCGACCCGGCGCTGCTGGACGTGCCGGCGCCGAACTCCTACGGCTACCCGGTCAAGGTCGAGGACCCGGCCGGCTGCGACCGCTTCACCGCGCGCACCGTCACCGGCCTGGACCCCGAGGCCCGCTCGCCGATCTGGCTCACCCGCCGCCTGCAGAAGGCCGGCATGCGCCCGATCTCGCTGGCCGTCGACATCACCAACTACGTGATGCTGGAGCTCGGCCAGCCGCTGCACGCCTACGACCGCTCCCGCATCGACGGCCCCATCGGGGTGCGCCGGGCCGAGCAGGGCGAGAAGTTCACCACCCTCGACGGCGTCAAGCGCACCCTCGACGCCGAGGACCTGGTGATCACCGACAACGGCGGGCCGATCGGCATCGCCGGCGTCATGGGCGGCGCCAACACCGAGATCGCCGACTCCGTCACCGACCCCGAGACCGGTGTCGTCACCGGCACCACGGAGGTCGTGATCGAGGCCGCGCACTTCGACGCCGTCTCCGTCTCCCGCACCGCCCGCCGACTGAAGCTGTCCTCCGAGGCGTCCAAGCGCTTCGAGCGCGGCGTCGACCCGCAGGCCGCCGCCGCTGCGGCCCAGCGGACCGTCGACCTGCTGGTGCTGCTCGCGGGCGGCACCGCCGAGGCCGGCGTCACCGAGCTGACCGCCCCGGTCGCCCCGCGCACCGTGGCCATGCGCGCGGACCACCCGGACCGGGTCGCCGGGATGGACTACGGCCGAGAGACCGTCGTCCGCCGCCTGCAGGAGATCGGCTGCGACGTCTACGGCCAGGACGAGCTCGTCGTCACCGTCCCCTCGTGGCGGCCCGACCTCGCCGAGCCGAACGACCTCGCCGAGGAGGTCATCCGGCTGGAGGGCTACGGCACCCTGCCGTCGACCCTCCCGCAGGTGCCCTCCGGCCGCGGGCTGACCCCGCGCCAGCAGCTGCACCGCCGCGTCGGCCGGGCGCTGGCCGGCGCCGGCTACGTCGAGGCGCTCAGCTACCCGTTCCTCGGCGAGGCCGTCCTCGACCAGCTCCAGCTGCCCGCGGACGACCCGGCCCGCCGGGTGGTCGAGCTGGTCAACCCGCTCTCCGACGAGGAGCCGGCGCTGCGCACCACGCTGCTGCCGGGCCTGCTCGGCGCGCTGCGCCGCAACGACAGCCGGGGCAGCCACGACCTCGCCCTGTTCGAGACCGGCTCGGTCTTCCGGGCCGGGGACGGGCCGGGCGTCGCGGTGCGGCTGCCCGTCGACCGCCGTCCCACGGACGAGGAGATCGCCACGCTCGACGCCGCCCTGCCGGCGCAGCCGCGCCACGCCGCGGTCGTGCTGGCCGGCGCCCGCGAGCAGGCCGGCTGGTGGGGCAAGGGCCGCCCGGCGACCTGGGCGGACGCCGTCGAGGCGGCGCGCACCCTGGCCCGCGAGGCGGGCGCGGAGCTGGTGGTCCGGCAGGGGCAGTACGGCCCCTGGCACCCGGGCCGCTGCGCCGAGCTGGTCGTCACCCTGGACGGCGCCGAGCAGGTCGTCGGCCACGCCGGTGAGCTGCACCCGCGCGTGGTGAAGGCGCTGGGCCTGCCGACCCGCACCTGCGCGATGGAGCTGGACCTGGACCGGCTGGGGCAGGCCGGCGGCGCGGCCGTCGAGGCCCCGCGGATCTCCGGCTTCCCGGTGGCCACCCAGGACGTGGCGCTGGTCGTGGACGCGTCCGTGCCGGCCGCCGAGGTGGAGACCGCGCTGCGCGAAGGGGCCGGCGACCTGCTGGAGTCCCTGCGGCTGTTCGACGTCTTCACCGGTGAGCAGATCGGCGAGGGCAAGAAGTCGCTGGCCTACGCGCTGCGCTTCCGGGCCGCCGACCGCACACTGACCGCGGAGGAGTCCACGGCCGCGCGCGACGCCGCCGTGGCGCTCGCCACCGAGCGGACGGGCGCGGTGCTGCGCGGCGCGTGACCGCCGCCTTCGAGGCGCATGAGGGGCGCACCCGGGCCACCGGGTGCGCCCCTCACTCGTTCGGGTGAGAACTCCCGGCGGGTGTAGGGCCCGCAGCGGGTGCTCGACACAATCGTTTCGGCCGAGGGGAGGCCTGACGATGACCGAAACGCGGGCCGTGCCCCGGGTGCGCCGGGCGTGCGTCCTTGCCTGGGGCGGCGCGGCGGTCACCTGGGAGCTCTCCTCCCCGGGGCCCCTGCTGCCGAGTCTGGCCAGCTGTGCGGCGTTCCTGCTGCTGGCCACCGGGTGCGCGCTGCGCACCCGGCAGCGGCTGGCGCGCGAGCTGCGCCGCAGCCGGCAGGTCGCCGGCGCCGTCCAGCGCGCCCTGCTGCGGCCGCTGCCCGCCCGGATGGACGGGCTGGCGCTGGCCGCGGTGCACGGGCCGGTGCTCGGGGGCGACCTCTACGAGGCCTTACCGACGCCGTACGGGGTGCGGATCGTCATCGGCGACGTCCGCGGCCACGGCCTGCCGGCGCTGGGCGCCGCCACGGCGGTGCTGGGTTGCTTCCGCGAGGCCGCCCACGACGAGCCGACGCTGGCCGGGGTGCTGCGCCGGCTGGAACGGGCGCTGCGGCGGGCCGCGCGCGACCCGGAGGACTTCGTCACGGTGCTGCTGCTGGAGATCACCGCGGACAGCGCGGTCACCGCGCTCAACTGCGGGCACCCCTGGCCGTACCTGCTGCCGGCCCCGGCCGCCGCCCCGTCCGCCCGGGCGGCCCGCCGTCCGCCGGCCGGGCCGCCCGCCCCGGCCGGTGCCCTGCTCGTCGCCCGCCGCCGGACCCACGACCGGGCACCGGAGGCGTCCGGCGTCCGGGTGCTCGCCGGGGAGGCGACCCTGCCGCCGCTGGGCGTCGTCCCGCTGCCGGAGGAGCTGGACCCGCAGGTGTCCGCGCGGCTCGCGCCGGGCGAGGGGCTGCTCCTGCACACCGACGGGGTCGAGGACGCCCGC
Source organism: Streptomyces antimicrobicus (assembly GCF_020532625.1). Lineage (GTDB taxonomy): Bacteria > Actinomycetota > Actinomycetes > Streptomycetales > Streptomycetaceae > Streptomyces > Streptomyces antimicrobicus. The sequence goes on along the minus strand of NZ_JAJAUY010000121.1, from coordinate 6,166 downwards.
GACCGCCACGGCGGGTGCTTCCCGCTGGAGCGGGTGCTCGCACGGGCCGCCGCCGGCCCGGCGGCCACGCCCGCGCGGCTGGTGGCGGGCGTGTACGCCGCGTTGCTGCGCCACGCGGGCGGTCAGCCCGCCGACGACGTGGCCCTGCTCGTGCTCCGCAACGACCGGCCGCGGCCGTCCGGGGACGCCTCCCTGCCGGTCGCCCCGGACGGCGCCTGGAACACCTAGCCGAGGAAGAACGGATCCAGGCCGGTCGAGCCGTGCGCGCCGGACCCGGTGGGGGGGCCCGGCGCCCACGCTCGCTCCCCGGCTCCCGCCGGGGGCGCGCCCGGACCGCCGTCGGCGACCGGAGACCAACCGACTCCGACACCGGCCCGGGGCGCCGCCCGCCTGCCGTGGAGTGTCGGGCAGACAGCAGGAGCGGGCGGCGCGTCACGGGCCGTCGCACTGTACGAGGGGGAGCCGACGGCCCGCATGCCTCCGATGAGGCGAGGATGCCAGTCAACCGCTCCACGGCGTCCCGCGGCAGGGTGCGCAACGCATTTATGCGCGTACTAGGTTCACACCCCGTGTGTACGCCGGGCCCACTAGTCTGGGACCGACGAGCCCTTGGAGGGGCCCATGCAGTCCAACGCCCTGCTCGACGCCCTCCTCGCCGAGGCGGGCATGTCCCATGCCGGACTCGCCGCCCACGTGAACCAGGCCGGCCGGTCCCGCGGACTCGCGCTGCGGTACGAACACACCGCCGTCAACCGGTGGTTGAAGGGACAGCGGCCGCGCGGCCAGGTGCCGGACCTGATCTGCGAGGTGCTGGCGACCCGGCTGCGCCGGCCGCTGTCGCTGGACGACATCGGGCTCGGGCTGCCGGGGCAGTCCGGCGGCGGGCCGGGCACGGCTTGCCTGGGCGGCTTCGTCGACCGGGCCACCGCCCTGTGGCGGGCGGACCAGCAAGGGCGCCAACACGCGCTCGGCGAGGCGGCGTTGACCGGGACCCCGGCGGTCATCCCGGTGTGGGAGTGGGAGAACCCGCCCGAGGACGCCGACGTCTCGCGTGACGGGCCGCTCCTGGTCGGTCCCGAGCACATCGAGATCCTGCGCGCCGCGCGGGCCCACTACGAGCTGATGTACCGGCGGGCCGGCGGCATGGCCACCCGGGCCCGGATCGTGCGCTTCCTCGGCACCGAGACCGCACCCGTGCTGCGCGGGAGTTACTCCGATGCGCTCGGGCGCCGGCTGCACCGGGCCACCGGCTCCCTGGTCGCGGTGGCGGGCATCTGCGCGTACGACTCCGACGCCCACGGCCTGGCCCAGCGCTACTTCCACCAGGCGCTGCGGCTGGCCAAGGCCAGCGGGGACCGGGGGCTGGGGGCGTACGTCATCGCGCTGATCGTCAACCAGTCCCTGCACCTGCGGGAGTTCCGCCAGGCCCTGGCCTTCGCCGAGGCCGCGCTGCGGGCCGCCGGCCGGCACACCACCCCCGCGCTGGCCGCCGACCTGTACGCGATGCAGGCCAAGGCGTACGCACAACTCGGCGACGGCAGGGCGGCGTTGGAGTGCATCCGGCTGGCCGAGACGGCGGCCGAGCGGATCCGGCCGGGCAGCGAACCGGACGAGACCGGCTACGTCCAGCCCGGGTTGGTCAACGTGCAGGTGGCCGAGGCCCTGCTCAGTCTGGGGGAACTCGACGCGGCCCACGAACAGGCCGCGGCGGCGGTCGGGACCCCGGCCCACGACCGGGGCCGGGTCCACCGGCTGGCGATGCTCTGCGAGATCCAGCTGCGCCAGGGGGAAGCGGACCGTGCGGTGGTGGCCGCGGCCGAGATGGCCGAACGCGCCAAGGGCATGGAGTCGCTGCGGCTGCGCGACCGGCTGCGGGCGGTCCGCGAACAGCTCCTGACCAGCGGTTGTGCCGACGCGGAGGAGACCGCGCAGCTCATCGACGGGGCCTTGCGCGTTCCGCTGTGACCACGCAGCTGCTGCCATGTTGCCACCTACAGAAACGGAAGGTGGCGGACCCGTGCAGTGGACGAACCTGAGTGAGCAGACCGTGTACAAGAACCGCTGGTTCGACGTGAACCTCGCCGACGTCGAGCTGCCCGACGGGCGGCACCTGGACCACTTCGTCATCCGGCTGCGCCCGGTGGCCGTCGCCACCGCGGTCAACGAGGCGGACGAGGTGCTGCTGCTGTGGCGGCACCGGTTCATCACCGACAGCTGGGGCTGGGAGCTGCCCGCCGGGGTGGTGGAGGACGGCGAGGACCTCGCGGCGGCCGCGGCCCGGGAGATGGAGGAGGAGTCGGGCTGGCGGCCGGGCCCGCTGCGCCCCCTGATGACGGTGGAGCCCTCCAACGGGCTGACCGACGCCCGGCACCACCTGTTCTGGGCCGAGGGCGCCACCTACGTCGGCCCGCCCGAGGACGCCTTCGAGTCCTCCCGGCGCGCGTGGGTGCCCCTCGAACTCGTACCGGACATGGTCGCGCGCGGGGAGGTCCCGGCCGCCAACATGGCGGCCGGGCTGCTCCTGCTGCACCATCTCCGGCTCAGCCGACGCAGGGCCGTCGGTCAGTTGTACGCGTAGAAGCCCGAGCCGGTCTTGCGGCCGAGCCGGCCCGCGTCCACCATGCGCTGCAGCAGCGGGGGAGCGGCGTACAGCGGCTCCTTGTACTCGGCGTACATCGAGTCGGCGATCGAGGCGATGGTGTCCAGGCCGATGAGGTCGGAGAGCTTCAGCGGGCCCATGGGGTGGGCGCAGCCGAACTCCATGCCGTTGTCGATGTCCTCGCGGCTGGCGATGCCCGACTCGAACATCCGGATCGCGGACAGCAGGTAGGGCACCAGCAGCGCGTTCACCACGAAACCGGACCGGTCCTGGGCGCGGATCGCGTGCTTGCCGAGCACGTCCCGCACCAGGGCCTCGGACCGCTTCACCGTCTCCTCGCCGGTGGTCAGGGCCGGGATCAGCTCGACGAGCTTCTGCACCGGGGCCGGGTTGAAGAAGTGGATGCCGATGACCTGGTCCGGGCGGGAGGTCGCGACGGCCAGCTTGACCAGCGGGATCGAGGAGGTGTTGGACGCCAGGATCGCGTCGGGGCGGGTCACCACCTGGTCCAGGACCTGGAAGATCTCCGTCTTGACCTGCTCGTTCTCCACGACGGCCTCGATGACCAGGTCGCGGTCGGCGAACTCGCCGAGGTCGGTCGTGAAGGACAGGCGGGCCAGGGTGGCGTCCCGCTCCTCCTCCGTGATCTTGCCGCGTTCGGCGGCCTTCGTGAGCGAGTTGTACAGCCGGGTACGTCCGATCTCCAGGGCCTCACCCGTGGTCTCGGCGACCTTGACCTCAAGGCCGCTCCGGGCACACACCTCGGCGATACCCGCACCCATCTGGCCACAGCCCACTACGCCGACTCGTGTGATGTCGGAAGGGAGGTCAGTCACTTCGCGCCTTTCGCTGCTCATCCGTCGGCGGGTCCCCCGTACGATTCCGGCGCCCGCCACGCCCCCCGACGTTACTCCCGCCCCTGCCACGGGTGGGTGGTCGGGGCGGGCATGCTGTGCGGACGACGAACGATGTCACGCTACGGAAGGGATCGGTCACATGGGGTATGTGAACCGGCGGGGGCTGCTGGCGGGCGCCGCGGGGCTGCTGGCGGCGACGGCGACCGGCGCGGCGGCGCCCGCGGGCGCGGGGGGAGCGGGGCGCGCAGGGGGCGCCGCGGAGCCGACGGCGACGGCCGCGGCGGGGGCCCGGGCGGGGCGGGGTGCGGGGGTCCCGGAGTTCCGCGGGATGTGGGTGGCCACCGTGCAGAACGTGGACTGGCCCTCGCGGACCGGCCTCGGCGCCGCCCGGCAGCGCACGGAACTGCTCCGGCTGCTCGACACGGCCGTGGCGCGCCGGCTGAACGTGGTGGTGCTCCAGGTCCGCCCCGCCGCCGACGCGCTGTGGCCCTCGGCGCTGGAGCCCTGGTCCCAGTGGCTGACGGGTCGCCAGGGCCAGGACCCGGGCTGGGACCCGCTGGGCACCGCCGTCACCGAGGCGCACGCCCGGGGGCTGGAGCTGCACGCCTGGTTCAACCCGTACCGGGTGGCCCAGCACGACGACCCCGCGCAGCTGGTGCCCGAGCACCCGGCGCGGCGCAACCCGGGGTGGACCGTCGCCTACGGCGGCAAGCTCTACTACAACCCCGGGATCCCCGAGGTGCGCGCCTTCGTGCAGGACGCCATGATCGACGCCGTGGCCCGCTACCCCGTCGACGCGGTCCACTGGGACGACTACTTCTACCCCTACCCGGTGGCGGGGGAGACCTTCGACGACGACGAGGCGTTCGCGGCGCACGGCGCGGGCTTCCCGTCCCGGGCCGCCTGGCGCCGCCACAACATCGACAGCCTGGTCCGGGAGATGTCGGCGCGGATCAAGGCGGTCCGGCCGGGCGCGCGGTTCGGCGTCAGCCCGTTCGCGGTGTGGCGCAACCGCGACCGGGACCCGCTCGGCTCGGCCACCTCGGCGGGTGTGGGGACGTACGACGACCTGTACGCGGACACCCGCGGCTGGGTCCGGCAGAAGTGGATCGACTACATCGTGCCGCAGTGCTACTGGCACATCGGCTACCGGCCGGCCGACTACGCCACGCTCGTGCCGTGGTGGTCGCAGACGGTGGCCGGGACCGGGGTGGACCTCTACATCGGGGAGGCGCTCTACCGCTGCGACCCCGACAGTCCCACCGCCGCGTGGCGGGACCCCGCGGAGCTGTCCCGGCACCTGACGTTCGCCCGTCGGCACGCCGGGGTCCGCGGCCACTCCTACTTCTCGGCGAAGCAGGTGGTCGCGGACCCCAACGGCGCCATGGCCAAGGTCGTCGCCGACCACTACCCGACCGCGGTCCCGCCGCGCTGACGGCGGCGGGGCGGAGGGGCGGGGGCGGCCGCCGGGGGCCTGGTGGTGGTCACGGCGGCCCCGGCGGACCGGCGGTCCGGGGGACCCCGGCGGCCCCGGCGGTCCCGGGGGTCCCGGCGGTCCCGGGGGTCCCGGCGGTCAGTGGAAGAGGGTGTCGGCCCCGGCGCCCGGGTCGATCTTGGGAGGGTGCTTCACCTGGCAGTCCGGTCCGGGGGACATGATGGCCTCGTGGCCGTCCGGGAAGTGCACCCGGTAGGGCGGGGCACCGTTCTCGCCCAGTACCTGGGTGATCTCGCCGATCTTGTCGTGCTGGCCGACGACTCGGCCGTGCTGGACCAGCTGGTCGCCTTCGGTCGCGCGCATCTGCTGACCTCCCTCGGGGCGGGGTCCGATCCGGTTGACGCCAGTTTACGGCGGTTGGCGCGTTTTAGGCCCGCTGGGTCACGGCGATGCACACCAGGACCGCGACGGCGGCCAGCGGCGCGGCGGGGGAGAGCTGTTCGCCCAGGAGGGTGACGGACCAGACCAGGGTGAGCAGCGGCTGGGCCAGCTGGAGCTGGCTGGCCCGGGCCGCGCCGATCTCCGCCATGCCCCGGTACCAGACGTACAGTCCGAGGAAGGTGGAGCCGGCCGCCGCCCACACCAGCCCGATCACCCCGTGCGCCGACAGCCGCACCGGCTCGTACGCCAGCCCCAGCGCCGAGCCGGCCAGGCTCAGCGGCAGGCAGAACACCAGCGCCCAGCCGATCACCTGCCAGCCGGGCAGGATCCGGGCGAGCCGGCCGCCCTCGGTGTAGCCGGCGGCGCACACCAGGAGCGCCGCGAACAGGAAGCCGTCGCCCGTGGAGAGCCCCCCGCCGCTCTGGGCCAGGGTGAAGCCGAGCACCACGGCCGCCCCGGCGACGGCGGCGGCCCAGAAGGTGCGCGAGGGCCGGGCGCCGGTGCGCAGCGCGGACAGCGACGCGGTGGTCAGCGGCAGCAGCCCGACCACCACGGCGGCGTGCGAGGTGGTGGAGGTCTGCAGGGCGAGCGTGGTGAGCAGCGGGAAGCCGACGACCACGCCGCCGGCGACCACGGCCAGGCCCGCCCAGTGCGCGCGGTGCGGCAGCGGGACGCGCAGGGCCAGCAGGAAGCCGCCCGCGACGAGGGCGGCGAGCACGCTGCGCAGGGAGACCAGCGACCAGGGGCCGAAGCTCTCCAGGCCCCAGGCGGTCGAAGGGAAGGTCAGCGAGAACGCGACGACACCGAGCCCGGCGAGCAGGGTGCCGGTGCGGG
>NZ_JAJAUY010000120.1 GCF_020532625.1 Streptomyces antimicrobicus | reverse complement strand
GGGGGGGCGGGGGGCGGGGGGGGGGGGGGGGGGGGGGGGGGGGGGGGGGGGGGGGGGGGGGCGCCGTGCGCGTGGCGGGGTTCGATGTCGGGTGCTGCGTCCAGCGGCGTGCCCACGCCGGGGCCGCCCAGCACGCGCTGCTGCGGCCGGCCGGGCGTGCCGACGCCCGGGCCGCCGAGCAGCCGCAGGCCGGGCGCCGAGCCGTCGGCCCACGGCGCGGGCGCGCCGCCGGGCAGCGTCGCCGGGGCCTGGCTCCAGTCCGCGTCGAGCGGAGTCGGCTCCGCCTGCTGGCCGTGCCCGGCCGGGAGGCCGTGCGCTCCGGCGTACGCCCCCTCCGGGCCCTGCCCGGACAGCGCGTCGTGCGCCCCGCCGTACGCCCCCTCCGGGCCCTGCGCGGGCAGGTGCCCGGACAGCCCGCCGTGCTGTTCCGCCGGCGCTCCCGGCTCCCGCTCCGGGGCCTGCCGGACCGCGTCGGGGAAGTGCCACTCCGCCGTCGAGGCGTCGCCGCCCGGTCCCCCGTCGTCGCCCTCGCCCCCGCCGCTGCCGGCACCGGCCTGCGGCCACTGGACGTGTTCGGTGGCCGTCGGGATCGTCCACGTCCCGGTGGCGGCCGGGTCCGTGGCCGCGCCCGCGTTCAGCGGGACGATCATGGGCGGCGGCACGTACCCGTGCCCGGGCGCGGCCAGCGGCTCGCCCATGCCCAGGGCTTCGAGCACGTCGTCCGGGAGCTGGACGAAGGCGGTCGCGTCGGAGTCGTAGTCGCCCCCGTGCGGCACGGGCTGCCAACCGGATCCGGCGGCCCCCGTCCCGCTCACGTTCTCGTTCTCACTCATGAGGTCAGCGCCCTCCCCAGGGCCCTCCGTGCCAGCACTGCCACCGTCCGCCGCAGGTGGAGGACCGCCGCCGGGACCGGGTCGCCCTGGTCCGGTACGCACGCGGCCCCCACGTAGTCCCCGAAGGCCTCCAGCGCCTCGGGCGCCAGCGCCCGTTCGCCGTCCCAGTCGATCAGCGAGGCCACCCACCGCTCGGCCTCCAGCGGCCGCAGCGGCATCGGTGCGACGGCGCCGACGGCGATCCGTACGCCCCGGCGCGCGGGGTCCAGTACGAGCCCCACGGACGCCACCGCGCGCCCCGGCCCGGTCCGGCCGGTCGCCTTCAGGAAGACCTGCGGGGCGTGCAGCAGCGGCACCCGCACGAAACCGATCAGCTCGCCGGGCCGCAGCATCTCCCGCCCCGCCAGCAGGTGCGAGACCGGGACGTCCCGCTGTCCGTCCGGTCCGACGACCAGCAGGACGGCCTCCAGCGCGGCCAGCACCGGCAGGGTGTCGCCGGCGGGCGCGGCGCTCGCGACGTTCCCGCCGAGCGTGCCGGCGTTACGGATCTGCGGCGGGCCCGCGGCCCGGGCGGCGGCGGCCAGCGCCGGGATCAGGGCGGCGAAGTCGGGCCGGCCCATGCGCGCGTGGGTGAGGCCGGCGCCCAGCAGGGCGTGGCCGTCCTGGTACTGCCAGCCGCGGATCTCGTTGATCCGGCCGAGGCCGACCAGCGCGGCGGGCCGCAGCAGTCCGGCGTTGACCCCCGCCATCAGATCGGTGCCTCCGGCAACCGGAACCGCGGCGGGCATGGCGGCGAGCGCCGCCACGGCCTCGTCGAGCGAGGCCGGCAGCATCACGGACTGCGCCGCGTGCGCTGCGTGCGGTGCGTGCGTGGTCAACCCAGCTGCCCCTTCCCGATGTCCCGGTCCCGGCGCTCACGCCTGTCCGCCGTACGGTACGTGCTCACCGCCGGGACGTGGCAACTCTGGCACATCTTCCGTGACTCCCGGCGCGAGGGTCGCCCGGGCGCCCCCTCGGCCTTCCCCTGCCCGCACCACCGCACCAACTCGCCCGATTCACCCCGTATCTTCGGGACTATCCGGCATACCGTCCTTCATGCGCCGATTCCGGCATTGCGGCACACGGTGGCCGCACAGCAGCCCCGCTCGCCGCCCCGGCGCACCACCCCCGGCACCCGCGCCGCCGCGCACCCGCCCCGCCCGCCTCACACCCCCGGCGGGGCCCCCTCGATCGGCCGCCCCAGCACGCCCGGCCGCCGCTGCCAGGGCCGGGGGCCGGCCGGGGGGCGGTAGGCGACGCCCAGGGCGTCGAGGCGGGCGTAGTGCGTGGCCATCCGGGCCTCGAACGACGCGAAGTCGCGGGCCGCGGGCTCCGGCAGGGGCGACCACACGACCTCGGCGAACGCCGCCAGACGCGGGAACACCTGGTAGTCGACCCGGTCCTGGTTCTCCATCACCTCGGTCCACACGTTCGCCTGGGCGCCCAGCACGTGCCGTGCCGCCTCCGGCGACAGCTCGGGCGGGACCGGCTCGAAGCGGTAGACGTCCTCCAGCGTGCGGACGTAGCCGATCGGCACCGGCTCGTCGGGGCCGCCGTCCTGACGGTGGTCCAGGTAGACCTGCTGCTCGGGGCACATCACCACGTCGTGCCCGGCCTCGGCGGCGGCCACGCCACCGGCGTAGCCGCGCCAGGAGGAGACCGCGGCGCCGTCGGCGAGGCCGCCCTCCAGGATCTCGTCCCAGCCGATCAGGCGCCGACCGCGCGCGGCGAGCCAGCGGTCGAAGTGCCGTACGAACCAGGACTGGAGGCCGTCCTCGTCGCCCACCCCCAGCTCGCGGATGCGGTCCTGGGCGGTCGGCGACCGCCGCCACTGGTGCTTGGGGCACTCGTCGCCGCCGATGTGCACGAACGGCGAGACCTCCGGCGGGAAGAGCTCCAGCACCTCCTCGAAGACGCCTTCGTAGAACCGCAGCACGGCCTCGGTCGGGGCGAGCACGTTCTCGCTGATGCCCCAGTCCTCCCAGACGGTGAGGGAGGAGGTGTCCACCGCGTCGGTGTTGCCCAGTTCGGGGTACGCGGCGACGGCCGCCTGCGAGTGACCCGGGATGTCGATCTCGGGGACCACCCGGACGTGGCGTTCGGCGGCGTACGCCACGATCTCGCGGATGTCGTCGTGGGTGTAGAAACCGCCGTGCGGGGTGTCGTTCCACAGCGGTGAGGCCCGGTGGCCCCACCGGCTGCGCGGCCGCCAGGCCCCGACCTCGGTCAGGCGCGGGTGGCGCGCGATGTGGATCCGCCAGCCCTGGTCGTCGGTCAGGTGCAGGTGGAGCACGTTGAGCTTGTGGGCGGCGAGCAGGTCGAGGTAGCGCAGCACCCCGTCCTTGGGCAGGAAGTGCCGCGCGACGTCGAGCATCAGGCCGCGCCAGGCGAAGCGGGGGCCGTCCAGGACGTCCCCCACCGGGAGGGTCCACGCCCGGCCCCCCGGCCGCAGCGGCGCCCGCCGGAAGGCGTCGGGCCCGAGGAGCTGACGGAGCGTCTGCGCGGCCCGGAACACCCCGGCGGGGTCGGCTCCTTCCAGCAGTACGCCCCGGTCCCCCACATGGACCTCGTGCCACTCGGGGCCGTGCCGCTCGGCGAGGTCGGGACGCAGGGCGAGCCGGATCACCTGCCGGTCCTCGGCGGAGCGCTCCGCGCCCGCAGGCGCGGGCAGCTCCCAGCCGGTCGCCGCGCCGAGCTCGCGGCGCAGCCAGCGGGCGGTGTCGCCGGTTCCGGGTCCGGCCAGCAGCAGGGGATCGGTCAGGGCGCAGCGGTCGCCGCCGAAGCGGGCGGACACGGGTGCCGGAACGAGGTCCGGTACGGCGACGGGACCGGTGCCGGGCCCGGTGCCGGGCTGATCCTCGGGCATGGTCCTGGCCCCTCCCCGCGTCAGGCGTCGCGCGCGGCGGAACGCACGTCGCACCGATCGCATCAGCCGCCGAGCCTACCGGCCGGGCGGCCACGCAGAAGGCCCCCGGCCGCGCGGATGCGCGTCCGGGGGCCTCGGTCCCGCGGAACGGGGGCGTCCGACCGGTCGGGCCGCCACCGACGGGCCACCACCGACGGGCCACCACCGACGGGCCACCACCGACGGGGCGCAACCCCGGGATGCCGGCCCCCGGTGCGCCGGGACGGGGACCTACTTGTCGCCGTCCTTGCCCTGGTCGCCGCCCGGGCCCATGGAGTCGTAGATCTCCTTGCACAGCGGGCAGACCGGGTACTTCTTCGGGTCGCGGCCCGGTACCCAGACCTTGCCGCACAGCGCCACGACGGGGGTGCCGTCGAGGGCGCTCGCCATGATCTTGTCCTTCTGGACGTAGTGGGCGAAGCGCTCGTGGTCGCCGTCACCGTGGGACACCTGCGGCGTCGGCTCTACGAGGGTCCCCGTGCCAGTCCCGCGCTCGGGCTCAAGAGTGCTCATAAAAGCCAAGGGTACTGAACGGCGCCGGAGCTCGGTCGAGCGACGGGTCGCCCCTCGGTCGAGCGACAGGTCGCCCCTCAGTTGAGCGACGGGTCGTCCGGGTACGTCGCCACCATCGCCAGCTCGCTGCGCTGGCGGCGCAGCACCGCGCGCCACAGCTGCTCGGGCGCCGGGTACGACACGTCGCCGGGCTCGGACTCCACCACGTACCAGGCCCCGTCGCTCAGCTCGTCCTCCAGCTGGCCGGGTCCCCAGCCGGAGTAACCGGCGAAGATCCGCAAGGAGCCGAGCGCGCTGGCCAGCAGCTCGGGCGGGGCCTCCAGGTCCACCAGGCCGATGGCCCCGTGCACCCGGCGCCAGCCGAGCGGGCCCTCCTCGCCGGGGATGACGGCGACCCCGAGGGCGGAGTCGAGCGCGACCGGCCCGCCCTGGAAGACCACGCCCGGATCGCCGGCCAGGTCGGCCCAGGGCAGCAGGATGTCGCCGACGACCACGGGGGTGGGCCGGTTGAGCACCACGCCGAGTGAGCCCTGCTCGTCGTGGTCGAGCAGCAGCACCACCGCGCGGTCGAAGTTCGGGTCCGCGAGGGCGGGGGTGGCCACGAGCAGCCGCCCTGTGAGGGAGGACACCTCGGTCATGCGGCCATGATCTCGCACATTCGCCCTTCAGGGGGAGCCGGGAGCGCGAGGTGGTCGCGCGCAGCGGGAGGGCGCACGGGCGCAGGAAGGAGCGCGCGCTCCGCCGGACGGCGGAATGCAACCCTCCGCCATGGGGCCGACACTGAGGGTGCTGTGGCGAATTCATGACACGGCCGCGGCCACGTCGGCCTTACGAACCGGGGGGTGGTGCCCCTTACCCTTTGATCTGGCCCCTGCCCGTTCCCCCCATTTCGGCCGGGGGGATCCCCGATTCGGAACGCGAGATACATGACCGGCACAGACAGAGACGACGTACTGCTTGTCCACGGCGGTACCCCGCTCGAGGGCGAGATCCGCGTCCGCGGTGCGAAGAACCTCGTACCGAAGGCCATGGTCGCCGCTCTGCTCGGCGGCGAACCGAGCCGCCTGCGCAACGTGCCCGACATCCGTGACGTGCGGGTCGTGCGTGGCCTGCTGCAGCTGCACGGCGTGACGGTCCGTCCCGGCGACGAGCCCGGCGAGCTGGTGCTCGACCCCACCCATGTCGAGAGCGCCAACGTCGCCGACATCGACGCGCACGCGGGTTCCTCGCGCATCCCGATCCTCTTCTGCGGCCCCCTGCTGCACCGCCTCGGCCACGCCTTCATCCCGGGCCTGGGCGGCTGCGACATCGGCGGCCGGCCGATCGACTTCCACTTCGACGTGCTGCGCCAGTTCGGCGCGACGATCGAGAAGCGGGCCGACGGCCAGTACCTGGAGGCCCCGCAGCGGCTGCGCGGCACCAAGATCCGCCTGCCGTACCCGTCCGTGGGCGCGACCGAGCAGGTGCTGCTGACGGCCGTGCTGGCCGAGGGCGTCACCGAGCTGTCGAACGCGGCCGTGGAGCCGGAGATCGAGGACCTCATCTGCGTGCTGCAGAAGATGGGCGCGATCATCGGCGTGGACACCGACCGGACCATCCGCATCACCGGTGTCGACAAGCTCGGCGGCTACAACCACAAGGCGCTCCCGGACCGCCTGGAGGCGGCCTCCTGGGCGTCGGCGGCCCTGGCCACCGGCGGCAACATCTACGTGCGCGGCGCCCAGCAGCGCTCGATGATGACCTTCCTGAACACCTACCGCAAGGTCGGCGGCGCCTTCGAGATCGACGACGAGGGCATCCGCTTCTGGCACCCGGGCGGCCCGCTGAAGGCCATCGCCCTGGAGACCGACGTCCACCCCGGTTTCCAGACCGACTGGCAGCAGCCGCTGGTCGTGGCGCTGACGCAGGCCTCGGGCCTGTCGATCGTGCACGAGACGGTCTACGAGTCCCGGCTGGGCTTCACGTCCGCGCTGAACCAGATGGGCGCTCACATCCAGCTGTACCGCGAGTGCCTGGGCGGCTCGGCCTGCCGCTTCGGCCAGCGCAACTTCCTGCACTCGGCGGTCGTCTCCGGCCCCACGAAGCTGCAGGGCGCCGACCTGGTCATCCCCGACCTGCGCGGCGGCTTCTCGTACCTGATCGCGGCGCTGGCCGCGGAGGGCACCTCGCGGGTGCACGGCATCGACCTGATCAACCGCGGCTACGAGAACTTCATGGAGAAGCTCGTCGAGCTCGGCGCGAAGGTCGAACTGCCCGGCGGGGACCTCGTCTGAGGACGCGGCAGTCCCGGCGCGCGTAAGGGCGGCCACCCGGTCCGGGTGGCCGCCCTCGGCATTTCCTCCGTACTACTGGCGCCGGTGCGGCGGCCAACAGCCGTACAAGGACTACTTGCCCTTGGCGGCTTCCTTGAGCTTGGAGCCCGCGGAGACCTTCACGCTGTAGCCGGCCGGGATCTGGATGGGGTCGCCGGTCTGCGGGTTGCGCGCGGTGCGAGCGGCACGGTGGGTGCGCTCGAAGGTCAGGAAGCCGGGGATGGTGACCTTCTCGTCGCCCTTGGCGACGACCTCGCCGATGGTCTCGGCGAGCGCGGCCAGAACGGCGTCGGCGTCCTTGCGGGTCACCTCGGCGCGCTCGGACAGAGCGGCCACCAGCTCACTGCGGTTCATGTTGTACTCCCGTGTTCAACTTGCCTATGAGGCGTGCCACGCGGCCAAGCCGCATGTTTGGCACCAGCGAAGCCGATGCTGCCAGGGCCCTCGGACAGTCCCCGGACCCGGGTCTGCCGTCAGACCCTCGCGCCACAGTCACGCATCCTGCCCCCACCACCGGCGGGAAAGCCAATCCGGCACCCGCCAGGGTCACACGAAAAGCGCCACAGTCACGCCGCAGTGACGCTCCGTCCGCACCGGTGGGAAGCTTCGGGGATGCGGACCGCGGACCACGCGGGCATCCCCGCAACCCTAGAGGCGGCCCGCGTGTCCCGCATCCCGCGACGCGCCGGGGATCAGGCGGAAGTGGGGCTGGTCACAGCGGCGGAGGCGGCCTTGCGGACGGCTCCGGCGACCGCGCCGGCGACCTTGTCGTTGAAGACCGAAGGAATGATGTAGTTCGCGTTGAGCTCGTCCTCGCCGACGACGTCGGCGAGGGCGCTGGCGGCGGCGAGCATCATGTCGGTGTTCACCGTCCGCGACTGCGCGTCGAGCAGACCGCGGAAGACGCCGGGGAAGACCAGCACGTTGTTGATCTGGTTGGGGAAGTCCGAGCGTCCGGTGGCCACGACGGCGGCGGTCTGCCGGGCGACGGCCGGGTCCACCTCGGGGTCCGGGTTCGCGAGCGCGAACACGATGGCGCCCTCCGCCATGGCGGCGACGTCCTCGCCGGACAGGACGTTCGGGGCCGAGACGCCGATGAACACGTCGGCGCCGACGACGGCCTCCTTCAACGTGCCGGTGTAGCCCTCGGGGTTGGTGTTGTCGGCGATCCAGCGCAGCGGCGACCCCTCGGCGGCGTCGACGAGGTCGGCGCGACCGGCGTGCACCACGCCGTGGATGTCGGCGACGACGGCGTTCTTCACACCCGCCGCGAGCAGCAGCTTGAGGATGGCCGTACCGGCCGCGCCGGCGCCCGACATGACGACCTTCACATCGCCAACTGCCTTGCCCACCACGCGAAGTGCGTTGGTCAGGGCGGCCAGGACGACGATCGCGGTGCCGTGCTGGTCGTCGTGGAAGACGGGGATGTCCAGGGCCTCGCGCAGCCGCGCCTCGATCTCGAAGCAGCGCGGGGCGGAGATGTCCTCCAGGTTGATGCCGGCGAAGCCGGGGGCGATGGCCTTGACGATGGCGACGATCTCGTCGGAGTCCTGGGTGTCCAGGCAGATCGGCCAGGCGTCGATGCCGGCGAAGCGCTTGAAGAGGGCCGCCTTGCCCTCCATGACGGGCAGCGCGGCCTTCGGGCCGATGTTGCCGAGGCCGAGGACGGCGGAGCCGTCGGTCACAACTGCGACGGAGTTGCGCTTGATGGTCAGACGCCGGGCGTCCTCGGGGTTCTCGGCGATCGCCATGCACACGCGGGCCACGCCCGGGGTGTAGATCATGGAGAGGTCGTCACGGTTGCGGATGGGGTGCTTGGCCGCCATCTCGATCTTGCCGCCGAGGTGCATGAGGAACGTACGGTCGGACACCTTGCCGAGGGAGACCCCCTCGATGCCGCGCAGCTTCTCGACGATCTCGTCGGCGTGGGCCGTGGAGGTGGCGGCGATGGTGACGTCGATCCGGAGCTTCTCGTGGCCGGAAGCGGTGACGTCGAGGCCGGTGACCGACCCGCCGGAGGACTCCACGGCGGTGGTCAGCTGGGAGACCGCGGTTCCGCTCGCGGGCACCTCCAGGCGGACCGTCATCGAGTACGAGACGCTGGGCGCCGTTGCCATGGCCGTGTTCCTCTGCTTTCCCTGTTTTGGACCTGTTGTCCGATCGTCCCACCTACCGGCCAGTAGCCGGTAACCAGCTACGAATTCCGGAAAGATTCTTCCACCATACGAGATTTCAGAGGCTCGGGGAAGGGTGATCGGCCCCGAAGGTCCCGGTCACCGGGCTCCGGCGGCCACGCAAAAAGGTCCGCGCCCCTCCCGAAGGAAGGGCGCGGACCTCTGCAACGCCTATGACACCGACCCGCCATGCTCGCCTCGCGGCAAGTGGTCGCTCTGAGCGACGAAGGTTGGGCCCGGGGGCTTGGATCGAGCCGGTGCCGTACCCAGGCTAACAAAGGATCGCCGTAAGCGTTCCCCCCGACGCCCGAGTTGGGCCCGCCGCGGGCGCGCTTCACTCCGTCAGCAGCGCCGGTACGCCGTCCGCGGTGGGGGCGTCGAGCTCCGTGGAGACCACCGTCAGCTGCTGGGTCGCCCGGGTCAGCGCCACGTACAGCACCCGCAGGCCCGCCGGGGACTCGGCCTCGATCTCCGCCGGGGAGACCACCACCGTGGCGTCGTACTCCAGGCCCTTGGCCTCCAGGCTGCCCAGGGCGACGGCGCGCTCGCCGAGGTCCGCCAGCCAGCCGGCCGCCTCCGCGCGCCGGTCCATGGCGACGACCACGCCGACGGTGCCGTCGACCTGCGCCAGCAGGTCCGCGGTCTCGGCGCGCACCGCCGCCGCCAGGTCCTCGCCGGCCGTCACGAAGCGCGGCGTCAGGCCCGTCGAGCGGACCGCCGACGGCGGCTCCATGCCCGGCATGGCCCGGCGCAGCACCTTCGCGGCCAGCTCGGCGATCTCGGCCGGGTTGCGGTAGTTCACGGTCAGGGTGAACCGGCGCCGCGGGCGGGTGCCCAGCGCCTCGTCGCGCGCCTCGGCGGCCTCCTGCGGGTCGGGCCAGGAGGACTGGGCCGGGTCGCCGACCACGGTCCACGTGGCGTGCCGGCCGCGCCGGCCCACCATCCGCCACTGCATCGGCGTGAGGTCCTGGGCCTCGTCGACGATCACGTGGGCGTACTCGGTGCGCTCGGCCGCCAGCCGCTCCGCGCGCTCGCGCTGGGTCTCCTCGCGGCGCGGCATCAGCTCCTCCAGCCCGGTGAGCTGGTCCAGCGGGTCGAGCTCGCGCTTCTTCTTCGGCCGGGCGGGGGCGCCCAGCAGGCCCTGGAGCTCGTCGAGCAGCGCCACGTCGTGCACCGACAGCTCCTCGCGGCGCAGCGAACGGGCCAGCATCCGGGTCTCGCGCGGCGTCAGGACCCGGCGCGACCAGCGGCCGAGCCGGCGCTCGTCGGCCATGGCGGTGAGCACCCCGCGCGGGGTGAGCTCGGGCCACCAGGCGGCCAGGAAGTCCATGAACACGTCCTCCGTCGAGATGTCCTCGTCGAAGGCGGAGCGCAGCTCGGCCGCCAGCTCGGGGTCGGTGTGCCGGTTCGCGCCGCCGGACTTCGCCCAGAGCGCGTCCAGCAGCAGCTTGCGCGCCCGCGGGCGGAGCAGGTTGATCGGCGCGGTGCCGCCGAGCACCGCCTGCCGGATCCGCTCCAGCTCCTCGGCCTCCAGCTCCTGGCGGCGGCCGAAGGCCACCACGCGCAGCCGCTCGGGCGCCGGCCCGGCCGGGCCGCCGAGCTCCAGCGCGCCGCGGACGGCCTTGCGCAGCACCTTGAGCATCCGGGCCGAGCCCTTGATCCGGGCCACGGCCGGCTCGTCGTACGTCGTCGCCTCGGCGCCGTCGACCAGCGAGCCCAGGGCCCGGATGGCGACCTGCCCCTCCTCGCCGAGCGAGGGCAGCACGCCTTCGGTGTACGCCACCAGCAGCGGGGTCGGGGAGACGATGAGGATGCCGCCGGCGTAGCGCCGCCGGTCCTGGTAGAGCAGGTAGGCGGCCCGGTGCAGGGCGACGGCGGTCTTGCCGGTGCCCGGCCCGCCGGAGACCTCGGCGACGGACGCGGCGGGCGCCCTGATGACGAGGTCCTGCTCGGCCTGGATGGAGGAGACGATGTCCCGCATCGTGTGCGTCCGGGCCCGGCCGAGCGCGGCCATCAGCGCGCCGTCGCCGATGGCGGGCAGCTCGCGCCCGTCGAGGAAGGCGGTGACCTCCGGACGCATCAGGTCGTCCTCGACGCCGAGCACCTTGCGGCCCTTGGAGCGGATGACCCGGCGGCGGACGACGCGGCCGGGGTCCTTCGGCGTGGACCGGTAGAAGGGCGCGGCGGCCGGGGCCCGCCAGTCGATGACCAGCGGGGAGTAGTCGGCGTCCAGGACGCCGATGCGGCCGATGTGCAGCGTCTCGGCGATGTCGGCGGTGAGGTCCTCGCGGATCGCGTCGTCGGCGGGCTCGACGGAGGTGTAGGCGCCGTCGGGGCCGCGCTCGCCGTCCTTGCCGAGGACGAGGTCGATCCGGCCGAAGAGGAAGTCCTCGAACTCGTTGTTCAGCCGGTTGAGGTGGATCCCCGCGCGGTAGACCTGCGCGTCGCGCTCGGCGAGCGCGCCGGGGGTGCCGACCTGGCCGCGCTTGGCCGCGTCGTTCATCAGGAACTCCGCCTCGTCGATCTTCTCCTCGAGGCGGCGGTACACCTGGTCCAGATGCGTCTGCTCGACCGCGATCTCCCGATCGCGGACGGAATCCGCCGTGCTGTCGACAGCGGCATCCTGCGCGGCCACTAGGCCCCCTTCTGACGTGCGTGGGCGACCGTCAACCGTACGCGAACGGGCCGGGTCCGCGCACGCCCGTGCCGCCGCGCGCCCGGCCGCTCCGCCGCGCGCCCGGCCCGTTCCCTCGTCGGCCCGGCCGGTTCCGTCGTCGGCCCGGCCCGTTCTGTCGTCGGCCCCGCCCGTTCCCTCGTCGGCCCGGCCCGTTCCGCCGCGTCCCTACGTCCCGGCCGCTACCCGGGGCGCGCGGCCAGGATCCTGCGGCGGTGCCGGGCGACGCGCTCGCGGTTGCCGCACAGCTCGCTGGAGCACCAGCGGCGCCGGTGCCCGCGGGAGGTGTCGAGGTAGACGCGGGTGCAGCCGTCGCCCTCGCAGCACCGCAGCAGGGCCAGGTCGCCGGGGTCGGTGAGCAGCTCGACGGCGTCCCGGGCCACCGCCGCGAGCAGGGCGGCGCAGTCGACGCCGCCGGACAGCTCCCGCACGAGGTGCCCCTCGTGGTCCCGTACGGCGCACAGCCGGGGCGGCGGCCCGGCGGCCAGGGCGTTGACCCGGCCGAGAGCGCCGTCGTCCGGGGCGGCCCCGGGATCGGGACCCACGGCGGCGGGGTCGGGGGCCGGCACGCCGGGGCCGGGAGGCGGCGCTCCGGGGCCGGGAGGCAGCGCTCCGCGGCCGGGGGGCGGCGCTCCGCGGCCGGGGGGCGGCGCTCCGGGGCCCAGTTCTGCCCGGACGAGGGCGGACACGTCGGCGCGCAGCGCCCGGAACGGCGGCAGCCAGCCCGCGTCCACCCGGGCCAGCGGGGTCCGGTGGGGCACCAGGCCCGCCCCGGTGAGCCACAGCCGCAGTTCGTCGCCGTCGCCCAGGCCTTCGTGGGGTGCGCCGGTGGCCACCAGGTCCAGGCACACCCGCCCCGAGTCGAACCACATGCCCGTCACCGCCTCGGTCGCCGTAGCCCCACCAGAGTGCCCCCGGGCGGGCCCGGGCGGAACCCCCCGCGCCGCTCACGGCGGCCGGGGACGCCAGGGGCCCGCCGGGTTCAGCCGGGGCGCGGCCCGGGCGGGGTCACCGGATCGGCGGGTCGTCGTGCAGCAGGCGCTGGAAGAGCCGGTGGTCGCGCCAGGCGCCGTTGATGTGGAGGTAGTTCGGGGCGACGCCGAACTCCACGAACCCGGCCTTGGTCAGCACCCGCTGCGAGGCCACGTTGTCCAGCAGCGTCCCGGCCTCGACCCGGTGCAGCCCGAGCTCGTCGCGGGCGATCCGGCACACCGCGTCGACGGCGTACGTCGCCAGCCCCTGGCCCCGGCGGGCCGCGTCGACCCAGTAGCCGACGCCCCCGCTGCAGAACGGGCCGCGGGTGATCCGCCCGAGGTTGATCGCCCCGACGGGCTCCCCGGAAGCGGTGTCCACCAGCACGAACGGCGCCAGCTGCCCGGCCTCCTGCTCGGCGAGCTGCGCCTCGATCCGCTCCCGCTGGCCGGCCTCCGTGTAGAAGGACTCGGGCCGCTCCGGCTCGACGGCGCCCATGTTCGCGCGGTTGCGCCGGAGCACCTCGGCCAGCCCGCCGGCATCCTCCAGCCGCACTCCGCGCAGCTCCACACCCTCACTGATGATCATCCCCGCACGCTAACCCCTGCCGCCCCACGGAACCAGCGCCGGCCGTGGATCGGGACCGCGCAGTACCGCCTCGCCCGGCGCGGCCGTCACCAGAGCCTCTCGGTCGTCGACGGTGTGATGCGCCGACCCGGGCGGCCCGCTGCGACGCTCCCGGCTCGGCCGGGCCGGGAGGCCGGGGAGTTTCGTCAGGCGGTGCCGTCAGACGGTGTCGGCGGCCGAGGCCGGCGGACGGTGTCGGCGACCGGGGCCGGCGGACGGTGTCGGCGGCCGGGGCCCTCAGACGGTGCCGTACTTGGTCTCGGTGCCCGCGTCCAGGGAGAGCCGGTAGCCGCGTTTGACGACCGTCTGGATGAGCTTCGGGGTGCCGAGGGCGCCGCGCAGACGGGCCACGGCGGTTTCCACCGCGTGCTCGTCGCGGCCCGCGCCCGGCAGGCAGCGCAGCAGGTCCTGGCGGGAGACGACCCAGCCGGGGCGGCGGGACAGGGCGCGCAGGAGGGACATTCCGGTCGGCGGGACGGGGCGCAGGGTGTCGTCGACGAGGACCGCATGGCCGCGCAGCTCCAGGCGGTGACCGGCGACCAGCAGGACCCGGGCCCGGGCGGGCAGTTCCTGGCACAGCAGCTGCACCAGCGGGCCCAGCCGGAAGCGTTCGGGCTGCACGGTGTCCACGCCGTGGCCCTGCAGCGGCAGCGCCGTCACCGGGCCCACGCACGCGGCCAGCACCTCGCTGCGCAGCGCCGACAGCACGGCCCCCTGCAGGCCCCGCTCCTGGGCCCGGGCCAGCAGCGAGGCCGCGGCGGGCGCGCTGGTGAAGGTGACCGCGTCCACCGTGCCGGCCACCACCGCGTCCAGCAGCCGGTCCAACGGAGCCAGGTCCTCCGGCGGCATCCACCGGTAGACGGGTACGCCGACCACCTCGGCCCCGGCCGCCCGCAGCGCCTCGACGAACCCGGGCAGCGGCTCCCCGTGCAGCTGGAGCGCGACCCGGCGGCCCTCGACCCCGCCGGCCAGCAGCCGGTCCAGCACCTCGGCCAGCGACTCCGACTCCGGTGACCAGGCCTCCACCAGCCCGGCCGCCCGGATGGCGCCCTTCACCTTCGGCCCGCGCGCCAGCAGTTCGGCCCCGCGCAACCGGCCGAGCAGGTCCTCGCCGATCCCCCATCCGTCGGCGGCCTCGATCCAGCCGCGGAAGCCGATGGCGGTCGTGGCGACGACCACGTCGGGGGCGGTGGCGATGAGTTCCTTGGTGGCGGCCAGGAGTTCGCCGTCGTCGGCCAGGGGCACGATCCGCAGCGCGGGCGCGTGCAGGACGGCCGCGCCGCGCCGCTGCAGCAACGCGATCAGGTCGTCGGCGCGGCGCGCTGCGGTGACGCCGACCGTGAAACCGGCGAGCGGACCGGCGCCGCCGGACGCAGCGTTGTCTTCCATCGTGACCTGCCTTGCGAAGCGGGGAGGGGGGTACGCCGGAACCGAGCCTGCCAACACGGCGTATCAGGCTCGGTTCACGCGTATTTCACCCCGGTTACACGGACGTGAGCTGCGGTTTCACCGAATCGTCGGCTGCCGGTGCGGTCGTGGCCATCGGGCGCCGAAGGTATACCGCCCAGGTCACCAGGCAGCACACGGCGTAGAAGCCGAGGAAGGTGACGAAGGCCGGGGTGCCGGAACCGGTGCTGAGGAACGCCTCGCGGAAGACGAGGTTGATGCCGAGTCCCCCGAGCGCGCCGACCGCACCGATCAGGCCCATCGAGGCCCCGGACAGCCGCCGCCCGTACGCGGCGGCCGCCTCGCCGGACATGCCGCCGGCGAGCGCCTTGGCCTGGAAGATGCCGGGGATCATCTTGTACGTCGAACCGTTGCCGAGTCCGCTGAGCACGAACAGCGCCACGAACCCGACGAGGAACACCGGCAGCGACTTCTGCGCCGAGGCCAGGATCACCAGGCCCGTCGCCGCCGCCATCGCCACGAACGTGGCCAGGGTGATCCGCGCCCCGCCGAACCGGTCCGCGAGCAGGCCGCCGACCGGCCGGATCAGCGACCCGAGCAGCGGCCCGACGAAGGTCAGCGAGGCCGCCTGGAGCGGGGTCCGACCGAACTGCGTCTGCAGGACCAGGCCGAAGGCGAAGCTGTAGCCGATGAAGGAGCCGAAGGTGCCGACGTAGAGGAACGACATGATCCAGGTGTGCCGGTCGCGCAGCGCCTCCTTGACCGCGCCGGTGTCGTTGCGGACAGGCGCCAGGTTGTCCATCCGCAGGGCCGCGAGCACCGCGGCGAGCACGATCAGCGGCAGGTACGCCGCCAGCAGCAGCCGCGGGTGCCCGGCCCCGGCCGTGCCGATGACCAGCAGCCCGGCCAGCTGCACCACGGGGACGCCGATGTTGCCGCCGCCCGCGTTGAGCCCGAGCGCCCAGCCCTTGCGGCGCAGCGGGAAGAAGGCGTTGATGTTCGTCATGGAGGAGGCGAAGTTCCCGCCGCCGACCCCGGTGAGCGCCGCGACCAGCAGGAACGTCGAGTACGAGGTACCGGGCTCCATCACGGCCAGGGCGGCGACGGTCGGGGCGAGCAGCATCAGCGCGCTGAACACCGTCCAGTTGCGCCCGCCGAACCGGGCCACGGCGAACGTGTACGGGATCCGCACGAACGCCCCGACGAACGTGGCCGTGCCGATCAGGAAGAACTTGCCGGCCGGGTCGATCCCGTACTCCGGGCCCATGAAGAGCACCATGACGGACCACAGGGTCCAGATCGAGAAGCCGATGTGCTCGCTGAGCACGGAGTAGACCAGGTTGCGCCGGGCGATCCGCTCCCCCGACTCCTTCCAGAACGTCTCGTCCTCGGGGTCCCACCGCTCGATCCAGCGGCCGCCCGTGCGCGGTGCGGTCATCACGCCCTCCACAGGTGTCGTCTCCGTCGGGAGCGACCCTAGGAACGGCGCGTTTCGGCTCCGGTCCCCGCCGGATGACCGGCCGGAAACCTTGCTCTCACCCGGCCGGGCGGCCGGATGTGAGCGGTTCGGGCAGCCACGCGCCGGCCGGTACGTCGAGCCAGCCGTGGGCGGCGGCCAGCTCCGCGGCGGCGGCGCGCAGCGCCGTCAGCCCCGGGTGGCGCAGCCCCTTGCGCCACACCATCGACACCGGCGACAGCGGCACCGGGTCCACCAGCGGCCGCTTCACCGACCCGGGCATGTCCACGAACCCGGTCGTCACCAGCACCGGCCTACGGGTCTTGGCCATGACCCGCCGGAACTCCTCCTTCCCCACCGCGACCGGCGCGGGCGGCGCCACCTCGATGCCCCGCCCGGCGAACAGAGCCCGGGCGAGCGCGGTCCACTCCAACGTCCGCGGGTTCCCGGCCCCCGCGTACACCGACTCCCCGGCCAGCGCCCCGAGCGGCACCTCCTGCCGCGCGGCCAGCGGATGGTCCTCGGGCAGCAGCACGGCCAGCGGCTCGAACCGGACCGGCTGCCGCTCCAGCCGTGCCCGCAGCCCCGCGTCGAGCCCGTCGACGTGCCCGAAGGCCACGTCGAGCCGCCCGGCCAGGATCTCCCCCGCAGCATGCGTCAGCCCGCTCTCGAAGCGCGCCATCAGCTCGCACCCCGGCGCCAGCTCACGCCCCCGCTCCAGCACCGAGCGCCCGGTGCTCGGCCCGTCGGTGTTGAGGTCGACCAGGAGCGCCCGCTCGCCGTCCCCACCGTCCGCGCCGAAGGCCGCGGCCAGGTCCGCGCAGGCCCGCAGCACCTCCCGGGCCAGCGGCAGCAGCCGCTCCCCGGCCGCCGTCAGCTCCACCTGCCGGGTGGTGCGGACGAACAGCTCGGCGCCCAGGTCCCGTTCGAGCCGGCGGACGTCCCGGCTGAGCGCCTGCTGGGCGACGTACAGCCGGGCGGCGGCCCGGGTGAAGTGCAACTCCTCGGCCACCGCGACGAACCCGCGCAGCAGCCGGGGCTCCACCTCGTGCGTCATCACCCGCGCACCCTAACAACCAGACTCACAACTGGACCGCGTGAATACCTCCTGAACAGGTGTTGGACCCCACCCGGGGGCTGCCCGCAGGCTGATCACCATGCCCCTGATGACCGTCACCGGCACCACCTTGGTGCACGCCGCCCCGACCCCGCCCCGGCTCCCCGGCCCGTACCGGCGGCTGTTCACCCTGCCCGGCACCCGGGGCTTCACCGCGGGCAACCTGATCGCGCGCCTGCCGATGGGCATGTTCAGCGTCAGCGCCATCATGATGATCGCCGGCCAGCGCGGCTCCTACGCCCTCGCGGGCGCCGTCACCGCCACCGGTCTGGCCGCCACGGCACTGGTGGGACCCTGGACGGCCCGGCTGGTGGACCGCCACGGACAGGCCAAGGTCGCCCTGCCGGCCACCGCCCTGGCCGTCCTCGGCTCCCTCTGCCTGGTCCTGGCCGTCCACACCGAAGCACCCGCCTGGACCCTCTTCGCCTCCTACGCCGCCACCGCCACCACCCCCAACATCGGCGGTATGTCCCGCGCCCGCTGGACCCATCTCCTGCGGGGCCGCCCCGCCGACCACCACACCGCCATGTCCTTCGAACAGGCCGCCGACGAGGCATGCTTCATGCTCGGCCCGGTGGTGGCCGCCGCGCTGTGCGCCGCCGTCGCACCCGAGGCCGGCACCCTCACCGCCGCCGCCCTGCTCCTCACCGGCATGCTGGTCTTCACCGCGCAGCGCTCCACCGAGCCCCCGCTCACCCAGGCACCCATCCGTCAGCCCTCCCCGCTCCGCTCGCCGGGCATCCGCCCCCTGCTCCTTCTCTTCCTCACCCAAGGAACGTTGTTCGGAGCCCTGGAGGTTGCCTCGATCGCGTATCTCGACACGCACGGGTTCGGCGCCACCGCCGGCCCGGTCCTCGCCCTCCAGGCCCTCGGCTCCTGCGCGGCCGGCCTGGTCTACGGCACCCGCCGCCCCCGCTCCCTGCGCACGTGCGCCACCGCCATGGCCGTCCTGATGGCCCTCCCGTGGGCCGCGGCCGCCACCGGGCACGTGCCGCTGCTGGCCCTGGCCCTGCTGCTGGCGGGGATGGCGACCGCCCCGACGATGGTCACCGCGATGTCGCTGGTCCACCGCCTGACGCCCGAGGGCCGCCTCAACGAGGGCATGACCCTCGCCGTGACCGCCATCCTCACGGGCATCGCGGCCGGTGCCGCGACCGCCGGGGCGCTCACGGACCGGCTCGGCCCGGTCCCGGCCTACGCCGTCCCGGCCGTGGCCGCCGCGCTGGCCCTCGTACAGGCGCGCCGCATGCGCCCGACGCC
>NZ_JAJAUY010000012.1 GCF_020532625.1 Streptomyces antimicrobicus | reverse complement strand
CTTCGCCTGCGTGGGCGCGTCCGCCGCGGCCTGCCGGGCCCGCCGGGCGGCGCGCATCGCCTCGGTGGTGTCGTCCGCCATGTCCCTCCCCGTCCCTCCCGTCCTCGTGCCCCCCGCGGGGCGTCAGGGCCTGGTGCCGGCCTGCCGTCGTGCCGCGTACGCCGCCTTCTGCGCGCGGGTGATGTCCGCGTCGGTGCCGCGGACGGCGTGGTCCCGTGGGTCGCTGCGCAGCGCCGGCGTCCCGCACACCGGGCACTCGGGGCGGCTGCCCGTGCGCAGCCAGACGCTCTGGAAGGCGTGCTGGCCGGGCACCTGGCCGAGGACCATGGGGAAGAACCAGTGGTCGGGCTCCATCGCGAACTGGACCATGGACAGCCGCTCGCGCAGCGGCATCGTCAGGAAGCCGCCGATCCGCTCGGGCTCCGCCGGGCCGTGCAGCAGGGCCAGCGAGACCTTCGCCGCCGCCGCGGCGACGTGCTGGATGTCCGGCAGCAGGCCCGGCACCGCGTACGTCCGCCCCGTTCCGTAGTCCGTGCGCGGCTGGTGCCCGAGTTCGCCGAGCACCTCGCGCACCCCGCCCGTGGCGCACGACCAGCAGGGCGACCCGGGAGTGGTGAAGACGATCTCGCCGCCGGCCGCCCCCTCGTACAGGCCGACGAAGACGGCGGGCCGGCCGACGAAGTAGGAGAGGTGGTTCAGGCGCTGCTGGGCCTGGTTGTCGTCGGTGGCGGCGATGACGAGGTCCGCGCCGGAGATCAGCTGGAGCCAGGTGTGGCTGTCCAGAGCGGCCACCTCCCGTCCCTGCACCCGGACAGCCAGCTTCCGGTTGATGCCGCGCAGCCGCCGCGCGGTCATCCGGGCCTTGTTGCCGCCGATGTCCTCGATGCCGAACAGCGCCCGGCCCAGGTTGGCCGGCTCCACCCGGTCCGGATCGACCAGGGTGAGCCGGCCGACGCCCGAGCGGACCAGGACGTCCGCCAGGTAGCTGCCGACCGAGCCGACGCCGACCAGCAGGATGTGCGCGTCGGCGAGGGTGGGCGAGAGCAGGCCGTGGGTCCGGGCGAACAGGCCCTCGCGCACGGCGCGGGACCGGCCGATGCCGATCCGCAGCGCGAGCCGGCGCGTCGCGCCGGGCCGGCGGGCCGCGGGCCGGACCTGCTGGGCGCCGTCCTGGGCCAGGTCCTGCGTCAGGTGCGGGGACGCGGACTCGTGCGACCAGTGGCCTGCCGCCGGTGCGCTGTCGTGGGTGTCGGGGGGCTTCGGCGGCTCGTACGGCTCCATGGACGGCCGCGCCGCCGGCGCCGGCGCCTGCTCCTGGGACCCGCTCTGCGCCCCGGAGCCCGCCTGGGCGCGGGACCGCGTCGGCGTCCGGGACCGCGCCTGCGTCCCGGCGCCTCCCCGGGGTGCCGCTTCCCGCAACGCGTGGGCCAGCCGGTCCAGTTCGGGGACGCGGTGGTCCCACACCAGCTCCCGCACCGACAGCTCCCCGTCGTAGCCGCTCGCCTCCAGCAGCAGCGGCGCGGCGAACGGGAAGTCCGGCGTGACGAACAGGTGCTGGCGCGGGCCCCCCGGCACGCCCTCCCACGGCAGTGCCGCACTGACCCCGGCCACCCCGCCGATCACGCTGGTACGCGCCAGCTCCGCCGACCACGGCAACCCCGCCTGCCGCAAGGCGGCGGCCAGCGGCACCACCACCGGCCGCACCGGGTCCAGCCGGACGCCCTGCGCCGACCAGGCCGCGCTGAAGAACGACACCCGCGCCGCGTCCGTCAGCAGCTCGTGCTGCTTGAGCGGACCGCGCAGGTCGTGCGTGACGATCGGTGCGATGTAGCGGCCGAGTTCGGGCACGGAGTCCAGGGCGCGCCCGTACTCGTGGTGGTCCTGCCGCGAGGGGTGCGGCATGCCCGCCGGGTGCGAGTGCACGATCCCCTTGAAGCGCTCGGGACCGGCCTCCTCCCGCCGGGCGATCTCGTCCAGCAGCCACGCGGTGTTGCTGTACTCCACGTGCGTCACGTGGGCGTGGGCGTCGTGGATGAACGCGGTCAGGACGTCCCGGCCGCGCAGCCCTAGGAGGGCGCCGCCCTGCTCGGGCCGGCTGCGGCCGATGTCCGTGCCCACCTGGTCGATCACGTAGTCGAAGACGTGTACGGGCAGCACCGCGGGCGCTCCTACTGGTTGCGGTTGAACGGGAAGGGGTGGCCCATGCGGACGAAGTCCACGCCCAGCGCCCAGGCCGCCGAGCGCGCGTAGGCCTCCTCCAGCGTCGGCTGGCCCGAGCCGGGGCGGTCGGAGAGGCAGATCTTGCCGCTGTAATAGAGGTGGAAGCCGTGCTGGTCGTGGTCGGGCAGCGACTCCAGCTCCGGTTCCAGCAGCCGCACCTTGTAGTCGGTGCCGTCGAAGTGCGCGCACATCACGTACGTGTTGCGGAACTCGGTGACGATCTCGTACACCCAGCCCTCGGCGCCCGGCGTGTCCTCGTAGTACGTGCCCACCGGCATCTTGGTCTCCGCCACCCGGAACTCCTCGGCCAGCCGGGCCGAGTGGCCGCCGGGCGCGCGGCGGGCCGCGAAGGTGCTGTGCGGCACCTTCGACAGCGGGGCGTCGGTCTCCCCGCCCGAGCCCAGCCGGACCCGGCCGCTGCGGTCGACGTACACCTGGTCCTGCCCGCCCTGCGGACCCTCGTCGCGTTTGGCCTGGCTGGCGAAGAAGCTCTCGCGGATCGCGTTCAGGTCGTACATGTCGGCCATGGTCCTCATCCCTCGCTCGCGGCCTGGTTGATCAGCTCGTACAGCCGTACGGTCTCCGGTGCGGCCGGGCCGTAGGCCTCGCAGTGGTCGGTGTACAGCGCCCGGTACTCGGCGCCCGCGGCCCGGTCCTCGCCGGCGGCGGCCAGCCAGTGGGCCAGGTCGAAGCGGACCTCGCAGAGCCGCGGGTCGGCGGGCGCCAGCGTGCCCGCGAGCGCCGCGCGCAGCTCGGCCAGGTGTTTGGCGGCGGCCGCCGGATGGCCGCTCTCGCCCAGGTAGCGGGCGAGGTTGAGGGCGGAGGTCCGCGCCAGCGGCTCGACCGGGCCCAGCACCTGGCGGATCCGGGCCGCCACCGGGGCCAGCCGGTCGGCGGCCGCCGCCGGGTTCTTGGCGGTGTGCAGGGCGCGGGCCAGGTGGAGGGCGACCAGCCAGGCCCCGGCATGGTCGGCGGGCAGCACGTCCCGGGCCAGATCGGCCACCTCGGCCAGGCGCCGGACCCGCTCGTCGGGGGTGAGGTCCGCGGTGAGGACGGCGGTGCAGCGGGACTCGACCAGGCCCTCCGGGTCGGCCGGCCGGGGCCGCCGGGGGGCTCGGCCACCACCCAGCTCCCGCAGGACCTCGGCGATGCCGCGGGCGTCGGCCGGGCGGTCGCCGGGCCGCTTGGCCAGCAGCCGGACGACGAGCTCGTCCACGTCGGCGGGGACCGCCGGGCGTAACGCGCGAGGCGACGGGACCGGGGCGTGGCAGTGCAGCCGGGCCAGGTCGCCGTAGTCCGGGCCGAGGTAGGGCTGCTGGCCGGTCAGCATCTCGAACAGCACGCAGCCGACGGCGTACAGGTCGGTGGCCGGTCCGTCCGGCTCCAGCAGGAACCGCTCGGGCGCCATGTACTCGGGCGTGCCGATCAGCTGGCCCGGACCGGTCACCCCGGCGGCCCGGCCGACGTCGCCGACCACCGTGTACGAGCGGGCGATGCCGAAGTCGAGCAGGACCAGCCGTTCCTGGGCGCCGACGCGGCGGATCATCACGTTGCCCGGCTTCACGTCCCGGTGCACGAGGTTCTGCTC
This sequence comes from Streptomyces antimicrobicus, assembly GCF_020532625.1. Taxonomy (GTDB): domain Bacteria; phylum Actinomycetota; class Actinomycetes; order Streptomycetales; family Streptomycetaceae; genus Streptomyces; species Streptomyces antimicrobicus. The sequence continues at coordinate 80,738 of NZ_JAJAUY010000012.1, read as the reverse complement.
GTGCACCGGGACGAGTGCCTCGCACAGCTCGGCGGCCCGGCGCAGCGCGTGGTCCACCGCCAGGGCCGTGCCCCGGGGCAGCGCCTCGCGCAGCGTGCGCCCGTCGACGAACTGCGTGATCAGGTACAGGTGCCACTGGCCGTCGATCTCGGCCTCGTCCACGTCATGGACGCGGACGACCCGCGGGTCGTCGATTCCGGCCAGGATCCTGGCCTCGCGCAGGAACCGCCGGGCCGCGTGGGTGCCCCGGTCCGCCACCCGTAGGAACTTCGCCACGACCGTACGGTCCAACCGCAGGTCCTGGGCCTTCCACACCTCCGCCATGCCGCCGTGGAACCGCTCCGTCAGTGCGTACCGGCCGAGCACCAAGCGCCGTGTTGGCGCCGGGTCCGCCCCCCGAAAACCCGACATGGCTCAAGAGTGGCACCTGAGGGCGCGTCCGTTCACCGGAACGGCATAAACGGAATGGCAAAAAACCGTCCGGCGCCGCCGGGCGCACGCCGGACCTCACCACAGCACGCGGAGCCGCTCGGGCACGCGTTTGATGTTGTGGGTGCGCCGGACCAGTTGTTCGGCCGGCAGGGCCAACCGCAGTCCCGGCAGCCGTTCCAGCAGGGCGCCCAGTCGGCGTCACGCCCCGGCGCGAGGGCGGGGCGCGGGCGGCCGGTCGCCGCGGGGCCGTGCGCCGGCCGCCGCCGCGGCGGCCGGTCAGCCGGCGCCGACGGCCGACGGTGCCTCAGCCGGCGCTGACGGCCGACAGATGCGCGGTGCCGTCCCGCAGGGCGGTGACGCGGACCTGGCCCGCGGGGAACGGGTCCCGCCCGTTCGGGCCGGGGACCTGGGCGAACGGGGTCCAGGAGCCGTCCGCCCGCCTGATGCCGTGCCAGATCCGCCCGTCGCGGCCGACCGCCGCGATCTGGGCGGAGCCGTCGGGCATCCCCGCGATGCCGATCGCACTGGCGGCCATGGTCGCCGTGGTGACCCCGCGCGGCTGGCGGAAGCCGGTCCACGAGCCGTCCGGACGGCGCAGCTGGTGGTGGACCATGCCGTCGAGCCCGATCGCGAGGACCTGCGACGAGCCGTCCGGCATGCCCGTGATCGCCAGCGCGGGACCCGAGAACGTCGCGGCACCGTGCGCCCCGCCCACGCGCTGCCAGCCGCTCCACGCCCCGTCCCGCCCGCGCACGCAGTGGTACATGGCCCCGTCCGTGCCGTAGCCGACCAGTTGGGCGGACCCGTCGGGCAGCGCGGCGATCGCCACCTTCGTCGCGCCCCACCGGCCCGCCCCGGTGGAGCCGGGCACCGGCCGGAAACCGGCCAGGCCACCGTCGGCGCGGCGCTGCTGGTGGTACGTCGTCCCGTCCAGGGCGGTCACCACGATCTGGCAGGTGCCGTCGGGGAACGCCGCGACGTCCGCCTCGCGGACGGTGAAGGCCTCCTTGCCGTCCGGTCCCGGCACCCGCTGCCAGGGCCGGAGCACGGCCGTGCCGCGGACGTCGGTCAGCCACAGGCTGTTGTCCGGCGCGATGCCGAGGACGGTGACCGAGCCGTCCGCCAGGCCCGCCAGCGCCGTCTGCACCCCCGCGAACGAGGCCGCGCCGGCGGCCCCGGGCAGCGGCCGCATGCCGCCCCACGACCCGTCGGGCCGGCGCTCGGTGTGGAAGAGGGTGCGCTGCTCGACGTCGTACGGCGGCAGCTGCGCGGAGGAGAACCAGATCGGGTTGGTGAGGGCCACCAGTTGGTCGAGGGTGGTGGAGGCGGGCCTCGGCCGGCGGACCTCGGCGCGCGCGAACATCGACGCCCTGCCCCAGCCGCGCCAGCGCAGTCGGCCCAGGCCGCTGCCGTCGATGCGGGTGGCGGCCATGATGCCCCACTCGGTGTACAACGTGGCGACGGTGTCGGGGGCGCCCCGGACGTCCAGCGTGACGTCCACGGCGTCGAAGAAGCCCAGCGGCAGCTCCTGTCCCGGCCCGGCGGCCGCGCCGCCGCCGCGGGCGGTGAGGTCCACGGTGACGGCGGAGGACTCGACGGCGTACGAGCGGCCCCGGCGCAGGGCGTCCAGGACGGCCGGGGTGGACAGGCTGTCGGCGTACACCACGTTGTGGGGCCGGCCGACGGCGTCGGACGGGCTGTGGGCGTCGCTGTTGCCCACGGCTGCGACGCGCTTGCCGAGGCACAGCATGGCGTGCCAGACGGCGATGCCGGCCGCGTCGTCCAGGGTCCACGGACCGTTCCAGACCTCCAGGGCGTCGACGCGGTCCAGGCCGAACTCCCAGAAGGAGCCCGCCGCGGGGGTCATCGGGTGGGCCGCGATCACCAGACCGCCCAGGCTGCGCACCCGCCGGGCGTGGCCGTCGAAGGCGCCGCCGTCCCGGGGGCCGTAGTGCCAGTCCACCCACTCGCCCTGCGGGAGTCCGACGGCCAGCCAGTGGCCGTGCCGGGTGGTGACCTCCTCGGCGTTGACGACGAGCAGGTCGCCCGGGACGTTGCCGCGCCAGGACACGCCCGTCGAGCTGGTGTTGTGGTCGGAGGTGGCCAGGAAGTCCAGGCCCTCCCGGCGGGCGGCCACGACGATCTCGTCCACGGTGCGCCCGCCGTCGGAGTGCACGCTGTGCAGGTGCAGGTCTCCCCGGTACCAGCCGGGCCCGCGGCCGGGCACCGCGGTCGGCAGGAGGTCGTACGGGGCCGGGGGCAGCGGGTCCCCGTGGTGCAGCGTGACGGTGACGGTCCAGGCCATCCCGCCGGCAGCGCTGACCATCGGCCCGAGCGCGACGGCCCAGGCACCCGGCTCGATGGGCCCCGGCACGTAGCCCGGCGTGGCGTCCGCGCCGGAGAGGGTGAACTCCGACCGGGCACTGCCGGACCAGCCGCGGAAGCCGGACGGGCCGAAGATGCCGGTGTCCAGGATGCCGGCGGCCCGGTCGAAGGAGGACGTCACCGTGATCCGCCGGACGCCCGGGGGGACGTCGAACGGGACGGACGCCCACTGGTCGATGCCGTAGGGCGAGCGGCCCTCGTAGGTGGTGGTCACCGTGCCGGTCCCGCCGGCCGCGGCGGGGTCCGTGCGCCCGCCGGCGGTGCCGGCGCGGGCGAGCGGGGCGGGCACGAGGGCGGCCGCCCCGCCCGCGGCCAGCAGGGCACCTGAGCGGAGCAGGGAGCGGCGGTCGACGCCGCCCGGGACGTGGTCGGTTGCCACAGCCGGTCTCCGTTCGCGTGGGAAGGGTTGGGTGTGGGAGGTGGGGCGTCGGGGAGCGGGCGAGCGGAGGACCGGGGGAGCGGCGGAACGGGCGAGCGTCGGAGCGGAGGACCGGGCGAGCCGGGGAACGGGGGAGAGGCGAGCGCTAGCGCCGCGAGCGCTGGGCCTCGACGAGCCGGCGCACGGTGGCGTCGGTGTCGGCCCGGGCCTGGACGCGCTCGGCGAAGCCGGGGAACTGCCCGGCGACGGCGCTGAGCAGGCGCAGCTCCAGCGGAGCCACGTTCACCTCGCACCGGTCGCGTCGGACGGCCCGTACGACGCCGTCGGCGACCTGGCCGGGGGTGACGGTCCGCATGCCCTTCGGCGGCGTCGCGCCGGTGGCCGCGAACATCCCGGCGTCGCGGACGAAGCCCGGCTGCACCAGGGACACGCCCACGCCGGAGCCGCCGAGCTCCTGGCGCAGCGCGAGGGCGAAGCCGCGCAGCCCGAACTTGGTCGCGTTGTACAGGGAGGTCGACCTCGTCGCCGCCTTGCCCGAGAGGGAGCCCACGAGCACGATGTGGCCCCGGCCGCGCGCCACCATGTGCGCCGCGAGCAGCCGGCACAGCAGCAGCGGGGCGCGCAGGTTGACGTCGAGCGCGCGGTCGATCTGCTCCTCGGTGTAGTCCAGGAGGTCACCGCTGGCCGGCAGGGCGGCGTTCGCGACCAGCACGTCCGTCGCGGCGCACGTCTCGGCGAGGCGGACGACGTCCGGGCGGACGGCCAGGTCCGCCACCACCGTACGCGCGCCCCAGGCCTCGGCGGTGGCCTTGAGGGCCTCCTCGCGCCGCCCGGTCACCGTCAGCCGGGCCCCCTCCGCGGCCAGCCGCCCGGCCAGGGCCGAACCGATGCCTCCGGTGGCCCCGGTGAGCAGAACCTGCGATCCCGATATCTCCACGACGCCTCCTGTGCGCGCGCCCATGACCGCGATACGTCCGGCCCTGTTGTTCGTTCGAACGAACAGTAGGGAGCGCGTCGTCCCCTGTCCACACCCCGGATGCCGCCTCCCCGGACCTGTCCGAGAACCACCGCCGGGCCGTCGGGCAGAATGCGGTCATGCCCCCTGCGTCCGACACCCGCCAGCGCATCATCGACGCCGTACTGCGGATCATCGGGCAGGACGGGATCGCCGCCGTCACCAACCGGCGGATCGCCAAGGAGGCCGCGGTCTCCCTCGGTTCGGTCACCTACCACTTCGCCACGCAGCACGAGCTGCTGCGCGAGAGCCTGCTGCACTTCGTGGCCGAGGAGACCCGGCATTTCACGGCGCTGGCCGACGCCTGCACCGACGAACGCTTCGACATCGGGCAGGCGGCCGAGGTCGTCGCCCAGGTGGCGGGCGGCAACGCGTTCGACAGCCGGCACATCGCACCCTTCGAGCTGTACGTCCAGGCCGGCCGGGACGAGCGGCTGCGGGCGGCGGCGGCCGAGTGCTTCGCCGCCTACGACCTCCTGGCGGCGCGCATCCTGACCCACCTGGGCGTCGCCGACCCCGAACGGCTGGCCGCGGCCGCCGTCGCCCTCGTCTTCGGCCAGCAACTGCGCCGCCTGGCCACGGGCGCCCCCGCCGAGGACCTCGTCGACGCCCTGCTGGTCCTCACGCGGCTCGCGCCGACGGCCGGGCCCGCATAGGGGCCCGGTCGCCGGTCCCGCGCGGGCGCAGCCGCTCCGTGCCGCCGGGCGGGGGAGCCGGGCGCCTCAGCCGGTGGTGGCGGCCGTCCCGTCGGAGGCCAGGTCCCGCAGCCGCTCCAGGCGTTCGCGCGTCTCCTCGTCCAGCGGGACGTACGCCACCAGCCGGGCGCCCTGCGCGGGCCCCAGCCAGAGGTTGGTGTGCTCCACGTGCAGCAGGCCGACGTACGGGTTGCGGATGTACTTCGACTTGGCGCCCTGCCCGATCACCTCGTGCCGCGCCCACACCTCCCGGAACTCCTCCGAGGCGCCCTCCAGCCTGGCCAGCAGCGTCTTCCACGCCGGCTCCGCCAGGTGCTCGGCCATCGCCGCCCGGAACTTCGCCGCCATGGTCCGGTGGGTCCCCGGCAGGTCCACCACCGCGGCCCGCCACTGCGGGTCGGTGAAGGCCAGCCACATGCAGTTGCGGTCCTCCGCCGGGGTGGCGTCCAGATCGCCGAACAGCCGCCCGTAGGCGGCGTTGTACGCGAGGATGTCGTAGCGGCTGTTCTGGACGCACGCCGGGACCGGCCCCAGCTGGTCGATCATCGCGCGCAGGGACGGCGTCACGGTCGGGCAGGTCGACGGCGGCGCCGGATCCAGGCTCCCGGCCAGGGCGAACAGGTGCGCCCGCTCGCTCGCGTCGAGCAGCAGCGCCCGCGCGACCGCGTCCAGCACCTGCACCGACACCTGGATGTCACGCGCCTGCTCCAGCCACGTGTACCAGGTCACGCCCACCGACGACAGCTGCGCGACCTCCTCGCGGCGCAGTCCCGGGGTCCGCCGGCGCGGCCCGCGGACGAGACCCACCTGCTCGGGGGTGATCCGCTCACGGCGGCTGCGCAGGAATTCCGCCAACTCGTGCCGGCGGGCGTCGCTGCGAGGGCTCCCCGGGCTCGCGGGGGCGGACGTGGTCATGGCTCCAGCCTGCCGGACGGCTCATCCTGTTGCCAGGTGGTCCTGGTACCCGGATGACGACACTCTGGTACCAGGCTGACGTCCGCGGGACCGTCGAACCGTGACCGAAACGACTCCGACCTCCGTCCACCCCTCGACCTCCGTCCACCCCTCGACCTCCGTCCACCCCTCGACCTCCGTCCGCCCTTCGGCCTCCGTCCGCCCCTCGCCCCCCGGACCACCGGGCCCGACGGCACCCAACCGGGCGCACCTCACCGGCCTCGGCCTGTTCACCGTGCTGCTGGGCGCCGCCCTGCCGCTGATCGACTTCTTCGTCGTCAACGTCGCGCTGCCGGCGATCGAGCACGACCTGGCCGCGGGCCCCGCCCTGCTGGAGCTCGTCGTCGGCGGGTACGGCGTGGCCTACGCCGTGCTGCTGGTCCTCGGCGGGCGCGTCGGCGACACCCTCGGCCGCCGCCGCCTGTTCCTGATCGGCATGGCCGCCTTCGGCGTCACCTCGCTCGCCTGCGGACTCGCCCCGGACGCCTGGACGCTGGTCGCGGCCCGCGTCGCCCAGGGCGCCGCCTCCGCGCTGATGCTGCCGCAGGTGCTGGCCACCGTCCAGGCCACCACCGAGGGCCCGCGCCGGGCCAGGGCCATGAGCCTGTACGGGGCCACCGCCGGCCTGTCCATGGTCGCCGGGCAGATCCTCGGCGGGGTGCTGGTCGCCGCGGACCTGGCCGGGACCGGCTGGCGCGCGGTGTTCCTGGTCAACGTCCCCGTGGTGGTGCTGGGCCTGGTGCTCGCCGTGCGCAGCGTTCCCGACACCCGGTCCAGCAGGCCCGCCGCCGTGGACGTGCCCGGCACCCTGCTGCTCGCGCTGTCGCTGGTCTCGCTGCTGCTGCCGCTGACCGAGGGCCGGGCCGCCGGGTGGCCGTCGTGGACCTGGATCTCGCTCGCCGTGTTCCCCGTCGCCGCCGTGGCCTTCTGCGTCGTCGAGCGCCGGGCCGACCGCGCCGGACGCGTCCCGCTGGTACCGCCGAGCCTGCTGCGGCTGGAGTCCCTGCGGCGCGGCCTGGCGCTGCTGCTGCCGTTCTCGGTCGGGTTCAGCGGCTTCATGTTCGTCCTCGCGGTCACCCTCCAGCAGGGGCTGCGGCTCGGCCCGGTCGCGGCGGGGCTGGCGCTGGTGCCGATGGCCCTCGCCTTCTTCGGCGCCTCGCTGGCCGGGCCGCGCCTGGTCGCCCGCTTCGGCAGCCGGGTCGTCACCGCCGGAGGCCTCCTCCAGGCGGCCGGCATCGGCCTGCTGCTGCTCACCCTCCGGTACGGCTGGCCCGACGTCGGCCTGGCCGCGCTCGCCCCGGGCGTGGCAGTGGCGGGACTCGGGCAGGGACTGCAACTGCCCGTGCTGATGCGGCTGATGCTCTCCGACGTGCCCGCCGACCGGGCCGGGGTGGGCAGCGGCGTCATGATCACCGCCCAGCAGTCCTCCCTGGCCCTCGGCGTGGCCACCCTCGGCAGCCTCTTCCTCGCCCTGGTCCCGACGGCCGGCACGCGCGGCGCGGTGAGCGCCACCCTCCTCGTGCAGCTCGGCCTGATCGCGCTGACCACACTGCTCAGCCTGCGGCTGCCGCGGATGCGGTGACGGGGCCGCCGCAGGCGGCGGTCGCCCGGTCCGCCGCCCGGGTGCATGATGAACGCATGGCCGACCGTGACGACTTCGTGTCCTGGGTCAGGACCGACCTCTACGAGGCGGAGCTGGCGCTGCACAACGGCGACGCGGCGCCCCGCCGGGCGCTGTGGTCGCGCGAGGAGCCGGTGAGCGTGCTCGGCGCCTGGCAGAGCGCCCAGGGGCAGCAGGAGCTGGACACGCTCTTCGCCGCCCTCGCCCGGACCTTCTCGCACTGCACGTCGTACGCGTTCGAGCTCCAGGCGTACGACGTCCGCGGCGACATGGCCTACACGGTCGGCCTCGAACACACCTCCGCGTCCGTCGACGGGGAGCCGCGCAGCTACACCCTGCGCGCCACGCAGGTCTACCGCCGCGAGGGCGGTGCCTGGCGGGTCGCGCACCGGCACGCCGACACGCTGACGCCGTGAGCGCGGGCCGGGCCCCGGCGACGGCGGGTCAGGCGGCGGGATGCCATTCGGCGAGGAGGATGGTGGCGTCGTCGCCGAGCCGCTGGTCCTGGTGCGTGAGCAGGTCCCGGATCAGCCGGCGCAGGGCCTCGGGCGCGGTGTCGCCGGAGGCCATGGACCGGATGACGGTGTCCGTCAGCCGCTCCTCCCCGAAGAACTCGCCCGCGGCCGAGCGCGCCTCGGTCACGCCGTCGCTGTAGACCAGGACCCGGTCACCGGGCTGGAGACGGGCCCGGTGCGGCGCGGGCGGCGCCCCGGTGTGGACGCCGAGGCCGAGCGGGAGCACGGCGGGCCGTTCCAGGGCCGCGGGCAGGACGTGGCCGTCGCGGATGAGCAGCGGCGCCGGGTGGCCGCAGTTGACCCAGGTGAACTCCCCCCGCACGGTGTCGAGGGTGGCGAGGACGCCCGTCATGAGGCGGTCGGGGATCCACCGTTCGAGGGTGCGGTCGATGGTGGCGACGATGTCCGGCAGGCCGCCGCCCGAGCGGCGGGTGGAGCGGCAGGCGGCCAGGCCCGCCGCGCTGGCCCCTCCGGAGGCCAGGTCGTGGCCCATGGCGTCCAGCAGGGTCAGGTGCAGCAGGCCGTCGCTGAAGCTGTGGTCGAAGGCGTCGCCCCCGATGTCGTAGGCCGGCTCCAGGACGGCGGTGGAGGTCACCTGGCGGGTGCCGATCGTGCGCGGGGGCAGGAAGGCCCACAGCAGTTCGGCCTGGAGGGTCATCGGCCGGCTGCGCCCCCTGGCGACCAGCAGGTCGTGGTGGGTCGCCTTGGAGACCACGATCAAGGTGGCCAGGCTCGCCAGGGTCCGGCACACCTCCAGCGCCGCCGCGTCCGGCCCGGGGCCGGTGACCTCCATGACGCCGACGCGTTCCACGCCGTCGATCATGGGGATCCAGGCGGCGGAGCCGTCACGGGCCAGCTGGAGGCGCTGGCTGCGGTAGGCGAGGCCCGCGAGCGAGCCCTCGACGTCGACGCTGTCCGGCTCGGCGGGGCGCTCGGCGGGTTGCTCGAAGACCTGCTCCCCGAAGGCCTGCTCGACGTGGCCCCCCGTGAGCTGGGGAAGCGCCACGAGGCGCTGCTGCTGGAGGTCGGCGAGGAAGAGGCGGGTCCCGGACACGCCGAGCCGCCGCGCGGCCTCGTCGACCAGCGTGGGGACCTCACGTGCCGACGCTTCGTGCGAGCGGTCCAGCACCCACGCCAGAACCGCTCCCAGGTCGCGCACCGCCGTCTCGTCCGCGCTCACCGCACACCTCGATTCCGTCCGGTGCCCGGTGCCGGGCACCGGACACCCCATCCTCACCAGCGGACCCGCCCGCCCCCCTCCGACACACGGCGGGGCCCTCGTATTCGGGGGAGCGGATTCCGTGCCTGTCGGTGGCGGTTGATAGCGTGCACGCGTCAAAGAATCGTTTTTTCGCCACGGGGGACTCTCGTATGACCTTCCCGCCCCAGCAGGGCCCCGGCCCGTACGGCCAGCCCGCTCCGCACGGCCACCAGCCGCCGCAGGGCTACCCGCAGCAGCCGGGACAGCCCTACCCGCCGCAGCAGCCGTACCCGCAGCAGCAGATGCCGATGCAGCCGCAGCCGCCGCAGCAGCAGTGGGGCGCTCCGCCGGCGCCGCCCGCTCCGCCGGCGCGCAGCGGCATGGGCGTGAAGAAGATCCTGCGGATCGTCGGTGCCGTGGTCGTCGTCATCGTCATCGCCGTGGGCTGGTGGACCAGCCGGGACGACGCCGACCACGCCAAGGCCGGCGACTGCCTCAAGAACAACGGGACCATCGCCAGCCCCGACCTCCAGGTCGTCAAGTGCGAGGGGGCCGACGCCAAGTACAAGGTGGTCGAGGTGATCTCCGACACCGCCGACTCGAGCAAGTGCGAAGGCAAGTCGGACATGGGCTACTACGAGCAGACGCGCGGTTCCCGGCGCAGCTCCGGCAAGCAGTTCGTGCTCTGCATCGACGAGCTCAAGAAGTAGGCGACGCGCTCGACGAGGAGCGGCCCCCACCGGCCCCGCCCGAACCGGCCCTGCCGGACGGGCGGGGCCGGTTCGGGCCCTCAGCCCAGGCGGTGCGCCAGTCGCGGATAGTCCACCACGAGCGCGTCGGCGTCGAACGTGATGTCGCTGACGAAGTCCTCGGAGGAGTACCGGACGACCGCACCGCCCGCCTCCGTCCGGCCCAGGTGCCGGTACCGCTGCCGGGACGGCCGTACCGTCAGGTCCGGCACCGACACCCAGGCCATCAGGAACTCCCGCTCGCCGGGCCCCTCGTGGAGCCGGTGCCGCAGCACGGGCATGGTGTTGGTGAGCGGGCACAGCCCCAGGTCGCAGTCGAGCGCCCCGCCGAGCCCCGGCAGCGGCTCCCCGCCCGCGGTCCATCCGGCGCCGTCGTGGCGCAGGTCCAGCTCCCGCGTGCCGTCGGCGTCCTCGACCCTCACGTGCAGCCGCCGGGTGACGAACTCCGCCGCGGTCTCCAGCTCGTACGACACCCAGTACGGCCCCGGCGCGGACCCCACGGCCCGCCCCCGCGCCCGCAGGCCCGTGTCCCGTCCTCCGAGCTCCACCCAGGCCGTCTCGAACCCGCCACCGGCGGTCACTTCCCAGCTCACCACGCGCTCATCGGTCATCGGACCACGCTACCCGCGGCCCGCCTCCTTTACCGTCACGTACCGGCCACGCGCAAGGCTTGTGACCCGGAAATCCCGCGTCCATGGACTAAACTGACGGGCTGTTCCTCGCCGGAACGGAACAAACCGGGTTGACCCGGTCTCCCCCGGCGGGCCGGACCCGTCCGGGACCGAGACGCGAGGGGCGATGGCAGCCACACCTGAGCGCGGGGAGCCGACCCTGCTCGACGACGGCGCCCCACGGGGCGGAGGCACCGAAGAAGCACCCGGCCCGACGCCCCGCGCGACATCCGGCCGGGCGTCCGGCGCGGCGGCCGGTCCACCGCCCGAGGGGCCCGAACCCGGCAAGGCAGCCCGGTTCTCCGCCGGCCCGGCGGCCCCGCCGCGCACCCTCCTCGACATCTTCGACGCCTCCGTCCGGGCGTACCCGGACGAGCTCGCCCTCGACGACGGCACCGGGCACCTGACGTACCGTGCCCTGGCCGCCGAGGTCGACCGCCGTCGGCGGGCCCTGGCCGCCGCGGGGGTGCGCCCTGGCGACCGGGTGGGGGTGCGGGTGCCGTCCGGGACCAACGAGCTGTACGCCTCGATCCTGGCCGTCCTCGCCGCCGGCGCCGCCTACGTGCCGGTCGACGCGGAGGACCCCGACGAGCGGGCCGAACTGGTCTTCGGCGAGGCCCGGGTGCGGGCGGTGGTGGGCGCGGGCCGCCGCATCGACGTCCTCGCCGCCGGTGCCGACGCCCCCGCGGGCGCGGACGACCCCGGCGGGGCGGACAGCCCCGGCCGCACCGGCACCCCTGCCGGGCCCGGCACCCGCCCCCGGCCCGAGCACGACGCCTGGATCATCTTCACCTCCGGTTCCACCGGCACCCCCAAGGGCGTGGCCGTCACCCACCGCAGCGCCGCCGCCTTCGTGGACGCCGAGGCCGCGCTGTTCCTCGCCGAGGACCCGATCGGCCCCGGCGACCGGGTCATGGCCGGCCTGTCGGTCGGCTTCGACGCCTCCTGCGAGGAGATGTGGCTGGCCTGGCGGCACGGCGCCTGCCTGGTGCCCGTGCCCCGCTCCCAGGTGCGCGGCGGCGCCGACCTCGGCCCGTGGCTGGTGGAGCAGGAGATCACGGTGGTCTCCACCGTGCCGACCCTGGCCGCGCTGTGGGAGCCCGAGGCCCTCGACGAGGTCCGGCTGCTGATCTTCGGCGGCGAGGCCTGCCCGCCCGAGCTGGCCGCCCGCCTGGTCACCGAGGGCCGCGAGGTCTGGAACACGTACGGCCCCACGGAGGCCACGGTCGTCGCCTGCGCCGCGCTGCTGACCGGCGAGGAGCCGATCCGCATCGGACTCCCGCTGAACGGCTGGGAGCTGGCCGTCGTCGACGCGTCCGGGGAACCGGTCCCCCTGGGCGGCAGCGGCGAACTGGTGATCGGCGGCGCGGGCCTGGCCCGCTACCTCGACCCGGTGAAGGACGCCGAGAAGTACGCCCCCCTGGCCTCCCTCGGCTGGGAGCGCGCCTACCGCAGCGGCGACCTGGTGCGCGCCGAGCCCGAGGGGCTGGTCTTCCTCGGCCGCGGCGACGAGCAGATCAAGCTCGGCGGGCGCCGCATCGAACTGGGCGAGGTGGACGCCGCGTTGCAGGCCCTGCCCGGCGCCGCCGCGGCCGCCGCCGCGGTCCGCACCGCCCGCGGCGGCAACCAGCTGCTCGTCGGCTACGTCGTCACCCAGGACGGCTGGGACCGCGCCGCGGCCGTGGCACGGCTGCGCGCCGAGCTGCCCGCCGCGCTCGTCCCCCTCCTCGCGGAGGTGGCCGCCCTGCCCACCCGGACCTCCGGCAAGGTCGACCGCGACGCGCTCCCGTGGCCGCTGCCCGACCTGGAGCCCACCGGACCCGCCGAACAGCTCCACGGCACCGAGGCCTGGCTCGCCGAGCAGTGGCGCGAGACCCTCGGCGTGGCCGTCACCGGCGCCGGTGACGACTTCTTCGCGCTCGGCGGCAACAGCCTCGCCGCCGCCCGGCTGACCACCCGGCTGCGCACCCGCTACCCCGGCGCGGCCGTGCTCGACCTCTACCAGCAGCCCACCGTGCGCAAGCTGGCCCGGCGGCTGGAGAAGTCCGTCCGGGGCGACGAGGCACCCAGGGCCGTCCCGCCGGTCCCGACCCGCGCCCAGGCCGTGCAGTGGCTCCTGCTGCTGCCGCTGTTCACCGTCGTCGGGCTGCGCTGGAGCGTCGCCCTGCTCGCGTCGGGCAACGTCCTGCACCACCTCGGGTCGTACCCGTGGGCGCCGACCGCCTCCTGGCCGCTGGTCGCCGCCGGAGCCCTGCTGTTCTTCAGCCCGCCGGGCCGTGTCGCCCTCGCCGCCGGCGGCGCCCGGCTCCTGCTGCGCGGCGTGCGGGCCGGACGCTACCCGCGCGGCGGCCACGTCCACCTGCGGCTGTGGACGGCCGAGCGGCTGGCCGAGAGCGTCGGCGCGACCTCGCTCACCGGCGCCTGGCTGGAGCGGTACGCCCGGGCGCTCGGGGCCAAGGTCGGCCGGGACGTCGACCTGCACGCGCTGCCACCGGTCACCGGCCTGCTCAAGCTCGGCCGCGGCTGCGCCGTGGAGGCCGAGGTCGACCTCAGCGGGTACTGGCTCGACGGGGACCGGCTGGAGATCGGCGCGGTCAAGGTCGGTGCGGGCGCCGTGGTCGGCACCCGCAGCATGCTCCTCCCCGGCGCCCGCGTCGGCAAGCGGGCCGAGGTGGCGCCCGGGTCGGCCGTGGCCGGGCAGATCCCCACCGGGCAGCGCTGGGCCGGGGCGCCCGCCGTCAAGACCGGCAGGGCCAAGCGGAACTGGCCCCGCGAACGCCCGCCGCGCGCCGCGCGCTGGCGCGCCGTGTACGGGGTGACCGGCCTCGGCCTGACCGCCCTGCCCGTGCTCGCCGCCGTGCCCGCGCTGCTGGTGGCCGGCCCGTTCGTGCCCGCCGGCGCCGGACCCGGCGCGGCCCTGCGCGGGGCGCTGTCGGCGGTGGTGCCCGCGGCGCTCGCGTTCGGGGTCGCGTACGCGCTGCTGGTGCTCGTGGCGGTCCGGCTGCTCAGCCTCGGCCTGCACCCCGGCAGCCGTCCCACCCACAGCCGCATCGGCTGGCAGGCCTGGACGGTCACGCAGCTGATGGACCGGGCCCGGGGCACGCTCTTCCCGCTGTACGCCGGCCTGGTCACGCCGGTGTGGCTGCGGCTGCTCGGCATGCGCGTCGGCCGGGGCGCGGAGGTGTCCACCGTGCTGGCGCTGCCGAGCCTGACCACCGTCGGCGAGGGCGCCTTCCTCGCCGACGACACCCTCACCGCACCCTACGAGCTCGGCGGCGGCTGGATGCGGATCGGCCGCTCCGAGATCGGCCGCCGCGCCTTCCTCGGCAACTCCGGCATGACCGCGCCCGGCCGCAGCGTGCCCGACGGCGGTCTGGTGGGGGTGCTGTCGGCCACCCCGAAGAAGGCCAAGAAGGGCCGTTCGTACCTGGGCCTGCCACCGGTCGAGCTGCCCCGCGCGGCCGCCGCCGCGGACGACAGCCGGACCTACGACCCGCCCGCGCGGCTGCTGTGGGCGCGCGGCCTGGTGGAGCTGTGCCGACTGGTGCCGGTGTTCTGCTCGGTGGCCCTGGGCGTGCTGAGCCTGGCGGCGTTCTGCGCGCTCATGACGGCGGGCGACGGCGGGCCCGGCGTCGTGACCGGCGCGCTGCTGTCGGGCGCGGTCCTGCTCGTCGCGGGCCTGGCCGCCTGCCTGGTCGCGGTCGCCGCGAAGTGGCTGCTGGTGGGCCGGCACCGGACCGGCGAACACCCGCTGTGGAGCGGCTTCGTGTGGCGCAACGAGCTGGCGGACACCTTCGTGGAGGTGCTGGCCGTGCCGTGGCTGGTCGGCGCGGTCCCCGGGACACCGCTGATGTCCCTGTGGCTGCGCGGGCTCGGCGCCCGGGTCGGGCGGGGAGTGTGGTGCGAGAGCTACTGGCTGCCCGAGACGGACCTGGTCGCGCTCGGCGACGGGGCCGCCGTGAACCGCGGCTGCGTCCTGCAGACCCACCTCTTCCACGACCGGATCTTGCGGACGGATACTGTGGTCCTCGGGGCGGGCGCCACCCTGGGACCGGGCGGAATCGTCCTGCCCGGCAGCACCGTGGGGGCGCGCACCACCCTGGGCCCCGCCTCCCTCGTGATGGCCGGGGAGTCCGTCCCGGCCGACACCCGCTGGCTGGGCAATCCGATCGAGGCGTGGCGGCCTTGACGGACCGCACGAGCACCGGGCACGGAGGGACGGCGGCCATGGGCGGCCAGAGCAGGACCGGCGGCCGGAGCAAGGCCGGTGGCGGGCACGGAACGGGTGCGGACCCGTACTTCCCGGACAACGGCGACCCCCGGTACCGCGTGACCCGGTACGAACTCGCCCTGGAGTACCGCCCCGCCCCCAACCGCCTGGCGGGAACCGCGCGGCTCAGCGCCGTCGCGGGCCGCGCCCCGCTCGCGGAGTTCTTCCTCGACCTCGCCCGGTTCCGCGTCGGCCGGGTCCTGGTCGACGGCCGCGCCCCGCACCACGTCCACCGCGGCGGCCGGTTGCGGATCCGCCCCGCCGAGCCGCTGCCCGCCGGAGCCGCGTTCACCGTGGAGGTCCACTGGTCGGGCAACCCCAAGCCGGTCCGCAGCCCCTGGGGCGGGTTGGGCTGGGAGGAGCTGACCGACGGCGCGCTGGTCGCCAGCCAACCCGTCGGCGCCCCGTCCTGGTACCCGTGCAACGACCGGCCCGCCGACAAGGCCTCGTACCGGATCTCGGTCACCACGCCCTCGGCGTACACGGTGGTGGCCGGCGGCCGGCTGCTCACCCGCACCACCAGGGCGAGCACGACGACCTGGGTGTACGAGCAGCCCGCCCCCACCTCCAGCTACCTGGTCGGCCTGGCCATCGGCGCGTACCGGACGGTCCTGCTCGGCGAACCGGGCCTGGGCGGCGTCCCGCAGAGCGCGCACGTCCCGACCGCGCTGCTGCCCCGGTTCTCCCGGGACTTCGCCCGGCAGCCGGCCATGATGCGGCTGTTCGAGGAGCTCTTCGGGCCGTACCCGTTCGGCGAGTACACGGTGGTGGTCGCGGACGAGGAACTCGACGTGCCGGTCGAGGCGCAGGGCATGTCCCTGTTCGGCGCCAACCACGTCGACGGCGCACGCGGTTCGGAGCGGCTGGTCGCCCACGAACTCGCGCACCAGTGGTTCGGCAACAGCCTGACCATCGCCGACTGGCGGCACATCTGGCTGAACGAGGGCTTCGCGAAGTACGCCGAATGGCTCTGGTCGGAGCGTTCGGGCGGCCGGACCGCGCACGAGCACGCCGCGGCGGCCCACCGCCTGCTGGCCGGGTTGCCGCAGGACCTGCGGCTGGCCGACCCGGGCCGCAAGCTGATGTTCGACGACCGCCTCTACGAGCGCGGCGGCCTGACCGTGCACGCGGTCCGCTGCGCCCTGGGCGACGAGGCGTTCTTCCCGATGCTGCGCGACTGGGCCACCGCCCACCGGCACGGCGTCGTCAGCACGGGCGGCTTCACCGCCCACGTGGCCCGCTACGCCACCGGCTCGGCGGACGAGCTGCTCGGTCCCTGGCTGGACGCCCCCGCCCTTCCCCCGCTCCCGGCCGCACCGACCCCGGCCTGATGCTCCCTTTGAGGGTTCTCGGCCCCCCACCTGCCCGGCAGGAGCGGTCTGCGGCACAAACCTTCACAGGGCGATGCAAGGGGAGAATGGAAGGGACGGAAATCCGCGAGACGACGAGTGAGGTTCCCCGTGAAGTTCGTGCTGGAAGTGGACATGGGAGAAACGGCGTTCGACGGCGAGGCCGCGGGTGAGCTGGGCCGCATCCTGCGCTACTGGGCCGGCAACCTGCGCCACTACGCCCTGGAGCCGGGGGACGCGGCGGCCGTGTACGACTCCGCCCACCGCGAGGTGGGCCAGTGGCGGATCGCCCCCGGAGCCACTGCCCCGTAACGGCTGGAACCCGCCGTTTCCCGGGCGGGTCGGTCATAGGCTCGTGCCATGACCGCGACCAGTGACACTCCTTACGAGTTCCGCACCGCCCGCCCCGAGGACGCCGAGGCCATCGAGGCCCTCGACGGCTCCTTCACCACCAGCACCGTCTTCGAAGTCACCGTCAGCGGCGACGGCTTCGCCTTCCGCGAGGTCCCGGTGGACCCGCCGCTGGTCAAGGTGTTCCCCGAGGACGACGGCGACGACGGCGAGGGGGCGGACGGGGAGGACGACGGCAGCCGGACCTTCGTGGCCGTCGGCACCGACGGCGGCCTCGCCGGCTTCGCCGCCGTCTCCTACTCCCCATGGAACCGCCGCCTGACCATCGAGGACATCGAGGTCGCCGCGGACCACCGGGGCCGGGGCGTGGGCCGGGCGCTGATGGGCCGTGCGGTGGACTTCGCCCGGGAGCGCGGCGCCGGCCACCTCTGGCTGGAGGTCACCAACGTCAACGCCCCGGCCATCCACGCCTACCGCCGCATGGGCTTCGCCTTCTGCGGCCTGGACACCGCCCTGTACCAGGGCACCGACTCCGAGGGCGAGCACGCGCTCTACATGAGCATGCCCTGCCCCTGAGCCGCCAGCAGGCGGCGGACGACCGGGCCGGAGCCGCCGCCCGGCGCGACCGTGACGGTCAGCAGCCAGGCGGCGGCCCCGGCCCGCGCCGCCGCCGGGTCGTACCACTCCACACGGGCGTCCAGCAGCCGGTCCCCGGCCTCCCGGCACGCGCCGTACCAGGTCCGGAACGGGTCGGTCCGCCACACCGTCAGCGGGACGGCCCGCTCACCGCCGGTGCGCAAGGACCCCGGCCCGACCGCCCGCAGGGCCGCCGCGGCGGCCTGCGCCAGCGTCCGCTCCACCGGTACGCCCAGGGCCTCGGCGAAGTGCAGCAGGTAGTCCATCCGTTCGGCCCCCGGCGGACTGCCGAGCACGGCGCGGCCCGAGTCGCACCACGCGCCCCACTTGATGTTGGAGACCAGGCCGGGGAGCCGGGCCATGTCCCGCGGGATCCAGAACAGGACCACGTCGGAGCGGCGCATGGCGTCCTCCTCCCAGGCGATCTGGTCGCCGTACGCCGGGTAGGTGCCGCCCGGCTCCGGCTCGGGGAGGAACACCACCAGCCGCCCCGGCCCGGACCAGCCGGCGCGCAGTGCGGCGACGGCGTCCGGGCGCCACGACCGCTCGGCCGGGTCGGCAGGGGTCGGGCCGCACAGGTACACGGCGGCCGTCCAGGACCGCGGCGGTCGCCGTCCGACGTGGACGACCTCCAGCTCCGCGTCGGTCTTCGGTTCCACGAGGGGCCGTTCAAGGGGCACGGGACACTCCGGGGTCGGTCGGGGCCAGGGTGGCGAGGAAGTCGAGCAGGACGGTGTTGAAGGCCTCGGGCCGCTCCAGGAACCCGAGGTGACCGGCGTCCGCCAGCTCGGCGTACCGGCCGCCGGGGATCGCCTCGGCGACCTCCCGGCCCAGCGGGGCCGGCGCCAGCACGTCGTCGGCGAAGCCGACCACCAGCACGGGCACGTCGATCCGGGCGTACTCGGCCAGCCGGTCGGGGACCGGGGGGCCGGGCCGGAGGGCGGGCGACCGGCCGGTCAGCGCGGCGAGTTCGAACAAGTCGAGCCATTCTGTCGCCGCCCGCTCGTCGGCGAGCGTCCTGGGCGAGAGGTTCTGCACCAGGCGGACGAAGGCCTCGAACTCCGCGGGCAGCGCGGTCCCCGCCCGTACGCACGCCGCCTCGGCCCGGGCCAGGGCTTCGCCCACGGCGTCGGACCGGCCGCGGGTCGCGGTGAGCACCGCCCCGCTGACGAGGTGCGGATCGGTCAGCAGCAGTTCCTGAACGGCGAGGGAGCCGAGCGAGTGACCGACCAGCGGGCAGGGCGGCAGTGCCAGCGACGTGACCAACTCGCGCGTCAGGGCCGCGAGTTCCCATGGATCGGTGGGCGCGGACGTCGACCCGTGGTCGAAGGTGACCACCCGCCAGCCCGCCGCGGTCAGCGCCGGGACCTGGTGGTGCTCCCAGATGCGTCCCGTGCCGCCGGCTCCGGCCACCAGCACCACCGGGCGCTCTCCCGTCCCGTGCAGGGCGTAGGCCGTCCCCTCGGGTGTACGGGTCACGGGGCCATCCTGCGCAGGGCCGTCTCCACCCACGCCGGGCGGCCGGTGTCCAGGCCCCGCAGGGCCACGTGGACCCACAGGAAGGAGGCTCGGGCCAGGACGTGGGCGCGCATGCCGTCGCGGACCTCGCCGCCCGCCGCCCGGTAGGCCGCCAGGAGCCGGTCCAGCACGGCGGTCCCGCCCGCGTACAGCATGTCGACGAAGTCCACGGCGGGATCACCCACGTCGGCGTTCGCCCAGTCCAGCAGCCCCGCCAGGGCCGGTGGGCCCGACGGCGGGCGCACCACCAGCGTGTGGCCGGGGTGCACATCGCCGTGGACGGGCGTCAACCGGTCCGGCCACAGCCGGTCCTCGTCCAGCCAGGCCTGCCAGCGGAGCAACCCCTCGGCGGGCAGCGGCAGTTCGGCGCGGGCCCGGGCGAGCTTCGCCGCGACGCCGGCGCGTACGGCGCCCGGGTCCGGCCGTGCCGGGCCGGCCGGCACCGGCCAGGCGTCGAGCGGGGTCGTGTGCACCTCGACCAGCGCCCGGGCGAGCGGTTCCAGGTAGTGGGCCGGGTGGGCCAGCGGGTCCACGGACCATCCGTAGACCAGGGTCCCGGGGTCCTCGGTGGCGGCCGGCTCGCCCGGCAGCCTGGGGTAGGCCACCAGGTCGCAGGTGTGCAGGCGCCAGTGCGGCACCGGCACGGGCATCCGGTCGCGTACGGCGGCCAGCACCGCGCCCTCCACGGCCAGCCGCCGCGCGGCCTCGGGCCGGCGCGGCTGCCGCAGGATCCACCAGGTGCCGTCGGTGGCCCGCAGGTGCGTGACCCGGAAGTCCCAGCCGGACTCGTCGACGCGGGCGGTGCCGGGGTCGAGGGGCACGCCCAGCCGGTCGGAGGCGTACGCGGCGAGGGCGGCCGGCCCGGCGGCGGGGGGCGGCGTTCGCCGGGCCTGCGGGGTGCTCATCGGTCCGCCCCCGCGGCGGCCAGGTAGCGGTCCCGGGTCGCGTTCCGGTCCACCTTGCCGGTGTGCGTGCGTTCCAGCGCCGCGACCGGCACCAGCAGGCTCGGCACCAGCTGGGGCGCAGCGGCCTCGGCCAGCCGGGCGCGTACGCCCGCCGCCACCTGGTCGGGGTCGTGGTCCGGCAGCGGCACGAAGAAGGCGGCCAAAGTGCTGTGCCCGGCCCGCTCCACCCGGGCCGCGGCGGTCTCCAGCACGCCCGTGCACCTGCCGACGAGGCCCTCCACCTCGACGAGGTCCACGCGGTGCCCGCGGATCTTCACCTGGTGGTCGGAGCGGCCCCGGAAGACCAGGGCGCCGCCGGGGCCCACGCGGACCAGGTCCCCCGTGCGGTACCAGCGGACGCCCTCGTGCTCGGCGAACCGGGCCGCCGACGCCTCCGGTTCGCCGTGGTAGCCGAGCGCCAGGCCGGGCCCGGACACGTACAACTCGCCTCCGTCCGCGACACGTTGCCCGACATGGGGCAGCGGCAGTCCGATCGGCAGGTCACCGCCCGTCGCGGGCAGGGCGGGCGCGCCCGGCCCCGCCAGCTGCACGGCGTGGGTGACCAGGGCCGTCTCGGTGGAGCCGTACGTGTTGAGCAGCCGCACCCCGTCGGAGCCCAGCTGCCGCCAGCGCTCCAGCATGTCGGCGCGTACCGCCTCCCCGCCGATCACCACCGTGCGCAGGGAAGCGGGCAGTTCCGCGCCCTGGTGCAGCAGGTCACCGGTCAGGCCGTGCCAGAAACCGGTGGGCAGCACCGCGACCGTGACCTCCTGGTCCTCGGCCACCCGCGCGAAGCCTTCCCGCGCCGCGTCGTCGACGACGAGGGTGGCGCCGCCGGTCAGGGTGGGCAGGATCTCCTCCAGGCTCGTGTCACCGCCCGCTCCGTGGAAGTGCAGCACGGTGGAGTCCGGCCCGATCCCGTACAGCGTGCGCAGCGGCGGCACCACGGCGGCCAGCGCCCGGTGCGGCACCACGACGCCCTTGGGCCGGCCGGTGGAGCCCGAGGTGAACAGCACGTACGCCGGATCGTCGGGCCGCACCCCGGAGTCCGGCCCGGTCGCGGCGGCCGGCGGGAGCGCGGCGCCGGGCGCCCAGCGCGGGCGGATCACCGAGGCGACGGCCGGCTGCCAGCCGGTGTCCGCCGTCGCGACGGCCTCCTCGACCCCGAGCCGCGCCAGGATCGCGTCCAGCCGCGCCGCGGGATGATCGGCCTCCAGGGGGACGTACGCCCGCCCCGCCGCGAGCACACCCAGCAGGGCCGCGACGTCACGGGCCGAGTGGTGCACGACGACGCCGACCGGCGGCTGCGACTGCGGCCGCGTCGCGTCGCGCGGGGCGAGGGCGCCGGCCACCTCCAGCACCCAGGCGGCCAGGGTGCCGTAGCCGATCACGAGCCCGTTGTCGACGACGGCCGGCCGGGCGGGATCGGTGCGCGCCGTCCCGAAGAACGGCGCCAGGTAATCGATTCCGGAAATTCCGGGGGAGTGCATTGTGAATTCCCTCGCGCTGATGGAATATGGGCGGGTGCGTATTGTTGTGGAACACGATCTGAAAATACCCATGCGGGACGGCGTGTTATTGAGTGCCGATCTCTACCGGCCCGACACCGCGGAAGAAGTCCCCGTGCTGGTGCGCCGTACCCCGTACGGGAAATCGGGCGCGCCGGGCGGCGCGTCCGTCGACGGCCTGCGCCTGGTCCGCTCCGGCTACGCCCTGCTGGTGCAGGACGTCCGCGGCCGGTTCGGCTCCGGCGGCGCGTTCGAGCCGTACTGGCACGAGGCGGCCGACGGCGCGGACACGGTCGCCTGGGCGGTGCGCCAGCCCTGGTGCGACGGCTCGGCGGGCCTGTTCGGCCGTTCCTACGAGGCCATGGCCGCGCTCCTCGCCGCGGCCGAACGCCCGCCCGGTCTCGGCGCGATCGCCCCCCACGTGGCCGGATCCCGCTTCGACGAGGGCTGGACGTACCAGGGCGGCGCCTTCCAACTCGGCTTCGTCCTGTACTGGGTGCTCTACGACCTGCTGCTGGAGGGTGCCGGGCTGACCAGGGCCGAGCTGGCGGAGGTGGCCGACGCCGTCGACCGGATCGAGGAGCTCTACCGCGACCCGGACGCCGCCGCGGACCTGCTGGACCGGCTGGCCCCCTACTACCGCCGCTGGCGCGCCCACCCGGCCGGCCACCCGTACTGGCGGCGCGCCGCGCCCCGGGAGGCGTACCCGGCGATCGAGGCCCCGGTGCTGCACCTCACCGGCTGGTACGACATATTCCTGGCCGGCGCCCTGGAGAATTACCGGGGAATTCGGGAATGCGGCACGCCGTCGCAGCTGGTGGTCGGACCGTGGTCCCACTGCGTCACCGGCGGAATATTTCCGCAGCGCCGTTACGGACTGGCCGCCGACGAACGCAACCTCGACGTCACAGGTCTCCATCTGGACCATTTCGACCGGCATCTGCGCCGGCGCCCGGCCCCGGCGGCGCCCGATCCCGGCCCGGTGCGGCTGTTCCTCACCGGGGCCGACGCCTGGCACACCTTCGCCGACTGGCCCGTCCCCGGCACCGAGGACCTGGTCCTGCACCTCGACGGCCGCCGCCTGACGCCCGGCCCCGCCCCCGCGGCTCCCGGCGCGGACCGGATCCGCCACGACCCGGCGGACCCCGTGCCCACCACCGGCGGCGCCACCGCCCTGCCCGGCCAGTTCACCGGCGGCGACTGCGGCCCCCTGGACCAACGCGAGGTGGAACGCCGCGCCGACGTGCTGTGCTTCACCGGGGAGCCGCTCCGCACCGCGCTGACCGTCGTCGGCGACATCACCTTGACCGTGTACGTGACCCCGGACGCGGCCGGGGCCGACGTGGCGGCCAAGCTCGTCGACGTCCACCCCGACGGCCGGGCCGAGCTGCTGTGCGACGGGGTGCGCCGGCTGCCGCCGGGCACGGACGCGGCCGGCGCCCCCGGGGCGGACGCCCGCCCCGGGGAGGCGCCCGCCCCGGGGCAGGCGTCCCGCCCCGGCGAGCCGGTCGAGGTCACCGTCGCGGTGGGAGCGGTCGGCCACGTGTTCCGCGCCGGCCACCGGATCCGCCTGGAGATCGCGGCCAGCAACACGCCGCGCTTCGACGTCCACCCGAGCGTCCTCGCCCACCACACCGTCCACCACGGCGGCGACCACCCCTCACGCCTGCTGCTGCCGCGCCTGTCCGGCGGCTGACCCGGTGCCCGGGCCGGCGGCGTCCGGGTGGAAGACCGACAGGTCGCCCACCTTCTCGATCCGCCGGCCCGCCTCCCAGTGCGCCCGCCGCAGCCGCCGCAGCTGGGCCGGGGTCAGCTTGGTGCTGTGCTGCGGGATCGAGCGCACCATGCGGGCCCGCTTGGCGGACGCCGGATAGCGGTCACGGACCCGGTACGGGTCGTTGAGCAGGTGGTGCGCGGTGCCCGCGTGGAACGCCGCCTTCAGCAGGGCGTAGTAGGCCGCCGCGCCCACGCCCTTGTCCCGCGCGCAGTGCACCAGCGTCCGCGACGCCTCGAACAGCCGCCACACCACCGGAACCGCCGGAGTGGTGAACACACCGGTCTCCTGGGCGATGCCCTCGCCGACGCCGTAGCGGAAGTAGCTGCGCATGTTGGCGAAGCCGTGCTGGGCGTCGTGGAAGATCCGCGCCTGCGGCAGGTACACCACCGGGATGCCGGCGAGCTGGAGCCGGAAGTCGAACTCCCGGTCCTCGCACCAGTGGATCAGCTCGTCGAAGTGGTAGCCGCCGATGTGCTCCACGATGTCCCGGTTGTAGATCAGCGGCGGCGACAGCGCGCTGACGTAGTCGCCCTCGTCGAACTCGCGCACGCGTGCCGTGAGCCGGCTGAGCAGCCCGGACGACTCGCCGTAGACCACCTGCCCCTTGACCACCGGAGCGGTGAGCACCGCGCGGACCATGGCACGGACCACCCCCGGGGCGAAGGTGCAGTCGGAGTCCATCAGCAGCAGGTACTGCCGGTCCGTGGCGGCGGCCCCCGCGTTGTAGGCCGCGCCCAAGTTGCCGACGTCCTCGATCTCGGTGACGGTCAGCGGGCGGGGATGCTCCGCGATCAGTTTCAGCACGGCGTCGCTGGGGCCGTTGAGCGCCAGGACGATCTCGACGTCCTCGTCGACGGAGGCGATGCAGTCGGCGATCCGCAGGTCGTCGCGCAGGGCGATGATCACGGCGGTCCGGGCGATGCCCTTGTCGACCGCGGCCTCGTCCACCGGGTCGGTGGCCATCCCGTTCTCCTTCGTGTCGGTCGTACGTGTCATGGGGCCGGGGCCGGGGCCGGGGCCGGGGCCGAGGCCGGGGTCGGGGCGGGGGCCGGGGCCTTGAGCCGCAGGGGCAGGGCGCGCAGGGTGCGTTCGGCGACGGCCTCGGCCTCCGCCAGTCGCTCCGCGTGGGCGATCACCCCGGCCAGGACCTCCGCGCCGCCGCGGTACGGCGGCAGTACGGTGCCGGGCTCCAGGTCCATGCCCCAGAACACGTCGTGGACCCCGGCCCGGCGGGCGACGTCCTGCGGGTCGCCGACCCACTCGACCACCCCGCCGTCCGCCGGGACGAACCGCTGCACCACCGCCCGGTCGTGCCGGGGCGTCAGTTCCGTGAGATCCAGGGGCTGTCCGAGCGCCAGCCGGACGACGTTGGGCAGCGGGTCCACCCCCGTCGCCAACCGCATCACCTCGGTGGCGATCCGGGCGCCGGTCAGCCGGCAGGTGATCTCCAGCAGGATCACCCGGCCGTCGTGGGTGCGCAGGATGTCGGTGTTGATCACCGCCGGATCCAGGCGCAGGGCCCGGGCCCCGCGCCGTACCACGGCGGTGACCTCCTCGATCTGCTCCTCGCTCAGCACGCTGGGCAGGGTGTCGCCGCCCTCGAAGAAGTGCGGGGCGAACTCCTCCTTGCGCCCGTACTCCCGGTCGGCGAAGCCGAAGCGGTGCAGCTCTCCGTCGACCATGAACGCCGCCAGGGTGTGCTCGGTGCCCTGGAGGAACTCCTCGACCACGATCCGCCCGCCGGGGCTGAGCCGCAGCGCCTCCCGGGCCAGCTCGCGCACCTGCCCGGGCGACTCCACCTTCAGCACGCCCAGCGAGCCCGTTCCGTCGCTCGGCTTGATGACCGCCGGCAGGCCGATGTCGGCGACCGCGCGCACGGCCTCCCCGACGGACTCGGCGGTCGCGAAGCGGGGCAGGTCGAGGCCGGCGGTGCGCAGCACGGCCAGCCGCCGGTCCTTCAGCGTGCAGTCCAGGGCCGTCTCCAGCGGCAGCCCGGGGCAGCCGAAGCGCTGCGCGAGCGTGCTGATCACCGGCGGGTTGTCCGCACCGAGGGAGAACACCCCGTCGATCCGATCCACACCCGCCGCCGCGAGCTCCGCGAGCACCGCCACGGCGTCGTCCGGGTCGCAGGTCAGCAGGAGGTCGGCGGCCGACCGCGCCCGGTCCGTCGGGCGATCGGTCACCACCACCAGCTCCCGCCGCGCGGAACGCAGTTCGGCCAGGGACCGGTCCATCCCGGAACCGATCCCGCAGACCAGCAGGCGGTCAGTCACGGCCGCCCCCTCCCGCCGCGGCGGGCGGCGGCGGGGCGGTCAGGCTCAGCACCTGGAACACCTCCGCGTAGCCCGAGCCGGAGGACACCGCCCCGCGGTAGCGGGCCAGGCCCCGGACGCCCTCGTCCCACGCGGCGTGCCGCAGCTGGGAGACGTACGCGCGCATCGCCTCCACCTTGGTCTCGATCTGGCCGCCGATGTCCTCGGCGTACTGGAAGCGGGCCATCGGCGCCCACACCTCGTACCCGAGCACCAGCCGGGGCGCCGGCAGCGGTGGCCCGCCGGCCTCCTGGAAGAACTCCGAGCGGGCCATCCACAGCGCCTCGACGGTGAGTTGGTGCACCATGCGGTGCTCGACGTCGTCGTCGTTGTCGTGCGGCAGGTACACCACCTGCGGCCGCACCTCGCGCAGCACCCGTACGAGGTCCAGGTGGACCCGCCGGGACAGGGCGAAGTCGCGCGAGGGCTCGTCGAAGCGGATGCAGCGGTGCACCCCCAGGGCCTTCGCGGCGGCCTCGGTCTCGGCGGCGAACTCCTCGTCCGTGACCGCGTCGTCGAGCGCGCTGCGCTCGCGGCCGATCACGATCACCACCGTCACCCGGGCGCCGTCGCGCACGTGCTTGGCGATGGAGCCGCCGCAGCCGATCACGTCGTCGTCGGGGTGCGGAGCGACCACTAGGACGTCGGTGACCCCCGCCCCGGCCTGCGTGCCGCCGCTCATGCGCCCGCCTCCGGCGCTTCCCCCGCCCAGCGGGCCCACTGCGCGGTGAGCGCGGTCGCCTCGGCGAACGGGGTGCGGGCGGTGAAGCCCAGCACCCGGCGGGCCTTGTCGTAGTCGGCCCGGGCGGTCGAGCGGTACAGCTCCAGCTCCCAGTCCGCCACCGGCTCCCCGGCGGTCACCGTCGCCGGACCGCCGAGGCCGCGCAGCGCGCGGACGGCGTCGAAGAAGGTGCCCCAGCGCAGCTCCTCGGGGTGGCCCACGAGGAACCGCTCACCGGCGGCGGCCGCGGTGCCCACGGCCAGGAGCACGGCCTCGGCGAGGTCGTCGACGTACACGGCGTTGCACACCCCGCCCTCACCGGCCGCCGGCAGCTGCGCGAAGTCGCCCTCGGGCCGCCGCAGTTGGGCGGTCGTCCACTGGCCGCCCCAGGGGCCGTGGACCACGCCCGGCTGGATCACCACCGTCTCCAGCCCCTCGCCGTGGGCCTCGACGACCAGCCGCTCGGCGGCGAGCTTCTGCTGCTCGTACTCCCGGTCGGCGGGGTCGGCCGGGCGGGCGGGGGAGTCCTCGGTCAGGGCGCCCGCGACGGCCGGGTCGTACACGTCGACGGTGCTCAGGTGCACCACCCTGCGCACCCCGGCGGCGCGGGCCGCGGCGAGCACGTTCGCGGTGCCCGTCACGGAGGCGGCCCAGCGGCCCGTCTCGTCGCCGGAGCTGCCGAACGCGCAGTGCACCACGGTGTCGCAGCCCTCGAACGCGACCCGGAGCGAGGCCGGGTCCAGCAGGTCGCCCTGGCGGAACTCCAGCCGGTCCTGCGGCAGCACCGACAACCGCGCGGCGCGCCCGAAGCCCCGGACGACGGGCCGCACCCGGGCCTCCGTGCCGAGGACCAGCCGCTCCACGAGCCGGCCGCCGATGAACCCGCTCGCGCCGGTCACCGCGACCGTCCGCCCGGCGAGCGGCGGGACCGCACCGGCCGGGGCGTCCTGGCCCCGGGTGGTCCACGGCTGCGCGGTCCGCTCGCGGGTCGGGCCGCCGTAGCACTCCTGGATCAGCTCCACCACGCGCACCCCGTCCGCCGGGGTCGAGTGGGCGCCGGCCGTCCCGCGCACGGCCGCCGCGAAGTTGGCGAGCTGCTCGGTGAACAGCAGCTCCCACTCGCCCTGGGCCGGGGCGACGGCGTCCACGTCACCGCGGTGCAGTTCCACCCCGTCCGCGGTGACCAGGGTGCACTCGCCGGCCGGGAAGTCGGTGCCGATGGTGACGGTGGCCCGGGTGCCGGTGACCTTGCAGCTGATGCCGAGGTCACGCAGGCGGCTGAAGTCGCAGCGGACGTCGGTGGCGCCGAAGCGCAGGTGCGCGTGGGCGTCGGTCTCCACCCCGCCGAGGGAGTTGTCCTCGTAGCGGACCACCTCCACGTCGGGGCCGAGCCACCACAGCAAGGTGTCGAAGACGTGGGAGGCGGTGTCGGTGAGGACCCCGCCGCCCGCGAGCCGCCGGTCGAACATCGACCAGGAGACCGGCTCGTGGGCGTACGGGTGGCCCTCGGACCAGTCGACCCGCACGACCTCGCCCAGCTCGCCGCCGTCGATGAGCCGCTTGACCCAGGCGTAGGCGGGGAAGAGCCGGCGCGGATGGGCCATGGCGAGGACCGGCGCGCCGTCGGCCGCGGCAGCGGCGGCCAGGCCGCGGGCGTCCTCGACCGTGGTGGTCATCGGCTTCTCCAGCAGGACGTGCTTGCCGGCCGCCAGCAGCGCCCGCACGATCGGCGCGTGCAGGGTGTGCGGGGCCACCACGACGGCGGCGTCGAACGCGTCGGCGGCCTGGGCCGGGTCGGTGGCCAGCACCACCTGCTCGGCAGCGGTACCACCGAGCTCCCGGTACAGGGCGAGGGCGGCCTCCGCCTGCCGCGGGTCACGGTCGATCAGCGCCGTCAGCTGGACGTCCCCCTTGAGCGGGGGCAGGGCGGGCAGATGGCAGCCACGGGCTGCGGCACCGCACCCGACGATCGCGAGGCGTACGGGAGTCATGGTCGTCTCCAGGGTTCTACGGGAAAGGGGGGAAGGACTCACAGGGCGCGGTGGTGGACCCACACGTTGGGCTCGGCGTACGTGCCGAAGCCGTCCTCGGTGACGCGCAGCGGCACCAGGCCGCCGGGCAGGAGGTGCTCGCCGGGGCCCGGCAGGGCATGGCCGAGGAACCCGGCCCACCGGGACACCGGCTGACGGATCACCAAAGAGCGTTCGGCGATGCCCAGTTGGCGCGCGCCCAGCTCGGTGTGGGTGCGCAGCCACGGGTCGAACGGGCGCCCGTCGGGCAGCCGCCAGGCGGCGTACTCCTCGATCGGGATCAGCGGATAGCGCGGCTTGCGGGTGGGGCGGACCGGGATGATCACACCCCGGGGGGCGTGCCGGGCGGCCCGCCGCCGGACCTCGGTGAGCAGCCGCTCGGCGTGCCCGGCCGCCCGGTGCGCCCGGTCCACGGACACCGACAGCATGCACACCGCGTCCGGCCGGTCCGGCGGGCCGTGGTCGACGGCCTCCACCAGCACCTCGTCGCTGCCGGCGGGCAGCGAGGCGGGGGAGCCGTCCCAGCGGACCGGCAGCCCGTTGGCCGCCGCGACCAGCCGCCCGTCCCCGTCCACCAGGCACAGCTGATGTCCGGGGTGGCGGTCGTACATGCCGTGCCAGCGCCAGTTCCCCGGCGACTCCCAGCTCATGAACGCGGGCATGTTGGCGCCGATCAGGGCGTCCACCGCGGGCCGCAGACCCGGGTCCCGGGCGAGATCGGTCAGGGTGAGGGACACCGGCGCGTCAGCCCAGCAGCCGGGTCTGCGCCGTGGCCCGCATCTCCCGTGAGCGCCGCAGGTCCGACGTCACGCACACCCGCTTCAGCCAGCGGTCGGTGCCGTCGTAACGCGCCCGGAACGGCAGCCGGCCGTGCACCGCGCGGTGGTTGTCGATGAACAGCACGTCGCCCTGGTCCGCCACGACCTCCCGCATGGCCGCGTCCACCACCTTGAACAGCGCGTCGTAGGCGCGCCGGGCCTCGGGGTCGTCCTCCGGCACGGAGGTGAAGTACGGGTCGAGGCGCATGTACGGGTCCACGCGCGAGCCGTAGAGGAGCGGGCCGAGCGGCCGTTCGTCGATCATGCGCTGGATGGTGGCGAAGCGGGCCGCCTCCTCCTCGGAGGCGATGGTGTTGTTCTTCGGCAGGTGCGACTCGTCGGGGGCGATGTGGAAGCGCGGTTCGAAGAGGATGTCGATGTCCTCGGCGGACAGCGAGGACAGGTCCAGCTCGCCGATCGTCGTCGGGACGTGGTCGGGGTTGCGCAGCGCCCCGAGGATCAGGTAATCGCTGCGGTACGGGTGGAAGGCGTCCTCGGTGTGCCAGGTCAGCAGCTCCTTGCTGCCCATCCCCAGCTGGTCGTTCTCGTGCGCCCGGATCGGGAAGATGTCGTGCACCAGGTGGCCGTCCTGCTGGGTGGCCCACCCGAACGGCTCGCCCAGCAGCGCCGCGTAGAGCATCAGCAGCAGCTCCTCGGGGAACTCGGGCCCGGGCCGGCCGCGGCCGCGCCAGTGGTCGGGGGTGGGGCCGATGCGCTCCTGGTCGAAGTCGTGCCCGCGGATCAGGGCGTGGCCGTGGCGGTCGGCCAGCTTGAACTCGCGCAGGAAGTGCCGCACGCCCTCGGGCAGCCGCGCCGCCAGCTGCGGCAGGTCGCGCAGCAGGACGGGGTCGCCGAAGGACGGGTAACGGGCGGCCAGTTCGAGGCTGAGCTCCGCGACGGAGCGGGCCTCGTCGGGCGTCATGGTGTAGCTGTGCGTGGACTGGTCGGTGAGGTTCGACATGCCAACTCTCGCTGAGTGGTCGGGGATGGTTGCTGCCCGCGGCCGGCCGCAGCCGCTGCCACGGGCCCTCGGGTGGTGCACGCCGCCGTGGTCAGGGACCGGTCGTCCCGCGATCGGCGAGCGCTTCGGCGAGCAGCCGGGGGGTGGGCGCGGCGAACAGGGCGCTCGCGCGCAGCCCGGCCGCGGCCGGACGGGACTCGCGCAGCCGCGCGAGCAGGCGCATGGCGAGCAGGGACTGTCCGCCGTGGTCGAAGAAGTTGTCGTCGGGGCCGAGCCCCGGTGCGCCGAGGACCTCGCGGAAGAGGCCCAGCACGGTGGCGAGCGGCTCCCCGGGAGCGTCGGCGGGGTCCGCTCCGGGAGCGGCGGCGGGGCCCGTCCCGGGGCCGTCAGCGGGGCCCGTCCCGCGGCCCGCCCCGGGGGCGTCGCCCCCGGGTCCCTCCGGGGCGGCCGCCCACGCGGCCAGCAGCCGCTTGTCGATCTTGCCGTGCGGGTTCTTCGGCAGCACGGCCACCCGGTACAGCACCCGCGGCACCGCCCAGTCCGGCAACTGCGCCGCCAGCGCCGCCACCAGCGCGTCCCGGTCGCCACCCGTCAGCCGTACGGCCTCGCCGGGCAGCGGCGCCAGCGCCGGATCGGCCGGCACGGTGAACGCCCACAGCGCGGTGCCGGTGGCGGGATCGGGGAACACCACGGCCTGCCCGACGCCGGGCGTCTCGCACAGGGCGCGCTCCACCCGGGCCGGCTCCAGCCGGTGGCCGCGGATCTTCACCTGGTCGTCGACCCGCCCGAGGAAGACGAGCCGGCCCTCGGCGTCGATCCGGCCGAGGTCGCCCGTCACGTACACCCGGGCGCCGGGCCCGGCGGCGTACGGATCGGGTACGAAGCGCCGGGCGGTCGCGGCGTCGTCGTCCAGGAAGCCCCGGGCGAGCAGCGGACCACCGATGTGGATCTCCCCGGTCTCGCCGTCGGGCACCGGCCGGCCGTCCCGCCGGATGCTGATCTCCACGTCCCGCAGGGGAGTGCCGAGCGGCACCTCCGCGGCGTCCGCGGGCAGCAGTCCGGTGTAGAAGGTGGAGCTGACGGTGCACTCGGTGAGCCCGTAGACATGGGCGAGGGCGGCGGGCTGCCGCGCCTGCCACTGCCGGTAGGGCCGCGGATCCATCCGCTCGCCGCCCACGACCACCGTGCGCAGCCCGGCCGGGGTGGTCGCGTCGGCCGCGGCCAGCCAGCGGGCGTACTCCAGCCAGTACTGCGTGGACAGTTCCACCACCGTGGTCCGGGTCCGGGCCAGGGTGATGTGGAGCTCCTCGGCGTCCAGGGCCAGGGTGTCGCGCCGGCACACGACGGCCGCGCCGGCGGCGAACGCCGGGAAGACCTCCTCGATCAGCACGTCGAAGCCCAGCGACGCCACCTGGAGCCAGCGGTCGTCCGCCGTCAGCTCCAGCCGCTCGGCCACGGCGACCGCGAACCGGCCCAGCGCGTCGCGTTCCACGACGGTGCCCTTGGGCTGCCCGGTCGAGCCGGAGGTGAACAGCACGTACGCCACGTCGCAGCCGCGGGCCTGCGGTGCGGGCCGGGCGGCCGTCGCCCCGCCCGGGTCGCCGTCGGGGTCCGCCGGGGGCACGAACGCCCCGGCGGGCGCGTGCCCGCCGTCTCCCAGCCACACCGCCGCAGCCGTACGCCGTACGAGCGCCGCCCGGGCGGCGGGCGGAAGGCGGTCGTCCAGGACGGTGAAGCCCGCCCCGGCCTTCAGCGCCGCGAGCATCCCGAGCACGGTGCGGGCCGGGTCGCCGAATGCCAGGCCCACCAACCGGCCCGGCCCGGCGCCCCGTTCGGCCAGGGCGGCGGCCCACGCGTCGGTGAGCCGGTCCGCCTCCCGGTACGCCAGCACCCGGTGCGGGGTCACCAGCGCGGGCCGGTCGCCGTGGGCCCGGACCGACCGGTCCCACAGGTCGAGCACGTCCGGCCCGGGCGCGGACCCGGCATCCGGGCGCGTCCCCGGCCCGGTCCCCGGGGCGACGGCCCCGCGGTCCGGGGCGGACGCCGTGGCGGCTGCCGTCGGGGCGGTCACCGCCCCGCCCCCCGCGCCCGCAGGAACTGCGACAGCCCCGCCAGCCCCGCCCGGAAGCTGTCCTCCGGGCCGCCGAAGCCGAGCCGCGCCCCGTGCGGCGCGCCGAACGCCGTCCCCGGGACCAGCAAGGTGCGGTGCCGGGCCAGCAGTTCCAGGCAGAACCGCTCCACCGCCTCCGGTCCGCTCCCCGCCCGCTCCAGCTCGCGGAAGACCGGCAGCGCGCACACCCCGCCCTCCGGCGGGGTCCAGCGGACCAAGTCCTCGTGCTCGGCCATCCACTGCGTCAGGTACGCGAGGTTGCGGCGGGCCTCGGCCGCCCGCGGGGCGATCAGCGCGTCGGCGTGGCGCATGGCCCGCTCCGCGACCAGCTCGACCAGCGGCGACAGGAACAGCGTGGTCCGGTCGCGCAGCGGGAAGGTGGCCGTGAGCAGGTCCTTCGGGGCGACGGCCCAGCCCACCCGCAGCCCGGGCAGCCCGAACGTCTTCGAGAACGTTCCGTACGACACGGTGTCCCCGCCGTCCGCCCCGGGATCGGGCAGCACCTCCCAGCGGTGGGCGATCTCGGCGGTGGCCGCGTCCCACACGAGCGCGGCACCGGTGACCGCGGCCCGCTCGGTCAGCGCCTTCAGGCCCTGGGGCGACAGGGTGACCCCGGTGGGGTTGTGCGGGAAGTTGACGACGACGGCCGCGGTGCCGGGGGTGACCAGGGCGGTCAGCACCTCCGGGTCGATCTCGCCGTCGCGCACCGCCGCCAGCGGGAGGGTGACGACGTCGCAGCCCGCAGCCCTCGGGTAGTGGCCCAGCGAATGGTAGATGCCCTCCTGGACCACCACCCGGTCGCCCGGGTGCAGCAGGGTGCTCAGCGTCAGCGCGATGGCCTCGCTGGAGCCGTGGGTGACCAGCACCCGGTCGGCGTCGCCGCCGGCGTACCGGTCGGCCACGGCCTGCCGGATGCCGGCGCCGCCCTGCGAGACGCTGTCGTCCATGACGACCGCGTCGAGGTCCGAGGCCGGTATCCGGCACAGGTCGCGTATCTCGGCGAAGGTGTACGGGTGGACGCCGCTGGAGCTGATGTCGTGGATGTCCGGGCCCAGGTGCCGGCGGTACCACTCCTCCAGCACCGGAGGGTCTTCACGCCGTGGACGGAGACTGCTCATGGCTGTGCAACTGTCCCTTCTCTACCCCTGACGGGTTTCCCGCCACCAGCGCTGCCCGGAGAGCGGGAGCGTGTCGATCGGGTCGTAGTAGTGGTACGAGCCGCTGTGGGCGTCCGGGTCCGCCGCCTCCAGCGGGGTGAGATAGCTCTTGCTCCAGTGCGACACCCCGAGCTCGCGGTCGTAGGCGTCGGCCTGGTCCACCCACCGCTTGCCGGCCATGGGGACGTCGCACACGATGCGCGGGGTGGCGAACCCCGGGAGATAGCCCATGATCTGACGCTGGATCAACTGAGCGCTGTGCAGCGGCACCCGCCAGTGCTCGGCGTTCGGGATCATGTCGCACATGTAGAAGTAGTACGGAGTGATCCCGGCGTGGTCGGACAGGGCGAAGCACAGGTCGAGCAGGTCGTGCGCGCTGTCGTTCACCCCGCGCATCAGCACGCCCTGGTTGCGCACGTCGTGCAGACCGGCGTTCAGCAGGGCCCACGCCGCCCGCGCCACCCCGGGTGTGACCTGCTGGGCGGCGTTGGCGTGGGTGTGCAGGGCGACCCGCACCCCGCGGGAGCGGGCCTTGCGGGCGATCCGCTCGACGCCGCGCAGCACCGCGTCGGAGTTCCAGTGCTGGGGCAGGCCGATCAGGCCCTTGCTGGCCAGCCGGATGTCACGGACCGAGTCGATGCCGAGGAGCGCGTCCACGAAGCGTTCCAGCCGCGGCCAGGGCATGTTCGCCAGGTCGCCGCCGGAGACCACCACGTCCCGGATGCCGGGGGAGGCGCGCAGGTGGGCGAGGATCTGCTCCGCCCGGTCGGCCGGCTTGAGCCGGAGCTTGTTCTTGGCGACCTGCGGGGTGGAGGTGCCCACGAGGTCCATCCGGGTGCAGTGCCCGCAGTAC
The DNA here is from genome assembly GCF_020532625.1 of Streptomyces antimicrobicus. GTDB lineage: Bacteria > Actinomycetota > Actinomycetes > Streptomycetales > Streptomycetaceae > Streptomyces > Streptomyces antimicrobicus. Next base: position 46,806 of record NZ_JAJAUY010000012.1, on the reverse strand, counting down.
TGGGGGCAGGTGGAGAGCAGCTCCGCCAGCACCTTCGTCGGGTAGCGGTGGGTGAGCCCCTCCACCACCCACATCTCCTGCTCGTGCAGCGAGTCGCGGCTGGCCATCGGGTGCGAGGGCCAGTGCGGGTGCCGGTCGGAGAACACCGGCAGCATGTACCGCCGCACCGGGTCGTCGTAGAAGGCCTTGGTGAGCTCGCCGGGGCGGGCCGCCGAGGCCTCCGGCGCCATGGTGTTGATCATCTGGGGCGGCAGCAGCACCGACATGGTGGCGCGGTGCAACCGGTCCTGTTCCCAGTCCTCGTAGAACTCCTCGTCGAGCAGGTCGCCGACGACCGCGCGCAGTCCCCTCGCGTCCTTGACGCAGTGGGCGCGCTGCCACTGCGGATCGGCCCACTCGGCCTCGGTGACCTCGCGCCACCCGGGGAAGCGCCTGAAGTCGGGTTCCACGAGCGGACGGCTCCGGTACGTGTACACGGCTTCGAGAGCTGCTGAGTCCGTCTGGCTGCGTGCTGTGTCCACCAACCCGCCACCCAATCCGTCGGTTTCGGCCGTATCGCCTGACAGCAACCGATCTTGCAGAGGCCCGGCGTTGTACACGAGGGCAGGTTGTACGGGGCGCTACCGGCGGTCGCCCCTGTACAACCCGCCGCCGAAGGCGGAGAGTTGTACGCGGTCCGGCAGGTCCGGGACGGGGAGGCGTAATCGGACGACCCGCGAGGGAAGTGGCCGGATCCGTCAGCTGACGATTGATCGATATGTCAGCGGCATGTACCAATGTCCGAGAGATCCGGTGCGCGCGCTTCCGGTCGCCTTCGGGGGCTCCGGTCGGACGCATTCACCCGACTGTGCGCCCTGACCAGGTTGTACGGCACGACGGAACATGCGCTCGCTCGACACGAAATCGATCACCAGGGGAGAAGCATGCCCAGGCCAGAGCGGTTCTTGGACCCCACAGCCGGACCGCTGGAGTTATTCGCCCACGAACTGCGCGGACTACGCAAACAGGCCGGGAATCCCTCGTACCGGGCCATGGCCGAACGTGCCCACTACTCCGTCGCCACGCTCGCCGAGGCGGCGCGCGGCCTGCACAAGCCCTCGTTGAAGGTGACGCTCGCCTACGTCGCGGCCTGCGGCGGCGACCCGGAGGCGTGGACCCGCCGCTGGTACCGCCTCGGCAGCGAACTGGAGGGACGCGAGTCCCCCGCCCGGGGCCAGCCGCGCGTCCCCGGCCTGGTCCCGCCCCAGCCGACCGCCGACCACCGCCCCACGGGCGGGGCGGCGCTCCGCAGCGGCCGCTCGGGCGGTGACCCGGGCGCTTCGGGTGCCCGGGGCGCTTCGGGTGCCCGGGCCGGGCGGGACGCGACGGCCAGGGGTGCCCGCGCCGGGCGGGACGGTTTCGGCCTGGTCACCGGGTCGGGGGCGGTGACCCGTACCGCCGCTGCGTATTCCGCACCTTCCGCACCTCCCGTGTCGGCTGCGCCTGCCGCGCCTGCGGCGCCCTCCGCACCCTCGGCGCACCCCGCGTCCCCGGGAACGGCGCGGACGGCGGGGTCGGCGGGGACTCCGCGGACCCCGGGGACGGCGAAGACCTCGGGAACGGCGAAGACCACGGGGCCCCGTACGACCCCCGCCGCCTCCCGCCCGGGCGCCCCCGGCGCCCCCGGCGGACCCGCCGGCCTCGTCGGACCGGCCGGCCCCCGCTTCGCCGCCGACGGGTCGACCGCCGACGCGCTGAGCGCCGACGAGCGGGCCGAGCTGCGCCGCCTGCGCAGCGAGGTCGAGGAGCTGCGCCACGCCAACGCGGTGCTGAAGGCGGCCTCCGCGATCTTCGCCGCGGATCTCCGCACAAACTCCCAGGTCGTGTACAACCCCGCGGACCGACAAGATCCGTTGGCGTGACCGGACGCCGAGCGGCCTGGGCCCGAGGCGGAACCGGCAGATACCGACGACCGACCCTTGGGGACTGACCATGCGTGTGCTCGGAGTCAACGGCTGGCCCGGCGCCAGCCACGACGGTGCTGCCTGCCTCGTCGTGGACGGCGAAGTCATCGCCCTCGCCGAGGAGGAACGCTTCACCCGCCACAAGCACGCCTACGGGGAGGCGCCCCTGAACGCCGCCGCCTACTGCCTCGCGGAGGGCGGTCTCACCCTGGACGACATCGACGTGGTCGCCCACGGGTGGGACCTGCCCACCCTCTTCGCGGACCGCGGCCTGGACTGGTTCGCCAGCGACGCCGACGCCCTCGAACACCTCCTGCCCAAGGCCCTCTTCCCGCGCCACCGGGACCCCCGGCTGACGTTCGTGGGCCACCACACCGCCCACGCCGCCAGCGCCTACCTCCTCTCCGGACGCGACCGCGGCGCCATCCTGGTCCTGGACGGCCAGGGCGAGAACGAGAGCACCACCCTCGCCGTCGGCATCGACGGCCGGATCAAGACCCTGCGCTCCCACACCCCCGGCTGGTCCCTCGGCTACTTCTACGCCGCCGTGTGCGCCTACGCCGGCCTCGGCGCAGACAACGCCGGCAAGATGATGGGCCTGGCCTCCTACGGCACGCCGGGCGACCTCACCTTCGGCGGCGCCTTCGACTTCGCCGCCGAGGACTTCACCATCGGCGTCGTCCCGCCCGCCCTGCGCTCGACCGGCAGCACGGACGAGGAGACGGCCACCATCCGGTACTGGCTGGAGCACCTGGAGAAGACCCTCCCCGACGCCCCCAACCGCACGGTACGCCGCTTCGACCCGGCGACCGGCCGCTACACCAAGGTCACCGACCGGGACCCGTTCGCCTACCGCGACGTCGCCGCCACCGCACAGGCCGCCCTGGAACAGGCGGTCATGGGCCTGGTCCGCGGGCTGCTCCGGGAGACCGGCGAGACCACCCTCATGATCGCCGGCGGGGTCGGCTTCAACGCCACCCTCAACGGCAAGATCCTGCGCATGCCCGAGGTCCAGGACCTCTTCGTCCAGCCTCTCGCCGGCGACCAGGGCGTCTCGCTCGGCGCCGCGGTCTGGGTCGCCGCCCAGGAGGGCGACCGGATCCGGCCCATGACCGGCTCGGTGGCCTGGGGACCGCAGTGGTCCGCCGACGAGATCCGCCAGGTGCTGCGGGCCACCGGGACCGCCTGGACCGAGCCCGCCGACATCGCCGCCGCCACCGCCGAGGTGCTCGCCGCAGGCGGGGTGGCGGGATGGTTCCAGGGCCGGGCCGAGGGCGGCCCCCGGGCGCTGGGCCACCGCAGCCTGGTCGCCGTACCGGACCCCGAGTCCACCCGTGACCGGGTCAACATCCGCATCAAGGACCGCGAGGCCTGGCGCCCGTTCGCGCCCAGCATGCAGGAGGAGGTCGCCGAGTCCCTCGTCGGGACCGCCACCCCGCTGCCGTACATGATCGTCACCACGCCGGTGACCGAGGCCGGGGCGGCGGCCATGCCGGCGGTCGTCCACAGCGACCGCACCACGCGCCCGCAGACCGTCTCCGCCGCCGTGGACCCGCTCTACCACCGACTCATCGGCGAGGTCGGCCGTCACACCGGCACCGCCGTCATCATGAACACCTCCTTCAACGGGCGGGACGAGCCGGTCGTGTGCAGCCCCCGCGACGCCCTCGCGACGTTCCACCGGCTGCCCCTGGACGCCCTCGCCCTCGGCCCCTTCCTCGTACGCCGCCCCGCCGGAGCCCTGGGGGAGGACGACGCGTGACCGCCCCCGCACGCGCGGCGGCCGCCGCGGCCGATCCGGCCGCCCCCGCCGCTCCCGACCCGGCCACTCCCGCCCCCACCGCAGCGGCCCCCGCCGCCCCCGCTCCCGCCGCCGCTCCCACTGCCGACGAGATCCACGCCCGCCTGACGGACTGGCTCGCCGAGGCGGTGCTCGTCCCCGACGCGGACCTCACCGGTCCCCTGCGCGACCTGGGCGTGGACTCCATCGACCTGATCCGCACCGCCCGCCGCGTCGAGACCGCCTACGGCGTACGCGTCCAGCTGCGCGAGCTGTTCACGCCCGAGCTGACCACGGCCCGGCTCGCCGCGCTCGTCGCCGAGCGGGCCGCCCGCCGGGGCGGTGCCGAGGCCGCCCCGCCCGGCACCGCCCACGGCCCGGTCGTGCTCACGCCCTCCCAGGAACAGGCCTGGGAGGAGCAGACGGGCGAACGCGGCCGGTGGAACCAGGCGCTGCTGTTCGTCACCCGGCCGGGCCTCGACGGCGAACTGTTCGCCGAGACCGTCCGCCGGCTGGTCGCCGCTCACGCCTCGCTCCGGCTGGCCGTGGAGGAACGCCCCGCCCGGCGGCCCCGGCAGCGGACGGCGGCCCTGGCCGCCGACGGCCCGCCCGCCGAGGCCCTCGGCGCGGTGCTCGACACCGTCGAGATCTCCGAACTCTCCGACGCCGACCTGTCGGCCGCCGTCGCCCTGCGCTGCGAGCTCGAACAGCGCTCCCTGGACCCGCAGGCCGGGCGGGTCGCCCGCTTCGTCCGCTTCGACGCGGGCCCCGCCCGGCCGGGCCGGCTGCTCGTCGTCGTCCACCAGCTCGCGATCGACATGCTCTCCTGGTCGGTGCTCCTGGCCGACCTGGAGGAGGTCTACACCGCGCTGGAGGCGGGCCGGGACGACGTCCGGCCGACCGAGGGCACCACCTACCCCGAGTGGGCCGAGGCCCTCGCCGCCCACGCCCGGACCCCCGAGGCGGAGGCCGAGGCCGCGTGGTGGACCGAGGTGGCCCGCACCCCCGCCACCCTGCCGCCGGACCACCCCGTGGCCGATCCGCGCGCCGTGAACACCGCCGCGACCGCCGCCACCCACCTCGTGGAGTTCCCCGCCCAGTTCACCGCCCGCCTGCACACCGCCGCCCGCGCCCACCGGGCCCACCCCGGCGACCTCGTCCTGCACGCCCTCGGCGAGGCGCTGGGCGAGCGGCTGGGCGCACCCGCCGTCCGCGTGGACGTCCTGCGCCACGGCCGCGAGGAGAGCGTCGGCGACGTGCACCTGGCCCGCACCACGGGGTGGTTCACCACCACCGTGCCGGTCCGCCTGGACCTCGCCCCCGGCACCCCCGCCGAACGCCTCGCCCGGACCGTGGGCCACCTCGCCGCCCTCCCCGGCGGCGGCGTGGGCCACGGCGCGCTCGCCCGGCACGGCCGGCCCAGGATCGCCGCCGCGCTGCGGGCCGCGCCGCCCAGCGACGTCTCCTTCGACTACGAGGGCGACGACGCCGACTCCCTCCCGCTGGGCAGCGTCCTGACGGACATCGCCCCCGAGCCGGTCGGCGACATCACCGCGCCGCACTGGACCCGCCCGCACGCGGTCGAGGTGATCGCCACCACCGACGACAGCACGCTGCGCGTCGAGTGGTGGTACTCCACCGCCCTGTACGAGCCGGAGACGGTCCGCGCACTCGCCGCCCGCCACCGCGCCGCCCTGACCGCCCTCGTCACCGCGCTCCCCGCAGCCGCGCCCACGCCCACGTCCACGCCCGCCCCCGCCCTCGAGGCACCCACCCGCTGAACGCCCCACGGACGGACCGGAACTCCTGCCATGACCCTGCCCAGCCTGCTCGACCCCTTCTTCGCCCTCGCCCGCACGGACCCGGACCGGCCCGCGGTCGTCGACAACGGAGTGACCGTCGGCTACGGCCAACTCGCCGGCTGGGCAGGGGCGGTGGCCGACCTGGTCGCCACCCGCGCGCCCGCCGACCGGCAGCCGCCGGTGGCCGTCCACGCCCACCACGGCGTCCGCGACATCGCGGCCGTCCTCGGCATCCTCGCCGCCGGCCGCAGCTTCGTCCCCGTCACCGACGGGCCGACCGGGCACGCCGCCGCGGCCCTGCGCCGGCTCGGCTGCCGCGAACTGGTCGCCACCGCCGGGACCGGCGACCTGCCCGCCGTCGACCGCGTGCTACGGCCCAACTGGCGCCTCGCCCAAGGCCCGTTGCGGGAGTCCGGCGAACCCGTGCGCGCCGCGGACCCGGCCTACGTGCTGTTCACCTCCGGCTCCACCGGAGCACCCAAGGCGGCCGCGGTCCCGCACGGCGCGCTGCACGCCGTCCTGCCGCACCTGCGGCGGGAGTACGGAGTCGGACCGGGCACCGTCGCCCTCAACTTCCACCGGATCGACGGCGACACCAGCCTGGAGGAGATCCTGCCGGTCCTGCTCGCCGGCGGCCTCGTCGTCATCGACGAGGACAGCGAGGCCGAACTCGACCGGGTCCTGACCGACCACGAGGTCACCCTCGTCAACCTCCCCGTCGACTACTGGCACCTGTGGACCGGACACCTGCTGGACACCGGCCGGTCCCTGCCGCGCTCCGTCGGGACCGTCGTCGTCGGCGGCGAGGCGGTCCGCCCGGACATGCTGGAGCGCTGGCGCCGGCTCGGCGCCGACGACGTGGTCCTGCTCAACACCTACGGGTCCACCGAGACCGCGCTCGTCACCCACAGCGCGGTCCTCGCCGGGCCGGGCGCGCCCGAGGCCTTCCCGGACGGGGTGCCGATCGGCCGCCCGCTGCCCTCCGTACGGCAGCGCGTGGCGGCCGGGGCCAGGCAGCCGGACGGCCCGGAAGGCCTGGACGCCCCGCCCGGTCCCGGTGAACTGCTCGTCTCAGGGCCGCAGTTGGCCCTCGGGTACGTCGACGCGCCGGAGCTGACCGCCGCCCGGTTCGGCGCCGGTCCGGACGGCGGCGCCGACCGGTGGTACAGCACCGGAGACCTCGTCACCGAGGCCGCCGACGGGACGCTGTACTTCCACGGCCGGATCGACCACCAGGTCAAGATCCGCGGCCACCGCGTGGACCTCCTCGACGTCGAGGGGGCCCTCGGCCAGCTCCCCGGGGTGACGGCCGTCGCAGCGGCCGGGCACACGAAGGGCGAACACACTGCCCTGGTCGCCTTCGTGGTCCTCGCACCGGACGGGCCGGAAGCGGCCGGCGCGCACGAGGCGACCGGGACGCCGGTGGTCGCCGCGGCGCAGGAAGCGGCCGGGGCGCCCCCGGTCACCGCGGCGCACGGAGCGGCCGGGGCGCACGGAGCGGCCGGGGCGCACGAGGCCGCCGCGGCGCTGCGCGAGCGGCTGCGCGCGACCGTCCCCGGCCCCCTCGTCCCCGACCGGATCGTCGCCGTACCCGAGCTGGTGCACACCCGCACCGGCAAGGTGGACCGCGCCGCCACCCTGGACCGGTACCTGTGACCAACCGGCTCTTCGACCCCTCCGTCGCCCCCGCCGCCGTCCCCGAGGCGGACGCCCGCGGGCCCTGGGCCTACCTGTGGTGGCTGGCGCGGATCCGCCCCTGGCCCCTGGTGCTGGCCGCCGCCCTCGGCGTGCTCTGGATGATCCCGCTCGCGCTGATCCCCCTGGTCATCGGCCGGGCCGTCGACGCGGCCGGGCAGGGCGGCGGGCAGGGCGGCCTCTACCTGTGGTCGCTGCTCGCCCTCGGGCTCGGCGCCCTCCAGGCCCTCGCCGGCGCCGGCCTGATCCAGGCCGCCGTCGGCGCCGAGGCCCATGCCCTGTCCACCACGCACCGGGTGCTGATGCGCCAGGTGGTGCGGCTCGGTGCCGCGCTGCGCGGCAAGGCCCGGTCCGGTGACGTGGCCGCCTCCGCCGCGGCCGACGTGGAGAGCATCGGCAACGCCTTCGAGGTGATCGGCCGTACCGTCGGGGCGGTCGTCGCCGCCGTACTGGTGGCCGTCGCCCTCACCGTCACCTCACCCGTCCTCGGACTCGCCGTGCTCGTCGGCGTCCCGGCCGCCGTCCTCAGCATCGGCCCGCTGCTGCGGCCCCTCCAGGAACGCGACGAGGCCCAGCGCGAGTTGATGGGCGTCGCCACCTCCCAGGCCGGTGACATCGTGGCCGGGCTGCGCATCCTGCGCGGCATCGGCGGCGAGGCCGCCTTCGCCGAACGATTCCGACGCACCAGCCAGCAGGTCCGCCGGGCCGGCGAGTCGGCCGGGCGGATGGAGGCCTGGCTCCAGGCGGCCGGGGTCTTCCTGCCGGGCCTCGTCACCGTCGGCATCGTCTGGCTCGGCGCCCGCCTCGCGCTGAACGGCACCATCACCGCCGGTGAACTCGTCGCGTTCTACGGCGCCTCCGCCTTCCTCACCCTGCCTGTGAGCACCGCCACCGAGGCCGCCGAGACCCTCAGCCTCGCCAAGGTCGCCGCCGGCCGGGTCTGCACCCTGCTGCGGCTGGCCCCCGACACCGTGCGCCCCGCCCACCCCGAACCCCTCCCGGCCGGCGCCCTCGCCCTGACCGACGCCGAGACCGGCATCACCGCCGAGGCCGGCCGCCTCACCGTGGTCACCGCACCCGCCGACCGGATCGGCGACCTCGCCGACCGGCTCACCCGCCCTGGTGCCGACGCCGGAGCCGGCACCGGACCCTCCGCCGTCCGGCTGGGCGGCGTACCCCTCGACCGGGCGGCCCCCGAGGAGCTGTCGGCCCGGGTGCTGCGTTCCGGACCCGCCGACACCCTTTTCAGCGGCACCGTCCGCGAGGAACTGACCGCCGGGTCCGCCCGGTCCCGGGAGGCCCTGGCCCGGGCCCTGTTCGCGGCCGACGCCACCGACGTCGTGGCGTCGCTGCCCGGTGGCGCGGACGCCTGGCTGGACGAGGGCGGCCGGGCGCTGTCCGGCGGCCAGCGGCAGCGGCTGGTCCTCGCCCGCGCCCTGCTCGCGGCGCCCGACGTGCTGGTCCTGGAGGACCCCACCGCCTCCGTCGACGCCCACACCGAGGCCCGCATCGTCGACCGGGTCGCCGCGCTGCGCGCGGGCCGGACCACCGTGGTCCTCACCGACAGCCCGCTGTGGCGCGGCGCCGCCGACCGCACGCTCCACCTCGACGCGGCCGCCCTCCCCGGCGGCGCGGACCGGACGCAACCAACGGCCGGCGTGGACCGCATGGCCGGCGCGGACCGCAGGGACCAGGCGGAACCGACGGACGGCACGTCCCGCACCGACCGCGCGGACCGCACGGACCGCGCGGACCGCACCGGCCGCCCCGACCGTTCCGCAGGAGTGTCCTCATGACCACCACCCCCACCCAGGCTCCGGTGGCGGGCGCGGACACCGCCCCGGCCTCCGCTCCCGCCGGCCCGCCCGCCGCCGGTCGCCTGCCCCTGGCCGACCGCGCGGAGGTCCGCGCCTGGACCGGCGCCTTCGTCCGGGCCGAGGCCGGTCGGCTGACGCTCACCTTCGGCCTGTTCGCCGCCGCCCTGGTGGCGGGACTGGTCGGCCCCCGGCTGCTCGGCCACCTGGTCGAATCGATCAAGAACGGGACCACCACCGGACGGGTCGACCTGCTCGCCCTGACCTTCGTGGCCGTCCTGGTCGCCCACGCCCTGTTCGCCCGTGCCGCCCGCACCCAGGCCACCCTGCTCGGCGAGCGCGTCCTCGCCCGCACCCGCGAGGACTTCGTCCGCCGGGTCCTCGGCCTGCCCCTGTCCGAGGTGGAGGCCGTCGGTACCGGCGACCTGCTCAGCCGCGCCACCACCGACGCCGACCGGCTCAACGAGAGCATCCGGCAGGCCGTCCCCCGGATCGCGCTGGCCGCCGTAACCCTGGTGTTCACCTTCGCCGCGATCCTGCTCGCCTCGCCGCTGCTCGCCCTCGGCCTGCTGGCCGGCGTACCGTTCGCCGTCCTGTCCACGTGGTGGTACCGGCCGCGCGCCACCCGGGCGTACGAGCGCCTGCTCGCGCAGGAGGCCGATGTCCTGGCCGTCACCCACGAGACCACCCGCGGCGCCGCCACCGTCGAGGCCCTCGGCCTAGGCCCCCGCCAGGTCCGGCGGCACGGAGCCGCCGTCGACCAGGTCGTCCGGACCCGGCAGCGCACCACCTGGCTGCAGACCATCTGGTTCCCCAGCCTGGACCTCGCGACCATGGTCCCGATGGCGCTCACCCTGCTCATCGGCGGACTCGCCTACCAGCGGGGCCAGGTGGGGCTGGCCGAGCTGACCGCCGTGGTCCTCTACGTCCAGGCCCTGGGCGAGCCCCTCAACGACCTGCTGACCTGGACCGACGAACTCCAGATCGGCAACGCCGCCCTGCGCCGGATCCTCGGTGTCGAACGGCTGCCGCGTGAGGAGCCGCGGCCCCCCGCGCCGCTCGACGGCCACGCCCTCCGCCTGGAAGGGGTCGGCTTCGGCTACGGACCCGACCGCGAGGTGCTCAGCGGCATCGACCTCGACATCGCCCCGGGCGAACGCCTGGTGGTCGTCGGCGCCTCCGGCGCGGGCAAGTCCACCCTCGGCAAGCTGCTCGCCGGCGTGCACCACGCCACCCGCGGGACCGTCCGGATCGGCGGCGCCGACGTCACCACGCTGCCGGTCGGGCAGCTGCGGCGCGAGATCGTCCTCGTCACGCAGGAACAGCACGTGTTCGCCGGCACCGTACGGGACAACCTGACCCTGGCCACCGAGGGCCACCACGCCGACGCCGCCGAAGGCACCACGGCCGACGCCCGCCTGTGGCAGGCGCTGGAGACCGTGCTCCTCGCCGACTGGGCGCGGTCCCTGCCCGACGGCCTGGACACCGAGATCGGCCCGGGCGCGGCCCCCGTGTCCCCCTCCCACGCCCAGCAACTGGCCTTGGCCCGGCTGCTGTTGTCCGACCCGCACGCGCTGGTCCTGGACGAGGCCACGGCCCTGCTGGACTCCACCGCCTCGCGCCGCGTCGAACGCTCGCTGGCGGCCCTGATCGAGGGCCGCACGGTCGTCTCGATCGTGCACCGCCTGGACTCCGTACGCGACGCCGACCGGATCGCCGTCATGGACGCCGGCCGGATCGTCGAACTGGGCAGCCACGACGAACTCCTCGCGGCCGACGGTGCCTACGCGGCCCTGTGGCACTCCTGGGACGCGGCCCGCACGAGCGAAGGCTGCGGCGGGCCGCAGGGGCGGGCGTCGTCGAACGTATGACGACCGGGGCGCGTCGCCGCCGTTGCCACCCCGCCGGGCCATGGCTGCGATATACACCCTGTGGGCTCACCCGGTGCCCGCGGAAGCGGTGGAAGGGAGTGGAAGGGAGTGGTTGGCGTGGAACAACGTACGACCTGCTGCGTCGTCGGGGGCGGGCCCGCCGGGATGGTCCTGGCCCTGTTGCTGGCCCGGGCCGGCGTGGAGGTGACCGTCCTGGAGAAGCACGGCGACTTCCTGCGCGACTTCCGCGGTGACACCGTGCACCCCTCGACCCTGTCGCTGCTGGACGACATCGGACTGGCCGAACGCTTCGCCCGGCTGCCGCAGCGGCACGTGACCGCGGTCCAACTGCCGCTCGGCGAGGACCGTTCCCTCGTCACGATCGGCAACATCGGGGCGCTGCGCGGGAAGTACAACTACATCGCGATGGTGCCCCAGTGGGACCTGCTCGACCTCCTCGCGGACGAAGCCGCCCGCGAACCGTCGTTCCACCTGCGCATGGACACCGAGGCGACCTCCTTCCTGAAGGAGAACGGCCGCGTCACGGGCGTGCGCTACCGCACCGCGGACGGCGTCACCGGCGAGCTGCGGGCCACCTTGACCGTGGCCTGCGACGGCCGCGGCTCGCTCGCCAGGGACCTGCCCGAGCTCGGGCTGGAAGGCTTCCCGTGCCCCATGGACGCCTGGTGGTTCCGGCTGCCGCGCGAGGAGGACGACCCCAGCGGGCTCGTGGGCGGCCTGGGAGAGCGGTTCTTCACCGCCCTGATCGACCGCGGCGACTACTGGCAGTGCGCGGCGCTCATCCCGAAGGGCACCGACGCCGAGCGCCGCGCCCAGGGCCTCGACCGTTTCATGGCGCAGTTCACCGAGGCCGCCCCGTGGCTGTCCGACCGCGTCGACGCCCTCACCACCTGGGACGACGTGAAGCTGCTCGACGTACGTCTGGACCGGCTGCGCCGCTGGCACCGCCCCGGACTGCTGTGCATCGGCGACGCCGCCCACGCCATGTCACCGGTCTTCGGCATCGGCATCAACCTCGCCGTGCAGGACGCCGTGGCCGCCGCCCGGCACCTCGTACGGCCGCTGCGCGAGGGCTCGGTGGGTCTGCAGGACGTACGCCGCGTGCAGTACCGCCGCTGGCCCACGACCGTGGCCACCCAGGGGCTGCAGCGCCTCGCGCACGCCCAGGTCATCGAGCCGCTGCTGGCCGGCCGCCCGGCGTTCGGCCACCCCCGGCGGGCGAAGCGGATGACCGAACTGGTCACCGACTCGCGCTGGCTGAACCGGGTCCCCGCGTACTTCATCGCGTACGGCGCCTTGCGCGAGCGCCCGCCGAAGGAATCGCTGCGCTGAACGAGGAGCAGGCGGCGGCGGTCGCGCGGCCGGCGCGGGCCGTCAGGGCGTGGTGCGCGCCGGGAACGTGAACGCGTAGCCCTGGGCGGTGAGCCACGGGAGGTACCGCTTCAGCGCGGCGACGGTCTGGCTGCGGTCGCCGCCGCCGTCGTGGAAGAGGACCGTCGGGCGTTCGGGCAGCTCGGTCTCGACGGCGGAGAGGATGGCGTCCAGGCCCGGGCGGCTCCAGTCCTTGGGGTCCACGCTCCAGCCCAGCGGCCGCATGCCGTGCGCCGCGGCGATCGCGCGGCTGGCGGGGGTGAAGGCGCCGCCCGGCGCACGGTAGTAGGTGACGGCGACGCCCGGCACGGCCTTCTCGATCATGGCTTTGCCGTCGAGGATCTGCTGGCTCTGGTAGGCGACCGGCTTGTGGTCCATGGTCACGTCGTGGTCGACGGAGTGGTCGCACAGCTGGTGCCCGTCGGCGGCGATCCGGCGCACCAGCTCCGGGTACGCCTGCGCACGGGTGCCGACCAAGCAGAACGTCGCCTTGACGTGGTTCTCCCGCAGCACCTGCAGGACCTGCGGGGTCCAGACCGGGTCCGGGCCGTCGTCGATCGTGATCGCGACGCCTCGGCCGGAGCCCTGGGCCAGCCGCGAGATGCCCGGGGGAACGAGCGGGGCGCCGGGCGCCGCACCGGAGGACGCGGCGAGGCCGGAGCCGGCGGCGGAGGTGTCGCCGCCGGAGGCGTCGCGACCGGAGGCGGCCGGGGCGGAGCGAGCGGGGGCGGGGGAGGCCGGTCCTGCGGCGGTCGGTGCCGGCGCGGTGGGCGCCGGCGAGGCCGGTCCGGCGAGGGGAGGCGCGGCGAGCGCCGGCGCCGCGGCCACCGAGAGGAGGGCCGCGACGGCGGTGGCCGTGGCGGTGGCCGCCCGTCGACGGCGTACGGAATGGCTGGTCATGCCCATGGACACGTTCTCGTTCTTCCTTCGCGTTCGGCCCCCCGACCGCGCCTGCGGTACCGGTCCAGGCCGGGGACCGGCGGTCGGCCCCCCTTTTCCCCCGAACGGCCGATACGCCACCCGGTCCCGACCGGCCCGCCGGATGGGACGGGCCCGGACGACGGGATCGGCTCGACAGACGGATGGGCCGACCGACGGGACAGCCCGACGGACGGGACGGTGCGACCGGCGGGATCGGCCCGACCGTCCGGGCCGTACCGAGAGGTCCCGACCCCTCCGACGACGCTAGGGAGGCCTTCCTCGCCGGGTCAAGGGAGGGTGGGACTCCTCACAGCCCGCCCGTCCCCTGACGGCCCGCTCACTCCGCGGCCCCGCTCACCGCGCGAAATGCACCCGCATCGTCAGGCCCCCGCCCGGCGCCGGGTTCGCCTCCGCGTCGAGGCGGGCCCCGTGGGCACGGGCGATCGAGGCGACGAGGGAGAGCCCGAGCCCGGCGCCCTCGCCCGCCGTGTGGCGGCGCTCGGCCCGCCGCCGGAACGGCTCCAGCAGCCGGGGCACGTCCTCAGGATCGATCACCGGGCCGGTGTTGGACACGGTCAGCACCCCGCCCGAACCGGTGCCCGCCGTGGACACCTCGATGCGCCCGCCCGGGCGGTTGTGACGCACGGCATTGCCCAGCAGATTGCGCACGAGATGCCCCAGCAACGCCCGGTCCCCCTCCACGACGAGCGGCGCGAACTCCGCCTCCACCACCAACCCGCCGAGCCCCGCCCCGGCCACCACGCCCGAGCCGGTGCCCGCGCCCGAGCCGGCGCCCGCGCCCGGGCCGGCGCCCGCGCCCGGGCCGGTGCCCGCGCCCGAGCCGGTGCCCTCGCCCTCCTGGGTGAGGGCCGTCAGGGCCGCCTCCGTCAGGGCCGCGAGGTCGACCCGCTCGGTGGATTCCAGGCCCTCCTCCGACACCGCGAGCAGGAGCAGGGACTCGATGAGGTGCTCGCTGGAGTCCGCGATGCCGATCAGCCGCTCGCGGATCCTGGCCACCTTCGCGGGCGACGGATCCCCGGACAGCCCGATCTCGGCCGCCGCCCGCTGGACGGCCAGCGGCGTGCGCAGCTCATGGGCGGCGTTGGCCGCGAACCGCCGCTGCGCGCCGACCAGGCTCTCCATCCGGTCGAGCATCCCGTCGAAGGTGTCGGCCAGCCGCTTGAGCTCGCCCGGCGGGGCCTGGAGCCCGATCCGCTCGTGGAGGTTCGCGCCGGACAGGCGGCGTGCCGTCTCGGTGATGACGCCGACGGGGCGCAGCACGCGGCCCGCCATCCACCACGCGAGCCAGATCGAGAGCACGGCGAAGACGGCGAGGGCGACGAGGGAGACGAGCAGGAGCTCGTGCAGGGTGGCCTGCTCGACGGCGGTGGAGAGGTTGCGGGTCACCGCGTACTGCTGGAGCTGCTCCGGGCCGGGCGTCCGGCCGGGGGGCAGCGACTGCGCCGGCACCGCCTCGGCCGGCCCCGACTGCGCCGGCACCGGCGGCACGGGCGACGTGTCGCCCCGGACCAGGGCCTTCTCGTACTCGCTGCGGGGCACCGCCGTGGTGACGGCGCCGCTGATACGGGCGTACAGCCCGCCCCGCAGCAGGACGTTGACCAGGGTGATCAGACCGCCGCCCGCGAGGACGAGGAGGGAACCGTACAGCGCGGTGAGACGGGCGCGCTCGGAACGGAACACCGCTCTCCCGGCGCGACCACCGGACCGGAATCGGAACACTGCTCTCATCGCGGATCGGCGATCCGGTAGCCCGCCCCCGGCACCGTCTCGATCAGCTGCGGCTCACCCAGCTTCGCGCGCAGCTTGCTGAGCGTCACCCGGACGGCGTTCGTGCGGTACGACGTGTCCTGCTCCCACACCTGCTCGATCAGGTCGTCGTTGCCCAGCACGGCCCCCTCCGCCCGCAGCAGCGCCTCCAGCACCGCGAACTCCTTCCGCGACAGCGCGAGCCGCCGCCCGTCCCGCGTCGCCGTCCGCCGCGCCGTGTCCACGGCGACCCCGCACCGCTCCAGCACCGGTGGCAGCGCCGGATGCGCCCGCCGCCCCAGCGCCAGCACCCGCGCCAGCAGCTCGTCGTACGAGAACGGCTTGGTCAGATAGTCGTCGGCGCCCAGGCCCAGGCCCTCGACCCGGTCGCGTACGGTCCCCGAGGCGGTCAGCATCAGCACCCGCGTCAGCAGCCGCTCGCGCACGATCTGGCGGCAGACCTCGTCCCCGTGCAGTCCTGGCAGATCGCGGTCCAGGACGAGCACGTCGTACTCGCCCAGCCGCAGGCGGTTGAGGGCCTCCAGGCCGTCGCCCGCCTCGTCGACGGCCAGCGCGTCACGGCGCAGCCCCTCGGCGATCATCTCCCGGAGGAACTCCTCGTCCTCCACCACCAGAACTCGCATGGGTCCTCTCTACTCGACCATCGTATTTCCTCGTCGTAAACATGATCGGTGAAGGAAGCGAAACCGCCCTCCCCGGCATGCTCCGCCCCATGAATCGATCCACGACCTCTCCCGCGACCTCCACTCCTCCCGCTTCCTCGCCTTCGACCGCGACCGCGCCCTCGACCGCGTCGGTCTCGACGTCGATCCCGACCAGGACCAGGACCCTGACCATGACCGCGGCCGCGGTCGTCACCGGCCTGGCCCTCCTCGTCACCGCCTGCACCGGCGGCGGCGCGGGCTCCTCCGGCGGCGGCAGCAAGAACGACTCGTCCCAGGCGAACGCCGGCGCCTCCGGCACGGGCGGCGGCTCGAACGGCACCACCGGCCAGGACGCGGACAAGGCCCTCCAGGTCCGCAAGTGCCTGCGCGAGCACGGCATAGATGCCCCCGACCCCCAGCCCGGCCAGGACCCGCGCGGCATGACCCTCGGCACCGGCAGTGAGGACCCGGAGGCCCTGAAGAAGGCCTTCGAGGCGTGCGGCATGCAGGCCCCGGGCACCGGCGACATGCCGCAGGAGCAGAAGGACAAGGCCCTGAAGTGGGCCAAGTGCATGCGCGACCACGGCGTGAACATTCCCGACCCCGACTTCAAGGGGAACGCCATGGGCGCCACCAAGATCCCCGAGGGGCAGGAGCAGGCCTTCGAGGAGGCCCAGAAGAAGTGCCAGGCCGCGTGAACCGCCGCGGCAAGTGGCTGCTCGGCTCGCTCGCCGTCGTCGTCGCCGCCGCCGGCGGCGGCTACGCCGTGACCGCCCAGCCCCGCGCGGACACGGCGGCCGAGCAGGACCGCGCCACCGACGGCCTGCCCCGCCGGACCGAGCCGGTCCGCCGCGGCGATCTCAGCTCGGGCCTCACCGTCGAGGGCACCCTCGGCTACGCCCAGGAGCGCAAGCTGAACGCCGGCGGCCCGGGCATCGTGACGTGGGCGGCGAACCCGGGCACGGCCGTCGAGCGGGACGGCAAGCTCTACGAGGTGGGCGGCCGGGCCGTCCGCCTGATGTACGGGACGACGCCGATGTACCGGCAGCTGAAGACCGGGGACAAGGGCGAGGACGTCAAGCAGCTCAAACGGAACCTCGTCGCCCTCGGGTACGGCACCGGCCTCGACCCGGAGGACGGCACGTTCACGGCGGGCACGGCGACCGCCGTCAAGCGCTGGCAGAAGGCCCACAGGACCCCCGAGACCGGCGAGGTCGGCAAGGAGGACATCGCCTTCGCCGACGGCCCGCAGCGGGTGCAGCGCAACGACACCCCGGTCGGCGACGAGCCGGGACCCGGCAAGCCGGTCCTCACGCTGACCGGCACCGCGCGGATGGTCCGCTTCCAGCTCGACGCGGCCAAGGCCGGCGCGGCGCGGACCGGCGACCCGGTGACCGTGACGCTGCCCGGCGGCGCGACGGCCACCGGAAAGATCGACTCGGTCGGCAGCACGGCCGACCCGGACGGCGAGGGCGGCGGCTCCGGCGGCTCCGGCGGCGGGGGAGCGGGCGGCGGGGGAGGCGGCAGGCCCAAGATCCCCGTCACGGTGACGCTGGACGACGCCGCACAGCTCAAGGGCCCCGACCAGTCCCCGGTCTCGGTCCGGCTGACCGGCGAGACCCGCAAGGGCGTGCTCTCCGTACCGGTCAACGCCCTGCTCGCGCTCGCCGGCGGCGGCTTCGGCGTCCAGGTCGTCGAGCACGGCAGCGTGCGGGAAGTCCCGGTGGAACTCGGCATGTTCGGTCAGGGCCGGGTCGAGGTCAAGGGCGACGCCCTGAAGGAAGGCATGCAGGTGGGGGTGCCGGCGGCATGACCACCCACCCCCGCCCCTCACCCACCCCGCCCACCCCACCCACCCCACCCGACCCGTGCGCTCCACGTGACCGGCGCACCCCACCCGACCGGTACGCCCGCCCGGTGGTCGAACTGACCGCGGTCACCAAGGAGTACGCCGGCGGGGTCCAGGCCCTGCGCGGAGTCGACCTGACGGTCCTCGACGGCGAACTCCTCGCCATCGTCGGCCCGTCCGGCTCGGGCAAGTCCACCCTGCTGCACATCGTCGGAACCCTGGACCGGCCGACCGCCGGACGCGTCGCCATCGCCGGCCACGACGTGGCCGCGCTGTCCGACCGGGCGTTGTCGGCGCTGCGCTCGCGCCATGTCGGCTTCGTCTTCCAGTCGTTCCATCTGGTCCCGGGCATCAGCGCCCAGGCCAACGTCGCCGAGGGGCTGCTCTACTGCGGCCTCTCCCGGGCCGAGCGCGGCCGCCGCGCCGCGGCCGCGCTGGAACGCGTAGGCCTCGGCGACCGGATGGAACACCGGCCGCACGAGCTGTCCGGCGGGCAGAAGCAGCGCGTGGCGATCGCCCGGGCGGTGGCCGGCGAGCCGGACCTGCTGCTCGCCGACGAACCGACCGGCGCGCTCGACACGGCGTCCGGGCGTTCGGTGATGGAACTGCTCCACGAACTGAACGACGACGGCGCCACCATCGCCGTGATCACCCACGACCAGGAGATCGCGGCGAGCCTGCCCCGCTCCGTACGCATCCGGGACGGGCGGATCGTCTCCGACGAGTGGCACGCGCAGCCGGGGCGCCCGCGGGAGGCGCCATGAGCACGACCCGGCTCCGGCCGCCCCGGCTCGGCCCCCGCGACGTCCTGCACGTCGGCTCGGCCGGGCTCCGCTCCCGCCCGATGCGGGTGTTCCTGTCCGCGCTCGGCATCGCCATCGGCATCGCGACGATGATCGCGGTCGTCGGCGTGTCCTCCTCCAGCCAGGCCAAGCTCCTCCAGGAGCTCGACAAGCTGGGCACGAACATGCTGGTCGTGACGCCCGGCCAGTCGATGTTCGCGGGTCAGGACACCAAACTGCCCAAGGAGGCCCCCGGGATGATCTCCCGCATCGAAGGGGTCCGGTCGGTGGGCACCACGGGCGACGTCCCGGAAGCGGTGCGCCGCTCCGAACGGATCCCCAAGGAGGAGACCGGCGGCATCGCCCTGAAGGCGGCCAAGGACGACCTGCTGGGCGTGCTGCGCGCCCGGATGCGTACGGGCACCTGGCTGAACGACGCCACCTCCCGCTACCCGTCCGTGGTCCTGGGCCACGTCACGGCCGAGCGGCTCGGCATCACCGGCGTGGGGGCGCAAGTGTTCATCGGGGGGCGGTACTTCACGGTCATCGGGATCCTGGACCCGGTGCCGCTCGCCCCCGAGATCGAACGCTCCGCGCTGATCGGCTGGCAGGCCGCCGAACAGCTCTTCGCCTTCGACGGCCACCCCACCGCCGTCTACGAACGCTCGGCGGACGACCGGGTGGCACAGGTACGCGCCCTGATCGCGCGGACGGCCAACCCGCAGAGCCCGACCACGGTGTCGGTCACGGACCCGTCCGCGGCCCTGCAGGCCAAGGCCGCCACGGAGGGCGCGTTCAGCACGCTCCTGCTCGGGCTGGGCGGCATCGCCCTGCTGGTGGGCGGGGTCGGCGTGGCCAACACGATGATCATCTCGGTGCTGGAGCGCCGCCACGAGATCGGCCTGCGCCGCTCGCTCGGCGCGACCCGGGGCCAGATCCGCATCCAGTTCGTCACCGAGTCCCTGCTGCTGTCCGGGCTCGGCGGCCTCGCGGGCATCGCCCTCGGCGCCGCCGCCACCGGGGTCTACGCCCGCATCGGGGACCTCCCCTGGGTGGTCCCCTGGTGGGCGGTCACCGGAGGCTTCGCCTCCACCCTGGCGATCGGAACCCTGGCCGGGCTCTACCCAGCCGTCCGCGCCTCCCGCCTGTCCCCGACCCTGGCCCTCCAGGCGACGTGACACCGGGAACACAGGGGCGGGGGAAGGGGCGGGCGGCACGGACTCCTCCGCCCCCGCCTCCGCTTTCCGAACCGGAGCCCGGCCGCCCGGTGCGGCGCCGTGCGGTGCGCGGCGACGCGCCGAGGTCGGGCGGCCGGGGTGGAACGGCGGCGTGCCGTGGGAGGGTGGCGCGGCCGGGCCGAACCGGGCCGGTGGCGCCTGCGGGAGTCGTTACGGCTGGAAACGCAGGTGTCCACCGAGGTACGAGCGTCGAGAGGGAATGCAGCATGCGTATGCGATGTGCCGCTGCCGTCGCCGGAATCCTGGTGGCGGGGCTCGGAATGACCGCCTGCGGGTCGGGCGACGGGACCAAGGCCTCGGCCAGTACGTCGGCCAGCGCGCCGGCGAGTCCCGCCGGCGCCACTTCCGGCGCCCCGGCGTCGGCCTCGGCGACTCCCGGCAAGGCGGCCGGGGGAGACGACGGGGTGATGGCCGCCTGCACGACGAAGAACACCACCGTGCGCTTCGCCGTCTCGCCCCACCACTCCAGCCCGCAGCAACCGGCAGCCGCGGTGCTCACGGTGACGAACGCGTCGAGCGCGCCGTGCACCATCGTCGGCCCGTCGACGCTGACCGCCAAGGACGACCAGGGCAAGGCCGGCCCGGTCATGGTGGACAACGCCGGGAGCAGCACCGACGCGGTCGACCTCAAGCCGGGTCAGTCGGCGTCGGCGTACGTCCACTACGAGGACGTCAACGACGAGGGCTCGGCCTCCGGCCGCGAGGTGTGCGCCGTCCAGGCGTCGTCGGTGCAGTTCGCCCTGCCCAAGGACGTCGACCGCACGGTCAAGGTGACCAAGGCCGACGGCTCCCCGGCGGTCTTCAACGTCTGCGACCCGGACGACGTCGAGCTCGCCGCGTTCGTCCGCCCGGTGTGAACCGCCGCGGCCTCGCACGGACGTCCGGGACGGTCCCCCGGCCAGGAGCAGCCGATGCCGATCGATGTGACGGCCGAACGGGTGATCCCGCTCCCACCGGACCGGGTGGCGGCGTACGCCATGGACCGGCGGCACGACACC
Organism: Streptomyces antimicrobicus; assembly: GCF_020532625.1. GTDB lineage: Bacteria > Actinomycetota > Actinomycetes > Streptomycetales > Streptomycetaceae > Streptomyces > Streptomyces antimicrobicus. The sequence goes on along the minus strand of NZ_JAJAUY010000012.1, from coordinate 26,289 downwards.
GAGCGGACCCAGGGCGTCCGTGAGGCCGCACCTGGGGCGCAAGGTCCGCTCCTCGCTGGGCAAGGACCTGCGCGACCTCGAACGGCGGCTGCCGGAGGGCGGTTGACGCCGCTCGCCCTCCTCCGCCCCGTACGCAGGGCCGCTCCGCTCCGGCGTACGAGCACGGGGCGGGCCCGTACCGCTGATGAGGGCCGTCGCGCCGTCAGACCCCGCGGGCGCGACCCCGAACGTCAGGCCTTGAGGGCGCGACCCGCGACCGTCAGGGCCACGCGGCGCGGGACGAAGCGGGACGCCAGCGCCGACAGGTGGGTGCCGAGTCCGGCGACGACGCTCGGCGGGGTGCTACGGCGCTCCAGCGCGCGGCGGGCCGCCGTCACCACCTCGGCGGGCGTGGCCATCCGGCCGACCGCCGCGTCCTGGGTGCCGACCACGTCGAAGAACTCGGTGCTGACCGGGCCGGGCGAGACCGCGAGCACGCGCAGCGCCGACCGGCGCGTCTCGTAGGCCAGCGCCTCGGTGAGGTTGAGCACGAACGCCTTGGTCGCGCCGTAGACCGCCATGGCGGGCGTGGGCTGGTAGGCGGCCGTGCTCGCCACGTTCACCAGGGCGCCCCGGCCGTCGGCCACCAGGTCGGGGAGGAAGGCCCGGGACAGTTCGGCGACCGCGCCGATGTTGAGCTGGATCATGCGGGCGATCTCGCCGGGCTCCTGGTCGAGGAAGGCCCCGTGACTGCCGAACCCCGCGTTGTTGACGAGCGTCTGCACGCGGATGCCGCGCTCCCGGAGCTCGGTGCGGAGCGCCGCGCCGGCGCCCGGCAGCGTGAGGTCCGCGGCGAGGGGCGTGGCGGTGACGCCGTACGCCTTCTCCAGTTCGGCGGCGAGGGTTTCGAGCCGGTCCAGCCGGCGGGCGACGAGCACGAGGTCGGCTCCGCGCTCGGCCCACTGGCGGGCGAACTCCTCGCCGAGGCCGGCGCTGGCACCGGTGATCAGGGCTGTGGTCCCCCGGTAGGAGATGCTGGTCACGTCGGTTGCTCCCGTTCTGCCGCCCCACGGTGCGACATAATCAATGTAGGCATCCGCAAACATTGTAGTCAACCGCCAACATTCGCCTCGTCGTGACCGTCCCCGGAGGAGAGCTCAGTGCCCGAAGGCGCCTACCACCACGGCAACCTCAGGTCCGCCCTGCTGGAACGGGCCGAAGCGGTCCTGGCCGAGTCCGGCACCGCCGGACTCTCCCTGCGCGGTCTCGCCCGCGACCTCGGCGTCAGCCACGCCGCTCCGACCCGGCACTTCCGCGACCGTCAGGCCGTCCTGGACGCGCTCGTGGTCGGCGGCTTCACCGCCCTCAACGGGCGGCTGCAGGCCGCCGCCGACGGCCCCGGGCCGGTGGGGCAACGCCTGACCGCGCTCGGGCGGGCGTACGTCGGCTTCGCGGTCGAACGGGCCGCGCTGCTGCAGCTGATGTTCACCGCGAAGCACGAGGCGCAGCCCGGGCACGAGCTGCGCGAACTCGGCCACCGCGCCCTGGAGATCGCCGCCGGACTGATCGCCGAGGCCCAGCAGGACGGCACGGTCCGCCCCGGCGACCCGATCCGCCTGGCCCAGGTCGCCTTCTCGACGGTGCACGGCCTGGCCACCCTCGCCGTCGGCGGCCTCCTCGACGACACCCCCGTGAGCGAGGCCACCGACCTCGCCCTGAACGTCCTCCTGACCGGCCTGCGCCCGACCCCGTAGCCGACCTTGCCCCCCGCCGGACCGGGCGGCGCGGGCCTGGGGGAGGATGACGGCCCGACCTGAGGGGGAGGTGTGTCGCGGTCATGGGCGACGAGCACGGACAGCGCGGCGAGGACTCCTATGAGGCGCTGCTCTCCCGCATGCGCCTGGAGCCCCTGGGGACGTGGCACGTCCCAGGGGTACGCCCACCGCAGACGGCCCGCCGCCTCCTGACCACCAGCGCGGCCGAGTCCGCTTCGGGCGAAGACGCCCTTGCCCGGGCCAGTGCCGAGGCGGCTGGGGAAGACGCGCTCGCCCGGGCCCGTGCCGAGGCGGCTGGGGAAGGTGCCCTCGGCCAGGCCGGGCCGGGTGGATGCGCGCTCGCCGAGGCGGCTGGTGCCGTCGGGGTCACCGCGGTGGAGGCGGCTCGGCTCGTGCTGCGGGGAAGGCAGGAGTTCCTGCTCGCCTTCGAGGGGCCGTACGCCCCGGCCGGTCGCCGCGGGGTCGGCGCCTGGCGGCGGGTCCGGGTCCTCGCCGCCGACCCCGTCCCGGCCGTCGCCGGCCTGCTCACGGGCACCGAACCCGATCCGCGCGGCCTGCTCCTGGCGACCACGGACGGCGAGACCTTCGCGGCAGCGGCCCTGCCCGCGACGCCACCGGCGACCTCCACGCCCCCGAGGCGACGGGCCCTGGTGGTGACCGGAGTGAGCGGCCGGATCGCGGCGGCGGCCGAGGCCGCCGCCCGCGAGACCCCCGAACAGGGCGCAGCTGTCTGGGCCGCCTTCCTGCCCGGCCCGGGCCCCGCCCCCGGCCCCGCCCCCGGCCAGGGCCCCGCCCCCGCGGTGGTCGACGGCTGGGTCGAGGGGCTCCTCAGGAACCGGAACACCCCCCACGACGTGCGCCGCACCCTGATCCGCCACCGCACCGCGCTGATCCACCTGCTCCCGCCGGACGAACGCGTCGAGCTGGCCGTGACGCAGGACGACCCGAAGGTCAGGCTGGCGGTCGCCGACTTCGGGCGGGACCTCACCCCGGCCCACTGGACCCGCCTGCTGCACGCGGCTGCCACCGAGCGCGAGCGGTGGATCCTCACCTCGATCGCCGCCGACCACGGTGCCGCCCTGGCGGAGCACATCTGCGCGCTCCTGGTCGCCGACCCCTCCCCGCGCGTGCGGGCCGAGGCGGCGCGCCTGACCTGCCTGCCCGCCCGCCTCGCCACCGGCCTCACCAAGGACCCCGACGCGCGGGTCCGGGCGGACGCCTGCCGCACGGCGGCATGGACCGCCCTGAGTCCGGAACGCCGCCAGGCGCTCCTCACCGACGAGGCGGCCGCCGTACGGGCGGCCGCCCGGCTCCGCCACCACGAGCAGGTCCCGCTGTCCCGCGCCGTGTTCGAGGCCGAGGGGTTGGGGGAGCAGGCCGTGCGGCGGTGCCTGCTGGCCCCGGACCTCGTCGCGCACCTCCTCGACACCGCCGACGGCCGCCTGCGTGAGGCGCTCGCCGGCAACACCCGGCTCTCCCGGGAGGCGGTGGCCCGGCTCGCGGCGGACGCCGACGGCTGCGTCCGGCACGTGGTCGCGCTCCGCCCCGATCTCACCGAGGACCAGCGGGCCGCGGTCCCCGTGGACATCGACCCGGGCACCCGCACCCATGCCCTCCCGTGGGTCGTGGAACAGCACGACGACCCCGTGGCGATGCGCCGCCTCGCCGCCTCCTCCCACGTCCTCGTCCGCCGCAGCGTCGCCCGGGCCCGGCGGCTCCCGCCCGACGTGGTCCAGCGCCTGGCCTGGGACACCGACCATGTGGTGCAACTCTTCCTCGCCGAGTCCTGCGACGACGCACCCGCCGAGATGCTGCTGCGGATCTGGACGTGGTGGACCGGCAGTCTCTCGTTCCCCGGCCGGCCCCGCACGCACCCCAACTTCCCCCGCGAAGGCCTCCTGCGGTTCGCGGACGACCCGCACGGGCGGATGCGGCGGCTCGCGCTGGACGACCCGCGCTCGACCCCGGAGCTCGTCGCCCGGTTCGCCCGTGACCGGGACCCGGAGGTGCGCTTCCGGGCCGCCGAGGACCCGCGGCTCGCCCTCGCCGACGCCGTCCGGCTCACCGAGGACCCCGACTCTGCCGTTCGCGCGGCCGCGCTCGGTGAGCGCGCCCTGCCGGCCGCCGCCCTGGCGGCCCGGCTCCGCGACCCCCGCACGGCGGCCACCGCCGCCCGCAACCCGGGCATTCCGGTGCCGGTCATCCGCGCCATGGCCGCCTGCGCGACCCGCGAGACGCGACCGGAACCGGACAGTCGTTAACAAACGGCATATATCCTCGTCCCTGGCCTCGACGGGCACGCCGGACCTTCGGAGGCGACACCATGACCGAGCCCATGACCGAGCCCCGGGAGGCGACGCCATGACGGATCAGCCGCCGGTCCCCCTGCCGTACGCCGACCCGGCCTTCGTCGCCGACCCGTTCCCGCTGTACCGGCGACTGCGCGAGGAGGGCCCGGTGCGCCGTGCCGTCATCGCCGGTGGGCTGGAGGCCTGGCTGGTCACCCGCTACGACGACGGGCTCGCGGCCCTGTCCGACCCGCGCCTGAGCAGCGACGTACGCGACGCCTCCGACACCCGGCTGCTGCGGCAGCTGCCCGAGACCGAGCGGGAGTCGATGCTCAGCACCATGCTCCGCAGCGACCCGCCCGACCACACCCGCCTGCGGCGGCTGGTCTCCAAGGCGTTCACCGCGCGCCGCGTGGCCGGAATGAGGCCTCGGATCCAGGCCCTCACCGACCGCCTGCTGGACGCCGTCGTCCCTGCCGGCCACGCCGACCTCATCGCGGACTTCGCCCTCCCCCTGCCCGTCACGGTCATCAGTGAACTGCTCGGCGTGCCCGTCGACGACCGCCACGACTTCCAGCACTGGACCGACCGCATGATCGTGCGGGGCGCGGAGCCGCCCGACCCGGCCGTGCTGAACGAGGCGTGGCAGCACATGCGCGGCTACATCACCGGACTCGTCCAGGACAAGCGCGCCCACCCCGGCGACGACCTGCTCAGCGCGCTGACCACCGCCCGGGACGCGGACCAGCGGCTGACCGAGGACGAGCTGATCGCGATGGTGTTCCTGCTGCTGGTCGCCGGCTACATCACCACCGTCAACCTGATCGGCAGCGGCATCGCCGCCCTCCTCACCCACCCCGACCAACTCGCGCTGCTGCGTTCCGACCCGGACCTCCTGCCGGGCGCGATCGAGGAGTTCCTCCGCTACGACGGCCCGGTCAACCCCGGCATCGCCCGGTTCGCCCGCGAGGACGCGGAGATCGGGGGCGTCACCGTCCCGCGGGGCGCCACCGTACTGATCGCCTCCGCCATCGCCGACCGTGACCCGTCCCGCTTCCCGGACCCCGACCGCCTCGACATCACCCGCCAGGACAACGCCCACCTCGCCTTCGGCCACGGCATCCACTACTGCCTGGGCGCACCCCTGGCGCGCCTCGAAGGGCAGATCGCCATCGGCACCGCCCTGCGCCGGCTGCCCGACCTCGCCCTGGCGGTCCCGCCGCACGCCCTGCGCTGGCGCCCCGCGGGCCTGCGCGGTCCCGAGGCCCTCCCGGTGACGTTCACCCCCGAAGGGGTCGCGGCACCAGCCGGACCCCGCCCATAAGGCCTCGGTCCGGGCGGGCGCTTCGGGCCGCCTCAGGCGTGGTCGTAGACCGTCACGGCTATGCCCTTCGCGCACAACGCCCGTTCGACGAGCGGCTCCACGCGTGACCACTTCCCGCCGGCCAGACCGCACCCTATGCGCGGCATGTGCACGGAAGCGCCCTGATCGAGGGCGTGGTCCGCGAGGGCCGTCAGGCAGCGCTCCAACGCCTCGTAGCGGATCGGCACGCCCGAGCTGCCCGTGCGTATGCCGCGCTGGCCCACCATGTTCGCGACCCAGGTGTCGGGGCGGACCTGGACCAGGCGGACCGCGCCGAGCCCGAAGTCGTTGCGGGCGCGACCGCGGTGCCAGGCGCGGTAGTCCGCCTCCGGCTCCGGCCAGCGCTTCGAGAGGGCAAGGACGAAGCCCTTGCCCCAGCCGCCGAGGTCGTTGCAGACGTGCGCGATGATCTTCGCGCCCTTGGCCTGCGGGCTCGTGGCGTCTCCCGCGAGGATCGTGATCGGTTCCATGCCACGACCTTACGCGCGGCCACTGACAGCCCCTCCGCTCCTCGTCAGGGGATGCTGCCGGGCCGCCGCGCCGGCGCCGGTGGGGCGGCGAGCAAGGTGCGGCAGTCGTGCCAGGCGGCCGGGCCCAGCAGGTGCCGCACGCGGGTGAAGAAGGCGAGGAGGTCCGGGCCGTGCGCGGCCCGGAAGGCCAGGTCCTCGTGGGCCAGGTCCAGTTCGTTGGCGGCCGAGAGCTCGACGAAGTCGCGGCGCGACTGCGCCTGCGGAACGAGGGTCCGCCCGGTGAAGCGGTCGTGGAACACGGCGTCGGGCTCGCCGAGGCCCGGGTACGTCGCCTTGCGGTCGCAGGCCGCGTACAGGTACACGACGGCCTCGGCCTCGGCGCCGATCGCCGCCACGAGCTCCGCCCTGCGGTCCAGCGGCAGCAGCGCGGTGGGGAAGCCGTCGGTGCCGTAGGACGCATGGCACAGGCCCGCGAGTTGCAGGACCGGCCGGGCCTGCCACGAGGCGAGGCGCGCCTGTACGCGACGGAGGTGGGTCAGGAGGGTGCCGCCGGGGTGGGCCACGTCCTGCGCGCCGGCCCGGCGCAACAGGCTGAGGGCGCGCTCGGCCGCGGAGGACGAGTCGATCACGGTGCTCCGGTCCTTTCCGGTCCTTTCCGGTCCTGTCCGGTTCTTTTCCGGTCCCTGCGGACTGCGCGGAACCGCACGAGCTGCACGGACTGCGCGGTACGGGGTCGGTACCCGTCGCGGTATGGGGTCGGCACCCGTCCGGCGTGCGCGCGCCCGGCTCCGGAACCGGGTGCGGCCCGCCGGACAGGTTGCCGCCTGGGCCCACGCGACATGCTCCCGCGCCGGCCCGAACCCAGTCAATCCTGGGGTTTACTTGCCCAAACCCAAGCTCTAGCTTGGGCGTTGTGACCTTGGACGATCTACGGGTGTTCGTCGCCGTGTGCGCGACCGGAAGTCTCAGCGGCGTGGCACGCGAGTTGGGCTGCACGCAGTCGGCGGTGAGCCAGCACGTGAAGCGGCTGGAGCGGGAGACGGGGGTCAGCCTGCTGGAGCGCCGACCCCGCGGAGTCGTGCCGACCGAGGCCGGGCGGATCCTCCACGAGGCCGCCGCCGAGGGGATCGGCGGGCTGGACCGGGCCCTGCGCCGGCTCGCCGACCTGGCGGTCGGCGAGGGCGGGTCCGTGCGGGTCGGTACCGGCGGGGCGACCGTCCGGCACTTCATGGCCGAGGCGATCGTCGGCTTCCGGCGAGCCCACCCCGGAGCGAGCCTGGAGTTCCGGACCGAGACCTCCACCCGGCGCTGCTTCGACGCGCTCCTGGCGAGCACGCTGGACCTGGCCTGGGTCACCATCGGCACGCCCGTGCCGGGCATCGAACAGCGGCCGGTGGTCGACCTGCCCTGGGTTCTCGCCGTCCGCGCGGACGACCCGCTGGCGGACCGGCCGTCCCTCGACGCCACCGATCTGACGGACGTCCGGCTGATCAGGCTCCCGCGGAACTCGCTCTCCGGCGCACGGTTGGACGCCGCCTTCACCGAACTGGGCATCCGGGTCGGCTCGGACACCAGCGTGGCGGACTGGGACACCGCGCTGCTGCTCGCCGAACTCGGCCTCGGGCACACCGTCGTACCGGCCGTTCCCGGGCTACGGGCCCAGGCCGACGGGTCCTTGAGGCTCGTGCCGGTGCCGGCGCTGCCGCCGCTGCCCGTCGGCTGGGCGGCGCGCCGCTGGGACGCCCTGACCCCGCTCGCCCGGGCCTTCGCCGACACCGTCGCCGAGGGCTGCGCCGCCGACACCGCTACCGGGAGCTGAGCCGACACCGTTGCCGGGACCTGAGTCGCCGGGACCGTCGCCGACGGGCTCGACGGGCGTACGTCAAAAGATGTTTGCCTCCCGGACCCTTGCCCCGCCGAGCCGGTTGGCCAATGATGCTCGGGGCTCGCTACCCGGCGGTAGCCGCGGTGCCGCGCGCCGCGCCCACCCCTGCCGTCCTACCGCCCCACCGCTCGTACCGTGCCACCGCTCCTGCCGCTCCACCGCTCCAACCGCCCTGCCCGCCCCACCTGCCCCTACCCCCAACGGCCCGGGAGGCCCGCCGTGCGGACGAAGCGTCACATCCGGAGATCGCTCGTGGTCGGCGGCGCCGCCGTCGCCCTCGTCGTCGGGGTCCCCCAGGTCGCGTTCGCGGCTCCGCCGCCCGCGCTGCCGGCCAACGCCGATCCGATGGAGCGGACCTTCCAGCCGGCGTACGACTACGACACCGACGGCTGCTACCCGACTCCCGCCATAGGCTCCAACGGCGTGCTGAACGGCGGCCTCAGCCCCACCGGAGCGCTCAACGGCAGTTGCCGGGACTCCTGGGACCTCGACAACACCAACGGCTACTCCCGGGCGACCTGCAACAACGGCTGGTGCGCCGTGATCTACGGGCTGTACTTCGAGAAGGACCAGGCCATCCCCGGCATCAGCCTCGGCGGCCACCGGCACGACTGGGAGCACGTCGTGGTGTGGATCCAGAACAACGAGGCGAAGTACGTGGCGACGTCCGCCCACGGCGACTTCAACGTCTACTCCCGCGACCAGATCCGCTGGGACGGCACCCACCCGAAGATCGTCTACCACAAGGACGGCGTCAGCACGCACTGCTTCCGCCCCGCCAACAACAACGACGAGCCGCCGGAGAACCACAAGCACACCTGGCAGTTCCCCGCCCTGGTCGGCTGGAACGGCTACCCCTCCACGGCCCTGCGCGACAAGCTCAGCCAAGCCGACTTCGGCAGCGCGCACTTCGGGCTCAAGGACGGTTCCTTCCAGTCCCACCTGGCCGAGGCCAAGCCGGCGGGCATCCCCTTCGACCCGTACCAGTAGGCCCCGCACCCCCATGGACGCCCTGAACCCGGACCGCCCGAGCCCCGACCACCAGGCCGACGACGACGCGGACCTGATGTTCCTCGGCGTCGAGCGCCAGGCCGAGTTCGTGCGGACCGGCAAGCTCACCTCGCGGGCCCTCGTCGACGCCGCGCTGCGCCGCATCGCGCGGCTCGACCCGGCCCTCGGCGCGTTCCGCGTCGTCATGGCCGAGCAGGCCCGCGCCGAGGCCGACGCCCGGGACGCGGAACGCGCCGAGGGCCCCCTGCACGGCGTGCCCGTCGCCGTGAAGGACGAGCTCGACGTCGCCGGCCAGACCACCACCTTCGGCAGCGCCGCCCAGCGCACCCCCGCCGCTGCCGACTCCGAGGCCGTACGCCGCCTGCGCGCCGCCGGAGCCGTCATCGTCGGCAAGACGGCGATGCCCGAGTTCGGCCAGTGGCCGTTCACCGAGTCCGCCGCGTACGGCCACACCCGCAACCCCTGGGACACCACCCGCACCCCCGGCGGCTCCAGCGGCGGCAGCGCCGCGGCCGTCGCCGCCGGACTCGTCGGCGCGGCGCTCGGCGGTGACGGCGGCGGCTCCCTGCGCATCCCGGCGGCCTGCTGCGGGCTGTTCGGCCTCAAACCGCAGCGCGGCAGGGTCTCGACCGCCCCGCACCCGCACCTGTGGTACGCCCTGGGGACCGTCGGCCCGCTGACCCGCACGGTCCGCGATTGCGCCCTCCTCTACGACGTCCTCGCCGGGTCCGCGCCCACGGACCGGTTCCCCGCCCGCCCCACCGCGACCAGTTGGCTCCGGGCCCTGGAGACCCCGCCGGGCCGGCTGCGCATCGGCTACTGCGCCGAGCCCGCCGTGCCCGGCGTGCGCCCGCACCCGGAACACGTCCGCGCCCTGCTGGAGACCGTACGGGCACTGCGCGAGCTCGGGCACGAGGTCCGCGAGGTCCGGCCCCGCCTTCCCGACGCGACGGCCGCGTTCGTGGCGCAGTTCTGCGGGGGCGTACGGGCGGAGGCCGACACCGTCGAGCGCCCCGACCTGCTGGAGCGGCGCACGCGCCGCACGCTGGCGCTCGCCCGGCTGCTGCCCGAATCCGCCGTCGAGCGCGGGGTCCGCGCGGGGGAGCGGCTGGCGGAGCGCGCGGACCGGATGTTCGCCACCATGGACCTCCTGCTCACCCCGGTCCTGGCCGCCCGCCCGCGCCCGGTCGGCGCGCTGGACGGCGCGGGGTTGCTGACGGCGGTGGCCCGCTCGCGCCCGATGGTCGCCTGGACCGCCTTGTGGAACGTCACCGGTCACCCGGCCGCCTCCGTCCCGGCGGGCCACGCCGCCGACGGCCTTCCGCTCGCCGTCCAGCTGGTGGGCCGCCGCGACGACGAACCGACCCTGCTCCGCGTCGCCGCGCAGCTGGAGACCGTCCGCCCCTGGGCCCACCGGCGGCCGTGACCTCGCGGGTCCTTGATCGTTCCACTCGGTGTGGGGTTCAGTGCTGCCCGGTCGCGGGCGACCGGCTGGAGGATGGTCCGTGCGCTCGCGGCCGGTTGCTGCCTGTGGTGCCTGTGGGGCTGTGCGGGGGCGCGGACCCAGCCGGCGCTTCCCCCGACCGAGCAGGGCCGTAGCGAACTGATCAAGGCGGCTCAGCAGGTGCTGGTGGACCGGTGCCTGACCGAGCAGGGTGCGGCGGGGCCGCCTCCGCGCCAGGAGGTGCTCTTCGGCACCGGCCCCACCGAGCTGTCGGTGACCCTCGCCACCGGATACACCGTACGGGCGCACACCGACGGCTGCCTCGCCCGGGCGCACCGCTTCCTCTACGGCGACCAGGCCCGCTGGTTCCGGGCCGAGGTCACCGTGAACAACCTGCTCCCCGAGGCCCAGGCCCGCCTCGGACGGGATCCCGCCTACCGCGCGGCGCTCGCCCGCCGCGCCGCCTGCGCCGACGGCGACACGCCCTGCGTGCGGGCGAGCGGCCTCGAAGAACTGCGGACCCGGCTGGAGCCGGAACGGCTCGCCGAGGTGCGCGCGGCCCACCGCGACGAGATCACCACCTACGGCCAGTTGCGCGACCGCGCACTGCACCGAGCGGCCGGCCTGCTGGCCGGCCGCCCCACCCCCCACAGGAAAGGTCACCTCCCCTCATGAAGAAGAGCAGGCTGCTCACCTCCACCGCCGCGGTGTTCCTCACGCTGGCCGCGGGGCTCGCCGCGGCCGGACCGGCCGGCGCCGCCGACTGCCCCAGCGGCGAGTTCTGCGCCTGGGAGCACGCGGACTACACGGGCCAGCGCGCCAACTGGTCCGGCGACGACGGCTGGTGGGAGAGCTGGATCGCCGACGAGGACTCCTCCTGGGCCAACCACGGCATCTCCGGCCCGGGCATCAAGGACCACGTGAAGGTCTACTCGGCGTCGGGCCTGGGCGGGCACATGACCCTCTGCCTCGCCCCCGGCCAGGAGGTCAACCACAACGCCGCGGCCAACGACGACGGCGACTCCCACACCTGGGCGATGAGCTGCTGACCAGCCGCTGACGGCACTCCGCCTACGAGACCCCCGGGGCGTCACCCCGCTCCGGGGGCGACGGCCACAGCCCGAGGTCGTCCGGGTCGCGCAACTCGTCCTCGATCGAGCGCCGTTGGCCGGCGTCCAGCGGTACGGCGGCCAGCCGGGCCCGCCAGGCGTCCACCGCGTCCCGCTCGCCGAGGACCGTGCCCAGCTCGATCAGCCACGCCAGCGCGCGGCCCAGGTCGAGCGGCGTGGCCCGCTCGCCGTGCCGGCGCAGGGCGACGGTGAGCACCTTCAGCGCGAGGTGGTCGTCGTTCTTGAACTCGACGAGGATGCGGGCGTTGTCCAGGGCCCTGGCGAGGCCCTTCAGCTCCTTGGAGCCGCCGTACTCCAACTCGGCCGGCTCGTCGCGCCGGATGAACATGATCGAGTTGCCGGACGGGTCGACGAGCGTGAAGCGGCTGGCACCCGGCCGGAACCGGGTGATCCGAGGCCGCCCCGTGGTGAGCACCTTGCCGTGGGCGCCGCGCATGGCCCGGGTGAACGCGGCGTGGTACGGGGCGACTTCGTCGACCATCACCAGGCAGCCGCCGCCGTCCTCCCGGTCGGGGTCCACATGGGCGGGCGCCTTGGTGAAGTGGAGCTGGAAACCGCTGTAGGACAGGGCCAGATAGACGTAGGGCCGGGTCTGTTCGTAGGTCGTCGTGAAACCGAGCGCCCGGTAGAAGGCCAGGGTCTCCTCCACCGAGACGCAGGGCAGCAAGGGCACCGTGGTCTCGTCGGGTGTCAGCTCTTCGGTCGTGTTCGTCATCTCGAACCTCTCGCCTCTCGCATCGCGCGTCCGGCAGGCCGCGTCGGCCGGTCCCGGAAGAACCGGCGGACGCGCGCCGCCCACTCTGACGACTCGCGGCGAGGCGCGCACATGAGACTTTTATCCGCCCTTTAATTCGGGCCGGGCGCCGGCCTCAGGAGCGGGTCCCCTCAGGAGCGGCCGCCTCCGGCGGTGGGGGCCGGCCGGGCGGGCGCGTCAGGGCGGACCTGGTCCAGGCGGACGAGGGCGGCCCGGCGTTGGACCAGGGCCAGACCGGCCACGCCCGCGCCGAGGGCCAGCCAGCCCGCCGGACCGGCCGCCATCACCGCGCCGGTCAGCAGCAGCGGCCCCGCGGCCTTCTGCACGGAGGGGGAGATGCCGGCCACGCCCAGGTACGAGGCCCTGGCCGCCGGCGGTGCCAGGGAGACGGCCAGTTCCCAGGAGCACACCGACCGGACCAACTCCGCCGCCGTGACCAGTGCCGCGGCGGCCAGCAGGGTCAGCGACGCCGCCCACGGACCCTGGCCGGGGGCCAGGGCGAGCAGTGCGCAGGAGCCGAGCAGGAAGGCGCCGTACCAGCCGACGGCCGTGGCGGCCTGCCGCGGCCGCGTGACGCGCGCGGACACGTGGAGCTGGAGCACCACGACCAGCACCGTGTTGAGCGCGAGGAAGGCGGGCACGACGGCGTGGGGCGCCGTGGTGTGGTGGACGAGCCACAGCGGCAGCCCGACGTTCAGGATCGCGTCGTCCAGGTTCAAGGGGATGTCCAGCAGGACGAACCGCAGGTAGCCGCGGTCCCGCCACGGGCTCCTCCCGCCGCCCTGCTCCGCCCCCGGTCCGGGCGGGGCTCCGCCCGGCGGGGCCGGCGGCGCGACCAGCCGGCCGCGGCCGCGCGGCTCCCGGGTGCGCCACACCAGCGCGGCCGCGGCGAGGAAGGACAGGGCGTTCGCGAGGATCAGCACCCGGTACGCGGTCGGGGTCCCCACCGCCAGGCCCACGGCGGCGAGGCCGGCGCCGACGGCGTAGCCGCCGTTGGCGACGCTGCGGGACAGGGCCTGGTACGTCGCCCGCCGCTCGCCCGCCACCCGGGTCGCGAAGAGCATCTCCAGGGTCTTGGCGGCCCGGTCGCCGAGGTGCGTGACCGCGACGAGGAGCAGGAGCAGCTCGAAGCGCGTCACCGCGAGCATCGCGCAGAGCGCGACCATGCGCAGCGCGTGACAGGCCATCAGCAGGTGCCGTACGGCGAACCGGTCGGCCAGATGCCCGGCGACGGGCGAGCCCACGATGCCCGCCACCGCCGCGACACCCAGCATCAGGCCCAGGCGGCCCGCGTCGAGGCCGACGACGAACGTGAAGTACAGGACCGAGGCGGCGGCCCAGACCCCGGTGCCGGTGCGGTCGAGCAACTGCCCGAGCAGCATGATGCGCGCGTCGCGACCGCCGGGTGGCCTGCGCAGCTGCGCGATCAGCCCGCGCGGCGCGCCGCCGCCGGCGCCGTCCCCGGGGGAGGGGTCGCCGGCCCGGCCCCGCCCGCCGCTCTCGCCCCCGCCGTCGTCCGTGCGTCCGGTACCGCCCCGCCGTCCCACGTCCTGCCCCATCTCGGGCCGCCTCCGTCTCCCCGTACGAGGTATCTCGACATCGAGATACCTGCGGAAGCCTGCCGGACATCAATCTCGACGTCAAGATACTTAGCTGTGTCGTACCGGTCCGCTACGCTGCTCCGGCCGCGGCCTGGGGAGGGCCGCGAGGGAGGGGATCATGGAGCACGACCTGGCAGCCGGACCCGTTCAGGGGCAGCTGTGTCCCGAGTGCGGGGAGGCGCTCACCGCCACCGACGAGCGGTTCGTCGTCTGGTGCGCGGCCTGCGACTGGAACGTCGACCCGGGCGCCGCCGAACCCGAGCCGGGCCGGCTCGCCGCGTTCCGCCGCCGGCTGGCCCGGCGACACGGTGAGCAACTTGCCGCCGAGACGGCCGGCGGGGACCCGGGACGGCCGCGCCGGGACGCGTCGGCGCTCCTGGCCCTCGCGCTCGCCCTGGCGGTGCACGGCGTCACCCTGGCGCTGGCGGTGGCCGGGCTCCTCCTGATCGTGCTCGGGTGGGGCACCGCGGTCCAGCCGGTCGAGGGCCTCGTGCTGCTCGTCGTGGCCGTCGTCCTACGGCCCCGGCTGGGCCGGCTGCCGCAGCACGGCCCGGTGCTCCACCGGGCCGACGCGCCGCGGCTGTTCGAGCTGATCGACGAGGTCGCCGCCGTCACCGGCACCGCCGGGGTGCACGCGGTGGTCGTGGACGGCACGGTCAACGCCGCCGTGACGGCGTACGGTCCGCGCCGGCGCCGGGTGCTGACGCTCGGCCTCGGCCTGTGGGAGGTCCTCGGCCCCCGCGAACGGGTCGCCCTGCTCGGCCACGAGCTCGGCCACTTCGCCCATGGGGACGTCCGGCACGGGCTGGTCGTGCACGGGGCGCTGCGCTCGCTGCTCCTGTGGCTGCGCACCTTGGCCCCCAGCCCCGGACACACCGTGTGGGACTCGTTGTTCAACGCCGTGGCGTTCCTGCCCCGCTGTGCGACGTACGCCCTGCTGGTCCTGCTCGACCGGCTGACGCTGCGCGCCGCCCAGCGCGCCGAGTACCAGGCCGACCGGAGCGCGGCGCGCGCCGGCTCCACCGAGGGTGCCGTGGCGCTCATGGACCGCCTCCTCGTCGCGGAATCGATCGAGGCGGAGCTGCGCCGCGAATCGGTGGCGGCGCAGATGACCGGCGGCAAGGGCGGACGTGCCGCCCGGGAGGCCGCGGAGCAGGGCCTGTGGGAGCGGATCGCCGCGCACGCCGCGTCCGTACCGGGCCACGAGCGCGAGCGGTTGTCCCGGGTCGCCGCGCGCCGCGGCCACAGCGTGGACGACACCCACCCGCCGACGCACCTGCGGCGGCAGTGCCTGTCCCTGGGCGACCCCCTGCCGGCCCAGGTCACCTACGACGAGCACCGCGCGGCAGCGGTCACGGCGGAACTGGCGGCCGCCCGGGCGGCCGTGGCCCGCCGGATCATCCGGGAGCGGGCGGGCTGAGCCGGGAGACCGGCGGCCGCTGCGTGGCCCGGCTCGGCGAGAGGGCCGTCGCTGGTGCCGGGTGCGTGGTCGTCAGGGCGTGGCGAGGCGGGGGAGCAGGCGTTCGGCGTTGGCGCGGTGGACGGCGTGGAGTTGGCCGTCCTGCCAGTGCGGATAAGCGTCCAGGTCGTCGTCGAAGCCGCTGCACCAGTCCTCGGGGACCATCGGGAAGTCGCTGCCGTACAGGACGTGGCCGGGTGCGGCGAAGGCGAGCAGCGAGGGCAGGGAGGCCGGGCCGGCGCAGAAGGCCGTGTCGAAGTAGAAGCGGCGCAGGTCGGCGAGGAGGTCGCCGGGCTCCGCGTCCGGGCGGAGCCGGGCCGCGGCCGCGAAGCGGTGGGCGGCGTACGGCAGGAAGCCGCCGGCGTGCGGCAGGATGATCTTCAGCCGGGGAAAGCGGCCCGGGACTCCCGCCAGCGCCAGGTGCAACGCCGTACGGGCCGTGTCGGACGGGAAGTCCACCAGGGGACTGGGCAGGCCCGGGACCATCGGGCCCGGCGGCGCGGTCGGGTGGACGAGGACCACCGCCCCACGCCCCTCCAGCTCGGCCCACAGCGGCTCGAACTCCCGGTCACCGAGATAGCGGCCCTCGGCGTTGGACAGCACCATCACCCCGTCGGCGGCCAGTTCGTCCAGGGCGCGGACGGCCTCCGCGAGGGCCCCCTCGACGTCCGGCAGCGGCAGGACGGCGAAGTGCCCGAAGCGGTCGGGCCGGTCCTTGACCTCCTCCGCGGTGAAGTCGTTCACCTCCCGGGCCGCCGCACGCGCGCCCGCGACGTCGCCGGGCGCGGCGAGCGGGGCCGCGTACGAGAGGATCCCCGTGGCGATCGAGCGGCGGTCCATCATCGCCAGGGCGCTGCGCCGGTCCCAGGCGGGCACGGGCCAGCCGAGGGCGGCCGCGCGATCGGCGATCGCCCGGGCGCGCCCGGGCGGGACGACGTGCTGGTGGACGTCGATCCGTACGCATCCGCTCATGGTCGTGCGCGTCTCCCGCCTGATGGGGTCGGCCTGCGGCCCTCGGCCCGTGACGGCCGACGGTATGCGGTCGGGGCCGCCCCGGGGCGCTCGGCTCTCCGTCGCCCGCGTCGGTTGCGCCGACCGGGTCGGCGTGGCGGACGTGCGTCCCTGCGTACGGGCATGCCGCGATGGACCGGCCCCCGTACCCGGCGGGTCGCGGCGGCCCGCGGAGGTCAGGTCTCGCCGGCCCCCGCGGCCCGTGCCGTCACCGGTCCGGTCGTACGGCGGCGCCGGCGCGGGTCGTGGTCGTGGCGCAGCCGTGCCTCGACCCGGCCGTCGACGACGCGCGTCTCGAACGCCGGCTGCGGGGCCGTCGCCGGGCCCCGGACGTTCCAGCCGTCCGACAGCCGGAACACGCTGCCGTGCCAGGGGCAGCGGACGCAGCCGTCCGCGATCTCGCCCTCGGACAGCGGACCGCCCATGTGGGCGCAGCGGTCGGCCAGCGCGCGGACCGTGCCGTCGTCCTCGCGGACCACCAGGACGTCCACCCCGTCGACGCGGGCCCGGGTCGCCCGGCCCAGGGGGAAACCGGCCAGCGAGCCGAGGTGGTGCCAGCCGTCCCGGACCAGGTGCTCGACCTGTTCGGCGTGATTGGCCCCGGCCGCCTGGCGGTAGGCCAGATGGCCGCCGAGCGCGCCCGCCGCGCCCACCGTGGCGAGCCCGGCCAGCGCCAGCGCCTTGCCGCGCAGGGTCCGGCCCCGCGCCCGGGCGACGAAGGAGGCCGTGTAGAGCGCGATCGCCGTGGTGTTGCCGAGGGCGTGGACCAGGCCGGTACGGGCCTGCTCGGGCGGCAGCTCCGCCCAGTCGGCCCAGCCCGCCGCGGCCGCGGGCGCCGCCGCGGCCAGCCCCGTCCCGATCAGGACGTGCGCGGCGGCGCGCTGCCCGGGGAGCAGGTCCAGCACGGCCGCCGAGAGCCAGGTCCCGATGGGCACCTGGACGAGCAGGGGATGCGCCGGATGCCCGAGCGGACGGCCGTGGAGCAGGTCCCGCGCCGGTCCCAGCGGTACGGCCCGCACGGCGCGGCGGAGCAGCTCGATCAAGGGGTCGGCCTGCGAGGCCTGTTCGAGCCGTTCCACCGCAGTGAGGACCGGCCCCGGGCCGGGGGAGGTCGCGCCGTCCGGGCTCGTGCGGTGGTGCAGGGTCCCGAGGGCCTTGGCCATGCGGTGTGACGTCGTACGGTGCGTCGTCTCGCGGTGGATGTCCATGGGCGCGCGTCTACCCCGGGCCGTCGGCCGTATGTGCGGCGCGACGGCGTACGGCCGACCGCGCATGGCGGCCCCGCACCCGGGCAGGGGCCGGCCGTACGGAACACCAGGAGGGACGATGCCGGAACCAGACCTCGGCACCTTCGCCGTCGCCCAGGACGGACCGCTGTACGTCGTCACCGCCGCCTCGGCCGGCCGCCGGGCCGGATGCCTGGTCGGATTCGCCTCGCAGTGCTCGATCGAACCGCCGCGGTTCGTCGTGTGGCTGTCGGTCGCGAACCACACCTACGAGGTGGCACGCCGGGCCCGGTACCTCACCGTGCACCTGCTGCGCCGGGACCAGGAGGCCCTGGCGCGGCTCTTCGGCGGCCGTACGGGGGACGACGAGGACAAGTTCGCGGGGATCGGCTGGCGGCCGGGCCGGGACGGCAGCCCGGTGCTGGCGGCGGTGGCGCACTGGTTCACCGGCCGGATCGAGGCGGTCGTCGTGGGCGGCGACCACGAGGGCTTCCTGCTCGTGCCGGTCGAGCAGTCCCCGGCCGCCGCCGAGCCGGCGGTGCCGCCGCTGCGGTACGGCGACGTACGGGACCTGCGGGCCGGTCACCCGGCGTGAGGGCGCCGCCCGCCCGCGGGACCTCCGGTCGGCCGGTCGTCCGGCGTCACGTTACGCGTGCAGGGTGACGCTCGGGTGGACGCCGTACGCCCCGCGGTACGCGGCGGCGAACCGGCCCATGTGCGCGAAGCCCCACCGCGCGGCGACGGCCGTCACGGTCGCCCCGAGGGAGGGTTCGGCGGCGAGCAGCTCCTGGTGGGCGCGCTCCAGGCGGACCGCGCGCAGGTGGGCCAGGGGAGTGGTGCCGGCATGGCGCCGGAAGGCGTACTGGAGGGCGCGCGGTGTGACGTGCGCGGCCGCCGCTACGTGGCCCAGGCCGATGTCGGCGTGCGCGTTCTCCTCGATGAAGACCATCGCGCGGCGCAGCGCGTCCGGCGTGGCGTCGGCGTCGAGCCCGTCGGCGTCGAGCCCGTCGGCGGGGTACGGCAGGCCGGTGAGGTTGTTGGGGAAGACGGCGAGGGCTACCGCGGCCAGCATCCGACCAGTCTCGGCCACCAGTAGCGGCGGGACGGCGGTCGTGGTGGTCAGCAGGACGCTGCGGGCGTAGGCGCACGTGCTGCGCCACAACCGCTCGCCCTCCGCGTCGCCCGCCTCGGCGGAGGTGAAGCGGACGTGCACCGGCTGCCGATCGAGGGGGTACGGCGCGGTCCGCCGCAGCAGCGGCACGGTCAGCGCCGTCACCTCCAGCACCGCCGAACGGGCCGCCAGCCGGTGGGGCGCGGTGGCCGGCGCGGTGACGAAGGGACGGCCGGAGTCGAGCGGGCAGCCGGGGGTCGTGGCGGCCTCGCCCCGGCGGGCCTGGACGATCAGCACCTGGTGGTCCAGGTCGGGTTCGACGGCGAGCGCGCCGTCGAGCGCGACCTCGTCCAGCTGGTACGCGCCGCCGTCGAGCCGGCCGTGGCGCAGGGCCACGGCCCCGGCGAGGGCGCCGGCCCCCGCCGCGGCCTCGGGGAGGGGCGCGACCCGGCAGGCGTAGGCGACGCTGAGGAAGGCGCAGGCCGTCGCGGTGTCGCGGGTGGCGAAGCTCTGCCGGGTGACCTGGAGGGGAGAGGACGGGTGGGCGGGCGAGGTACGGGCGGTCGTCATCGGTCCCCTGTTCCTGTGACCGTCGAGGGCGGCTGATGGGAGGGGCCGGCGGGGGTGCGCGCACGGCCGCCCCGTCGGTGGTGAGAGACGACCCCGCCCGGCGGCGCAGGACGCGCGGCTGCCGCCGCACTCGCTGCGCGATTCCTCGCGTCTGGTCGGCGCCTACCCGGCCCGGCGGGGTTCAGCCCTCGGGGACTCCGCCGGGACTCCGCCGCAGCGGCCGCCGGCCCTCACTGCCCGGCCTCGCCGGCCGGTTCGCCCCTGGGGCGGGGGCCGGGCGGCCGCGGGGCGGCCGAGACCAGGGCCCGGTCCAGGGTCGCGTGGACCTCCACCACGCCCGCCGAACGGCTGTGCTGGACGACGGGGTCGGTGAGCCGGCGGTGGCCGGTCAGCACCAGCCGTCGGCCCCGGCCGGCCAGGGTGCGGCCCAGGTCCGTCAGCACGGTGAGCGCGGTCGGCGTCATCAGGTCCAGCCCGCTGAGTTCCACGACGTAGGCCGGTTCGCCCGGGTCGGCGCCGGCCAGGGCGTTCCTGAAGGCGGACGCGTCTGACGGTTCCACCAGGCCCTCCAGGAACACCACGCACCGGCCGTCCTCGGCGCCCGGAAGCTCCAGACGGACCTTGCGCACGGCGAAATGCCGCCCGGCGCGGTGCTCGGGCAGGGCCGGACCGGCGGCGGCTGCCGGCCCCCGCTCGGCCCGCTCGACGGGGTCGCGGCCTGCGGGGTGGCGGTCCGCCGGGCGGCGGTCTGTCGAACCGGCTCCGGCGAACGCGCCCGCGTCTCCTCCCGCGCTCGGCCCCGAGCCCGCTGCCGTTCCCGTGCCCGTGCCCGTGCCCATGCCCGTGCCCGTGCCCGCTGGTGTCCCCGGGCCCGAGCCCGACGCCGTGCCCGTGCCCGCTGGCGCCTCGGGGCCGGCTCCCGCTCCGGCCACCGTCAGCAGGCGCTGGACCGCCGGTGCGGCGGTGATCTTCAGCGGCCGGTGCCGTTCCGCGGCCGCGCGGTCCACGTCGAGCAGCGCGTTCAGGCCGGAGCAGTCCCGGAAGGTGGCCATCATGACGTCCAGGCTGATGCCGCCGGGGCAGGCGTCGACGGCGGCCAGGAGGGTCCGGCGCAGCTCGGGGGCACGGCTGACGTCGACCTCGCCCGACACCTGCACGGCGGCCCGATCGGGCCCCTCGCGGCGGACGCTGATGTCCATCGGCCCGTCGGGAAAGCGCTCCGGCTCACGGGGGACTCGGGCTTCTCCGGAGGTAGCCATGGCGTCTCCAAGGCAAACCTGAACACTGGGCTCCGAGGTTGATTTTCAGCAGGAGTGGACTATACGTCAAGATTTACGTGAAAATCAGAACAGGTGATCTTTTTGCGTAGAAACGGGACATAGTGGTTGACATGCCTCCGAGGGACGAGGGTCGGCCCCGCTGGACGTTCCTCACCAGTCATGCCCGCGTGCTGGTGGCCATCTCCCGGGACCCGGGAGTCCGGGTCCGGGACGTGGCGGCGGCCTGCGGGCTGACCGAGCGGACCGTGCTGGCGATCGTCGCCGACCTGGAGAAGGACGGATACCTGCTGCGCGACCGGGCCGCCGACGGCCGCCGCAACCGCTACGCCATCGTCCCGGGAGCCCACTTCCGCCACCCGGCCGAAGCCGGCCACGAGGTCGCCGGACTCCTCGACCTCCTCTCCGGCCGCCCACCGGCGGCCCCCGCGGGCCACGCCCCGGAGGCGGGCACCGACGCGGACCCTCGCCCCGAGCCCGAGCCCGAGCCCGAGCCCGAGCCCGGGACCGGGACCGAGGCCGCGTTCGACCCCGACGCGTGACCGTACGCCGGCATGCGGCCCGGCTGCGGGGGCAGGGGCGGTGGGACGAGGCAGGGGCCGTACAGGAAGGCGAACGCCGCGGCCTCCGCGGCCTCCCCCGGCCGACACGGGAGCTGACGGCGTTGCAGGTACGGTGGAGATCAAGGACGAGGCCGGGCGTCGGCGGTGGGAGGTGACCCTCGATGCCGCAGAATGCGCCGGTTCCGGGAGACCCGGAAGGCGGCGCGGTCCACGGGGCGCCGGGTGACATCGTGCGGAGGCTGATCAGGGCCCTGGACGGCGTCCCCTCCCCGCTGCTGCCGTCCCGGCTGTGCAGCGCCGTGCTCGGCATCCTGCCCGTGAAAGGGCTGGCGATCAGTCTGACGGGCGACGGAAACTACGCGACGGTGCTCTGCGCGAGTGACCAGACCGCGAGCCGACTCGCCGAGATCCAGTTCACCTTGGGCGAGGGCCCCGGGGTCCGGGCGGCGGAGGTCTTCGCCCCCGTACTGGCCCCGGACCTGGCCCAGGGCTCGGACGCCCGCCGCTGGCCGCTGTTCGCCCCGCAGGCCGTCGAAGCGGGCGCACGGGCG
Source organism: Streptomyces antimicrobicus (assembly GCF_020532625.1). Taxonomy (GTDB): domain Bacteria; phylum Actinomycetota; class Actinomycetes; order Streptomycetales; family Streptomycetaceae; genus Streptomyces; species Streptomyces antimicrobicus. Next base: position 4,821 of record NZ_JAJAUY010000012.1, on the reverse strand, counting down.
GTGTACTCGCTGCCGCTGGGCCGTTCCACGGTGGTCCTCGGCACGATGGACCTCTACCGGGAGACCCCCGGCACGCTCGGCGCGTCCGACTTGCGGACGGCCCTGCGCGCCGCCGACGCCGTGACCGTGCTGCTCGCCTCCTTCGACCACAGCCCCACGGCCGGGGAGGGCGTCGCGGCCTGGCTCCACGACGCGGAGAACTACCACACCGAGGTGTACCAAGCGACCGGAATGATCATGTCCCAACTGGGCCTGGGCGCCGACGAGGCGCAGGCCCTGCTGCGGGCGCGGGCCTTCCGGGAAGGCCGCACGGCGACCGAGGTCGCCCGTGAAGTGATCCATCGCACCACGGATTTCCTGGAGAAATGACCGGGCACGCGCGCGCACGCGACGGGAAGCAGGCGATCGAGATGACCCGCGAGCAAAGACTGGCCAGGGCGTTCGTCCGTCTGGCTGACACCCTGGCGCCCGGGTTCGACCCCTTGCGCCTCTTCGACGAGCTCGTCTCCCAGTGCATCGCCCTGCTCGACGCGGACGCGGGGGGCGTGCTGGTGGCCGACGCGCGGGGCGGGATGCGGATCATGGCCGCCTCGCCGGAGGACGCCGCCGGACTGGAACTGCTGCAGTTGCTGACCGGGGAGGGACCCTGCGTCGACTGCTACCGCGTAGGTGCCCCGCTCACGGTGGCGGATCTCGACGCCGAGCGGGACCGCTGGCCCGACCTCGCCGGGGCGGCGCCGGCCCTCGGCTACCGGTCCACCTGCACCGTCCCGCTGCGCCTGCACTCGTCGACCATCGGCGCGCTCAACCTCTTCCGCCGCGAGGCCGGGCCGATCCCCCCGGCCGACGCCGGACTCGCCCAGGCCCTCGCCGACTCCGCCGCGCTCTCCCTGCTGCACTGGAGCGCGGACCCGGCGGGTGACGGAGAGGTCCTGATCAAGACCCAGGCGGCCATCGCCTACAGGAACGCCCTGGAGATCGCCAAGGGCATGATCGCCCACCACGCCCACGTGCCCGTCGCCGCGGCCACCGACCTCCTGCGCCGCTACGCGGCCGCGCGCGGCGCGTCCCTGGTCGCGATCGTCCGGGCGCTGGTGGACCGCACCCTGGCGCCCTCCGACGTCGTGGCCCGGGCGGAGACACCCGAGACGTAGCCGGTAGCCGGTAGCGGGCCCCGGGCCGGTGGCCGGTGCCGGGGCCGGGTGGACCGCCGGGCGGCACCGCCCGGGTCACGAAGCCGCGATCAGGGCCAGGAGGTCTCCCGGCGCGGGACGATCACCACTTCCGGCACCGCGCTGCCGCCCGGCACGGACAGGGCGTACATCACCGTGTCGGCCACGATGTCGGGCCGTTGCAGCAGGGAGACGTCGGTGTCCGGGAAGCGCTCCATGATGAACGCGGTCTCCATGCCGCCGGCGATCACCCCCGTGATCCCGATGCCCAGGCAGTCCCGCTGCGCCTCCTTGAACAGCGTGTGCGTGAACGCGCGCAGGCCCGACTTGCTCGCCGAGTAGGGGCCGGCCTCCGTCCAGGTGCGGTTGGCCGCGGTGGACAGGATGTTGACGATGTGGCCGCTGCCCCGGGACACCATGCGGCGGTACGCCTCCAGGCACAGGTACATCGGGCCCAGCAGGTTGGTGGAGACCACCCGGGTCACCTCGTCCGCCGTCAGGTGCTCGGCCGACTTCGACACGTCGACCGCGGCGCAGTTCACGAGGATGTCCAGGCCCTGGTCCGACGCGTCCAGGCCGCGGAACACCTCCGCCACCTGCGTCGGCTCCTGGACGTCGACGCTCACGTAGCGGGCCCGCTCGCCCCGGGCCGTCAGCGCCTCGCACAGCTCCTCCGCGAGGTCCCGCCGTACGTCGGCCACCAGGACCTCCGCCCCTGCGCCGGCGAGGCGCCGGCAGATCGAGGCGCCCAGGCCGCGCGCGCCGCCGGTCACCAGGGCCTGCTTGCCGCGCAGGTCGAGCCGCGTGGAACCGTCCATGAGGATCACGAGCCTTTCGTCGCCGTACACGGAAAGGGGCGCCGAACGGGCGCGGGCGCGCGTCGGCCGTCTCCGCCCTCCCACTCTGGCGCGCGGGCGCGCGGCGGGCACGCGGGGGTAGGCCACACGCGCGCGCCCGGCGGACCGGGCGCGGGCTTCGGCCGCACCGGGCGCGGGCCTCGGCCGAGCGTGCCCGGGCCGGGGCCGGTCCGTGCGCGGTGGTCCGCGGCCGGGGCGTGGCGGGGACCGGGCGGAAGCGGGGACAGGGCTCGGGCCGGGCGAGGGTCGGGCTCGGGCGGGGGCGCCGTTCGCCGGTGGGGGCCGGGTGTGAGCAAGCCCACGAGAAGTCCAACCGCCCCTGGGACCACCCACGTTCGGTACGACCGGAGGCCGGGGTGAGCGCGGTCACGGCCACGGGCCGGTGCGGTTCTGCCAGCATGGACCGGACGGGACGATCGCGTCCGTGAGCCCCCTGCCGACCGCGGCGGGTGCCGGCCGTGCCGCACCGCATCCTCCCCTCCCCGCCCCACGCCCCCTTCCCCGGTACCGCCGTGCCCTCCACCATGCCTGCGCCTGCCTCCGCCTCCAGCACCACCCCCGCCCCGGCTCCCGCCGCTGCCCCGTCCTCCGACCGCTCGCCGTGGCGGGCCCTGCGCCACCGCGGCATGCGGTGGTGGGCCGCCGCCAACTTCGTCTCCAACATCGGCACCTGGACCCAGCTGACGGTGCAGAACCTGCTGGTCCTCCAGATCACCGGGTCGGCAGCGGTCACCGGACTGTCGGTGTCCCTCCAGGCGGCCCCGGGCCTGCTGCTCGGACTGGCCGGGGGAGCGGTCGTCGACCGCTGGTCCCACAAGATCACCGCCACCGTCTGCCAGGCCCTGCTGGCGGCCGTCGCGTTCACGACCTGCCTGCTCGTCGCCCTGGACCTGCTGAACCTGCCCGCGCTCATGGCCCTGGCCGTCGTCACCGGTGTCGTCGCCACCGTGGACGGACCGGCCTGCTCGCTGCTCGGCAACGGTCTCGTGCCCGCCCAGGACGTGCCCTCGGCCATCGGGGTCGGCTCGCTCGTGCACAGCGCCGGACGGCTCGTCGGCGCCGCGCTGGCCGGTGTGACCGTGGCGGCGTTCGGCACGGCGGCCGCCTATGCCGTCAACGGGCTGTCGTTCCTGTTCGTGGCCGGTGTGATCCCCTTCCTCAGGCCCGCCCCGGGTGCCCTCCCGGCCGCCGCGGAGGCGCCGGTCCCGGCGCCCTCGGGGGCGCTCCAGGAGGACGCCCCGGGCGTACGGGCGGGCCTGCGGTACTTCCTCGGCCGGCCGCGGCTGGTGGCGCTCGCCGCGATGAACGCCGTCAGCGCCCTCTTCGGCCGGAACTACTCGCTGACCCTGGTGGTGCTGGTCACCGGGCCCCTGGCCGGGGACGCCGCCTCGTTCTCGTGGGTCTCCACCACGCTCGCGGCGGGCGGGATCGTGGGCGCCGTCCTGGGTGCCCGGCTGCGCAGTCCCGGCGTGCGGCTCGTCGCCCTGCTCACCGTCGCGGGCGCGCTGCTCCAGGTGCTCGCCGGTCTGGTCCCGTCGCTGGCGCTGCTGCTGGTCCTCGTCCTGCCGATGGCGGTCGCCGAATCCGTGGGCGACACCGCCCAGTCCACACTGCTGCAGACCGATCCGCCGGCCCGGATGCGGGGCCGGGTGCTGGGCGCCTGGTCCACCGTGCGGACCGGCTGGGGGCTGGCCGCCCCGCCGACGCTGGGGCTGCTGATGGAGTTCCTGGGCGTCCGCGCGGCCCTGGTCCTGGGCGGCCTCGTGATCGCCGCGGCGATCGGCGCGGGCCGCCTCGCCCACCGCCGCCACTCCGCGGGCCGGCCGGCCCTCGGCCGCCACTTCGGCGCCCGGCCCGCCGTCCCCGCACCCCGGCAGCCCGCCGCGCAGGCGCCGGTCGGACCGGTCCTCGCGCGCACCGTCGTCCCGGCGCCGGTCGCTCCGGCCCCCACCGCACCGTCCGACCCCGTGGCGGTCCCGGCCCTGGCCTGACCCCAGGGCCGCGCCGGTGAGCAGGGCCCGTCCTGGTCCCGTCCGGGCCCGGGCCGAGTGCCAGGGCCGTGGCGCCGGCGGCCGGGCCCGACCGGGACGCGTCAGGGCCGCGGGTCCGGTGGCGGCAGGGTGTGGAGGGCCGTCAGTACTTCCGGCACCGTGATGCGCAGGAGTCGGGGGTCGGGGAGGCGGCCGTGGGCGTCTCCGGGGCGCAAGGGATCGTCGGACGGGGCCGGGTGCCACAGCACGCGGTGCGGGCCGTCCGGCGGCGGCCCCCACAGCCGCGGCGCCACCGGCCCGAACAGCAGGACGGACGGCGTCCCCAGGGCCGAGGCGAGATGGGCCACGCCGCTGTCGCCGGCCACCACGCACCGGGCGTGCGCCACGACCGCCGCCAGCCGGCCGAAGGGCAGGTCGTGCGAGCCGCCCAGCACCGCCCCCGGGCCCAGCCCGGCGATCTCGGCCACCCGTCCCGCCACCGCCGCCTCGCCCTTCCCGGCGACCACCGCCACCCGGTGGCCCTCGCGCGCCAGCGCCCGCGCCACCGCCGCGAAGCGTTCGGCGGGCCAGCGGCGGGCCGCCGCGTCCGCTCCCGGGTGGAGCACGACCGCCCCCGGCAGCGGGGACGGCACCGCCGGCGGCGGCAGGCGCAGGTCCCCGGGGTCCGCGTGGAGCCCGTACCAGCGCAGCAGCCGGCACCACCGCTCCCGTTCGTGCTCGTCGGCCCGCCAGCGCGGGCCCTGCCACCCGGGCCGGCCGGGCGGGGCGAACACGAACAGCCGGCGCGGGCGCAGCCCCGCC
>NZ_JAJAUY010000119.1 GCF_020532625.1 Streptomyces antimicrobicus | reverse complement strand
GCCCTGGGGTCCGGCCGGTTCTGGGCCGCCGTCCTGGCCGTGGCCGCGGTCGTGGCCGGGCTCGGGCGGCCCCGGCGGGGCGGGGTCCAGGCGGTCGCCGCCCTGGCCGTCGGGTACGCCACCTACCGCCAGGGACCGCAGCTGGCGGTCGGGCTGGCCCTGGCGGCGGCCCCGGCCCACCTGGTCGGCGCCTGGTTCGCGGCCCGCGCCGGCCGCCGGCTGGGCGGCAGCCGGGCCCTGGCCGAGTTCGCCGCCGGGGTGCGCCCGCTGCTGGTCGGCGCGGTCGCCGCCCACACCGCGCTCGCCGTACCGCTGCTCGCCCTGGCCGGCGCCCCGCTGCGCGCCGCCGTACCGCTGGCCGTGCTGCTGTTCCTGGCCCGCCTGCTGCTGCGGCACGGCGCGCCCGCCCGGGCCCGGCGGGCACCCGTCCTCGTCGCCCTCGCGGCGGCCGCCGTGTCCGCCCCGGTCGCCGCGGCGGGCCTCCTCGTCCACGCCGTCTTCGCGTTGTCCCGCGCATCCGCACACGCACACACATGAATGGAGAGATCAGGACATGAACGGGCTAGCCAACGAGCAGGGGGCCGCGCGATGAGGGTGCTGCTGATCGGAGCCAACGGGTACCTCGGCCGCTACGTCGCCGACCGGCTGCTCGCCGACCCCGCCGTCCAGCTGACCGCGCTCGGCCGCGGTGACGACGCCGACGTCCGCTTCGACCTCGCCACCGGCAGCCCCGGCGCGCTGACCCGGTTCCTCGACGCCGTCCACCCCGGCGTCGTGGTCAACTGCGCGGGCGCCACCCGCGGCGGCGCCCGCGAGCTGACCCGGCACAACACCGTGGCCGTCGCCACCGTCTGCGAGTCGCTGCGCCGCAGCGGCTGCGGGGCCCGGCTGGTCCAGCTCGGCTGCGCCGCGGAGTACGGGCCCAGCCAGCCGGGTTCCTCCACGGCCGAGGACGCCGTCCCCAGACCTGGCGGGCCGTACGGCGTCAGCAAGCTGGCGGCGACGGAACTCGTGCTCGGCTCCGGACTGGACGCCGTCGTCCTGCGGGTGTTCTCCCCCGTGGGCCCCGGGACCCCGGCCGGGTCCCCGCTCGGCCGGCTCGCCGAGGCCATGCGCCGGGCCATGCAGTCCGGGGACAGCGAGCTCAAGCTCAGCGGGCTGGGGGTGCAGCGCGACTTCGTCGACGTACGGGACGTGGCCCGGGCCGTGCACGCGGCCTCGCTGTCCGCCGCCCAGGGCGTGATCAACATCGGCACCGGCCGGGCCGTCCGGCTGCGGGACGCGGCCGCCGTGCTCGCCCGGGTCGCCGGCTACGGCGGCGCCCTGCACGAGCTGGACGTGCCCCCGGGCCACCAGCCAGGCCACGGCCACGGGCCCGGCCTCGGGCACGGCCACGGGCCGGGCCACCACCCGGGCCGTCCCGGCATCGGCTCCCCCCGCTCCGAGGCCACCGCCGAACAGCTGGCCGCCGCCCCGCCCTCGCCCGCCGCCTACCCCTACCCCGACGGCTGCGGGGTCTGGCAGCAGGCCGACGTGCGCACCGCCCGGGACCGGCTCGGCTGGCGGCCCCGGATCAACCTGGAGGAGTCCCTCGCGGACATCTGGATGGAGGCAGCGTGCCGCATCTGACCACCCCGCCGGGCACGGCCTGCCCGGCCGCCACCGAGTCCGGCCGGCTCGGGCTCGGCAGCCCCGGCTACGCCCACCCGCTGCTCGCCCCCGTCGAATGGGCCGAGCTGACCCGTCCGGGTACCCCGCTGCACTGGGCCGTGCTCAACGTCACGGACGGGCCGGGCCAGCGGCCCGACCCGCACTGCACGGAGGCCACCGGCAAGCTCGCCGGGGCCGGCGGCACCGTCTTAGGCCATCTCGCCATGCGGGACGGCGCCCGCTCGTTCGGCGAACTGGTCTCCGACGCCCACCGCTACGTCGACTGGTACCGCGTGGGCGGGTTCTACCTGGACCGGGTCCCCGCCGACCGGTCCGAGCTCGCCGCCGTGCGCCGCGTCGTGGACGCCCTGCGCACCCTGGGCGACGGGCTCCACCTGGTCCTGGGGCACGGCACGCACCCGTACCCCGGCTATCTGGAGATCGCCGACCAGCTGGTCACCTTCTCCGGCGGCTGGGCGGACTACCGCTGGTCGCAGGTGGCGGAGTGGACCTCCGAGCACCCGCCGGAGCGCTTCTGCCACTTCGTGCACGGCGTCCCGCGCAACCGGCTGGAGGAGGCGCTGCGCGTCGCGCGCTGGCAGGGCGCGGGCACGATCTGGTTCACCGACCGGCCCGCCGGAGCGGACCCGTGGGCCGGAATGCCCGCGTACTGGGACGAAATCGTCTCGCGGATTGGACCGGGTGTCTCGGAATGAAGAAGGGCGTGGCAGTGTTACGGGAAGAACCAACGCTTTCGCCCTTACCTCTACGGAGTCCCCGTGTCGCTGCCACCCCTGGTCGAGCCAGCCGCTGAGCTCACCGTTGACGAGGTCCGTCGGTACTCCCGCCATCTGATCATCCCGGATGTCGGGATGGACGGCCAGAAGCGCCTGAAGAACGCCAAGGTGCTCGCCGTCGGCGCGGGCGGTCTCGGTTCGCCCGCCCTGATGTACCTGGCCGCGGCCGGCGTCGGCACCCTCGGCATCGTGGAGTTCGACGAGGTCGACGAGTCGAACCTGCAGCGCCAGATCATCCACAGCCAGTCGGACATCGGCCGGTCCAAGGCCGAGTCGGCCCGGGACTCGGTCAAGGGCATCAACCCGTACGTGAACGTGATCCTGCACGAGGAGCGGCTCGACAGCTCCAACGTGATGGAGATCTTCAGCCAGTACGACCTGATCGTCGACGGCACGGACAACTTCGCCACCCGCTACCTGGTCAACGACGCCTGCGTGCTGCTGAACAAGCCGTACGTCTGGGGCTCCATCTACCGCTTCGACGGCCAGGCCTCGGTCTTCTGGTCCGAGCACGGCCCGTGCTACCGCTGCCTGTACCCGGAGCCCCCGCCGCCGGGCATGGTCCCCTCCTGCGCCGAGGGCGGCGTGCTGGGCGTGCTCTGCGCGTCCATCGGCTCCATCCAGGTCACCGAGGCGATCAAGGTCCTCACCGGCGTCGGCGAGCCGCTGGTCGGCCGCCTGATGATCTACGACGCCCTGGAGATGCAGTACCGCCAGGTCAAGGTCCGCAAGGACCCCGACTGCGCGGTCTGCGGCGAGAACCCCACCGTCACCGAGCTCATCGACTACGAGGCCTTCTGCGGCGTCGTGTCCGAGGAGGCCCAGGAGGCGGCGCTCGGCTCCACGATCACTCCCAAGCAGCTCAAGGAGTGGATCGACGACGGCGAGAGCATCGAGATCATCGACGTCCGGGAGAAGAACGAGTACGAGATCGTCTCGATCCCGGGCGCCAGGCTGGTCCCCAAGGGCGAGTTCCTCATGGGCACCGCCCTGCAGGACCTGCCGCAGGACAAGCGGATCGTCCTGCATTGCAAGACGGGTGTCCGCAGTGCGGAAGTCCTCGCCGTGCTCAAGTCGGCGGGCTTCGCGGACGCCGTGCACGTCGGCGGCGGCGTGATCGGCTGGGTCAACCAGATCGAGCCGCACAAGCCGGTCTACTGAGCGCACCCGGCAGCGAGCTGCCGGCCGCGAGCACCACGGCCCGTTCGCGTGAGCGGGGCCGGGCGGGCGTGAGAGCGGGGCCGGTCGAGCGGGGCCGGGCGAGGCGGCACAGGGTGGGCCGGGCGGGCGGGGCGTGGACCCGCCCGAGCCGTCAGGCCGCCGTGCACACGGTGCCGCCCGGCGGCACCTTGCCCTCCAGCAGGTAGCCGTCGACCGCCGCCTGCACGCACCGGTCGCCGCTGTTGTACGCGCCGTGCCCCTCGCCCTTGTACGTCAGCTCCACGCCGACGCCGGGCCCGAGCTTCTCCACCATCTTGCGGGCGCCCTCGTACGGGGTGGCCGGGTCGCCGGTGTTGCCGATCACCAGGATCGGGGCGGCGCCGGGAGCACTGACGTCCGGGGTGACCCAAGCCCCCTCGACCGGCCAGTCGTTGCAGGCCATCAGGCCCCAGCCGAGGAAGCTGCCGAACACCGGCGAGGCCGCCTGGAACTGCGGCAGCTTGGCCTTGGTCTGCTCCAGCGAGTACCGCTCCTTGGAGTCCGCGCAGTTGATGGCCGTGTTCGCCGCACCGATGTTGCTGTACCGGCCGTAGTCGTCGCGGCCGTTGAGCGCGTCGGACAGCCTCATCAGCAACTGGCCCTGGCCGCCCTGGGCCTCGTCCACCCCCGCCTCCAGCAGCGGCCACAACTCCTTGGAGTACAGGGCCTGCGCGATGCCGTTGGTCGCGGCGGTCTCGGTGAGCATGCGGTCGCCGATGCCCGGGATCGGCTTGGCGGCCAGGCTCTTCTGGAGCTCCAGGATGTTCGCCTCGACCTCCTTCGGGGTGCTGCCCTGGAGCTGGCAGGCGTCGCCGCGGTCGACGCAGTCCTGGGCGAAGTTGTCCAGCGCGAGCTGGAAGCCCTTGGCCTGGCCGAGCGAGCCCTGCTCGGAGTTCTTGGTGGGGTCGACGACGGCGTCGAAGACGGCGCGGCCGACGTTCTGCGGGAAGAGGTGGGCGTAGACCCCGCCCAGCTCGGTGCCGTAGCTGATCCCGAAGTAGTTCAGCTTCGCGTCGCCGAGGGCCTTGCGCAGCGCGTCCAGGTCGCGGGCGGCGTTCTCGGTGCCGACGAAGGGCAGCACCTTGCCGGAGTTGCGCCGGCAGGCCTCCCGGTAGCGGCGCTGGGCGTCGGTCAGGGCCTTCTCCTCCGCCGGGGTGTCGGGCGTGGAGTCCTGGGCGTAGTAGACGTCGAGCTGTTCGTCGTTCTCGCAGAGCACCGGTGCGCTGCGGCCGACCCCGCGCGGGTCGAAGCTGACCAGGTCGTACCGCTCGCCCAGGGCGGCGTACTCCTTGGCGGCGCTGGGCAGGGTGGTGATGCCGGAGCCGCCGGGCCCGCCGAAGTTGAAGACCAGGGAGCCCAGCCGCCGCTTCTGGTCCTTGGCGGGCAGCCGGATGAGGGCCAGCGGGATCTGCTCGCCCTCGGGCTTCGACCAGTCGAGCGGGACCTTCAGCGTCGCGCACTGCCACTGCGGACCGGGAGCATCCCCGCCGCCCTGGGCCGCGTCCGGCCGGGGGCACTTCTCCCAGGCGAGGGCCGTGCCGGTACTGCCCGGCGAGGTGCCCGCAGAGGTGTCCTCGCCACCGTCGGAGCAGGACGCGGTGGCCAGCAGCGCGGCGGTGACGGCGGTGGCGGTGGTGGCCCGCAGGGCGTGTCGAGGCATGCCCCCATCCTGCGGTCGGCGGCGTGGGTCCGCCCGCGTCGTGGGCCATGTGAGTGGCAGCCCTGGGGTGCCTGCTTGCACAGGGCGCCCGGTCTTCTGGTCTGGTGGTGACCATGAGCGAGAACCTCAACATCGGTGAGGCGGCGGCGCTGACGGGCACCACGCCGCGGACGCTGCGGCACTACCACGACATCGGACTCCTGCCGGACCGGGAGAGCTACGGCTTCGAGGACGTGGTCCGGATCCTGTGGGTGCTGCGGATGGCGGAGCGGGGCACGGCGCTGGACGACGTACGGGCGGCGCTGGAGCGGCGGACGGACCACGAGGAGCTGCTGGCGGAGCTGGACGCCTCGCTGGCGGAGCAGGAGGAGGAGCTGCGCTCCCGGCGGGCGGCGCTGGCCCGGCTGCGGGCGGCGCGCGGGGACCTCGCCGGGCTCGCGGCGCGGCTGGCGGAGTCCGGCGGGGCGGAACCGGCCGAGCTCCAGCGGCACGCGCACCCGCTGGGACCGGCGGTGGCCGAGCACGAGGCGGTGACCCGGCACGTGCTGGCGCTGCACCCCCGGCTGCGGGCGGAGCAGCGGCGGCTGCAGGCGGAGCTGATCGAACTGGCCGGGGCGCCGGCGGACGACCCGCGGGTGGACCGGCTGGCCCACGCGTACTTCGTGCACATCCAGGCCATGGAGGCGGCCGAGCGGGCCGCGAGCTTCCCCGAGCCGGAGTTCGTGGACGACTCCTCCGCCCCCACCCCCACGCCGCCGCCCCGCAGCCCGGAACCCGCCCTGCCGTCCCCGTCGCACATCTCCCCGGCCCAGGCCCGCTGCGCGGAGGTGCTGGGCCAACTGATCGCCAAGTGGGCGTCGGACCAGAAGTGACCCCAGGAGCCGGTGGCCGGGTCGGCCGACGTGGCCGGCCCTGCCGTCCGCCCTCTGCCCGACCCGGGCGGCGGCCGCCGTGCCGCACCCCCGGCCGACGGGGCTAGATGGCCTCTTTGCGGGTCAGGTAGTTGAACGACAGCCAGCCCGGCAGGACCGGGAGCCAGAAGGTCATCAGGCGGAACAGGAGCACCGCCGAGATCGCGATCTCCTTCTCCAGCCCGGCCGCGATCAGACCCAGCGTCAAGGTCGTCTCGACCGCTCCCACACCGCCCGGCGTCGGCGCCGCCGAGCCCAGCGCGTTGCCCGCGAGGAAGACCACCGCGATGCTGGCCAGGCTGAGCGTCTCGCCGCCGCCGAAGGCCCGTACCGACGCGTCCAGGCACATCACGAAGCACCCGGTCAGCAGCAGCATGCCGCCGATGCCGGTGACCAGCTTCTGCGGGCGCTGGAGCACGTCCAGCATCCGCGGCACCACACCCGCGAACAGCGCCCGCACCCGGGTCACCACGAACTTCCGCAGGAACGGGATCGCCGTCACCACCAGCACCAGCACCGCGACCGTGAGCAGACCCGCGATCACCGTGCGGGACGGCGTCATCTCCGGGGTCTTCTCGGTCCCCGTCAGGTAGCCGAACGCCAGCAGCAGCAGGACGTGGCTGGCCAGCCCGAACAGCTGGGACGCGCCCACGCTCGCCACCGCCAGGCCCGGCCGGACGCCCGCGCGCTGCAGGAACCGGGTGTTCAGCGCGACCCCGCCGACCGCCGCCGGCGCCACCAGCTTCACGAACGAGCCGGCCACCTGCGCCGTCACCGTCCGCAGGAACGCCACCCGCTCGGGTACGAACCCCAGCAGGCTCATCGCGGCGGCGACGTAGCTCAGCGCCGAGAACGCGACCGCCGCCCCGACCCAGCCCCACTGCGCCTCGCCGATGACCCGGCCGAAGTCCACGTGCGTGAGCTGCGTCAGCAGGAAGTACGCGGCGAACGCCCCCGCGATGAACGACACCAGGGTGCGCGGCCGGATCCGCTCCAGCCGGGCCGGCTCCACCGGGGCCTGCGGCCGGATCAGCAGCACCTGGCGGCGGATCTGGCTGAGCAGGTCCTCCTCGCGGGCCTCGTCCAGGGCCTCGTCCAGCGCCCGCTTCTCGGCCTTGCGCTCGGCCTTGGCGTCCGCCTTGGACCGCTCCCGCTCCGTCCTGGCGGTCCGACTGGAGGCGAGCACCGCCTCGCGCTCGCGCTGGGCGCGCTCGCGCGCCAGGCGGCGCAGGGTCGCCCGGGTGGAGCGGCTCAGCGCGATCGGCTGGAGCAGCGGCAGGCAGTCGGCGACCGCGTCCGGGCCCAGCACCTCCACCGCCGAGGCCACCGACCGCTCCGCGCCGACCCGCAGGCCGAGGGTGGTCAGCAGCTGCGCGATGTCCATCCGCAGCACCAGGTCGCCGGCCGCGATCTCGCCGCCGCGCAGGTCGGTGAGGGTCACATTGCCGGAACGATCCACCACCAGGGCGTCACCCGTGAGCCGCCGGTGCGCGATGCGCCGCGACTGCAGCGCCCGTACCTGCTGCCAGGCGCCCCGGATCAGCTCGTCGGTGATCTCCTCGTCGGCCAGGCTGTCCAGGCAGCGGCCGTCGAGGTGCTCGTAGACGAGCATCACGGCGTCGGGCCCGAGCTCGGAGGTGGCGATCAGCTTCGGTGCGTTCGCCCCGGCCGCGATGGCCGCGTACGCGAGCAGCGCCTCCTGCTCCAGCGCCTGGCGCAGCGACTGCAGGCTGCGGCGGGTGGTGATCCCGCGCAGGGTCAGCCGCCGCCAGACCCGGTAGAAGAAGCCGTGGGCCTGCTGCTCGCGGTCGACGACGGTGACGTCGAGCGGCGGGCCGTCCTCCAGCGTCACGTGGTAGCGCCGGCCGCGGTCGCTTTGCTCGGGGGTCTCCTGGCCGCCGTCCGGCGTGACCTCCGCGCGGGTGGCGCTGACCGGCTGGAAACCGACGCGGCGCAGGCCGGCGAGGAGGTTCTGGCCGGTGGGGCGGACGTTCGGGGAGCCCACCGCGTACAGCGTGCCGTAGGCCACGCTCCAGCCGATCAGCACCGTGAGCATGATCGAGAAGGGGGTGGTGTAGCCGCCGACGAGCATCGCGAAGGCGTCGAGCAGCAGCACCGCCCACAGCACCACCCGCCAGCGGGGGCGGCGGGTCATGCCGACGGCGGTCATGTACGCGATCACGGGCGCGAGGTAGCCGTGCACCGGGTCGGTGAGGGCGTCGCCCTGGCCGGTGGCCCGGGTGAGGGCGTCCTGGACGGTGCCGGACGCGGCCCGGGAGACCCACAGGTCGGTGGCCAGGGTCACGCCGTGCGCGAGGACGGCGGCGAGGACGCCGTCGGCGATGCGCAGGCCGTCGCGTTTGATCAGCCGTTCGATGGCGAAGGCCACCGGTACGAGGAGCACGGCGATGCTGGAGACCAGCCCCGCCACCTTGATCAGCAGGTCGGGCGCCTGGTCGGTGCCCTGGCTGATGTCGGCCTCCAGGCCGGCGGTGGTGCCGTGGGCGAACGCGGCCAGCGCCAGGACCAGGGCGATGCCGAGCACCCCGACGAGCAGCCGGACCAGGTCGGAGGGCCGGTGCACGCGGGCGGCCAGCAGCGGCTCGTCGACCTCGACCGGGTCGGCCGGGGCATGCCCGGACGCGACGCCGGTGCCGGCGGCCTCGGCGCGGGCCCTGGGCCCGGGCCGGGCCTTGGGCTCGGCCTCGGGCTTGGGCTCGGCTCCGGCCTTGGGCTCGGCTCCGGCCTTGGCCTCGGCCTCGGCTCCGGCCTTGGCCTTGGCTGCGGCCACGGGCTTGGCTCCGGCCGCGGGCTCGGCCGCGGCCATGGCTCCGGTGGCGCCCTCGGCCGTGGCCCCGGCTTCGGCCCCGTGCCCGGGGGCCTGGTCTCCGGGCTCCGGGCGGGGCGTCGCGCGGGTGTGCTCGGCCTCGGCCGCCGCGTGGTTCACCGCGTCGTCCTGAGGGCTCACACCCTGCTCCTTCGCCGTCACTTCCGTCTCTTCTTGATCACGTATCACGAGTCACCGCCCGGAAGATGGTGGCACGGACGGACCGGGCGGCGGGGCATCAGGGGTCCGTGCCCTTGTGGAGTAGAGCGTTCCGCAGTCGTCCCGCATGCATGCCGGACCAGGGGCCGCATGATGGGCCGCATGGACGAACTGCCGCAGTACGCGGAGCGGGTGCTCGACGTGGCCGACCGGATTCCCCCCGGCCGGGTGATGACGTACGGGGACGTCGCCGAATGGCTCGGCGAGGGAGGTCCCCGCCAGGTGGGCCGGGTGATGTCCCTCTACGGCGGCGCCGCCCCCTGGTGGCGCGTGGTCCGCGCCGACGGCGTCCCCCTGCCCGGCCACGAGCTGCGCGCGCTGGAGCACTACCGCGCCGAGGCCACCCCGCTGCGCGAGACGGCCGCCGGGCCGCGGATCGACCTGCGGCGGGCGCGCTGGGACGGGGCCTGACCGCGGTGCGCTGAAGCTCACATCCGACAGCTTCCGCCATCGGACGGCACCACGGGGAGCCGAAGGCCCGTACGAGCGAAGCGGCCCGCGCGGGCCGGTGGACGGAACTGCGCGCCCGGCCCCCGGTGCCGTAGCGTTGCCTCTTCGGCGCGAGCGGCCGCGCGAGCGCCGGCCCGCCCTGACCGCCCTGCCCACCGCACCCGCCCCGCACGACCAGCCCGCCCCGCACGACCTCGCACGCAGCAGACCCCCGTCACCCCCGGACCGGCACCTCACGTGATCACCTCTCCCCCCGACGGCTCGAACCGCTCCGACGTTCCGGACCGCTCGGACGTTCCGGAGCGCGCGGACGTTCCGGAGCGCGCGGCGCGCGCGGAGCGTCCGCAGCGGCGTACGCGGACCCCCGGCGCGTACCGACTGGTGCGTACCGGGCCGGGACGAGTGGATCCACCTGTTCTGGACGCAGCGCAGCAGGCGGTGGTTGATCACACCGGCGGACCGCTGCTCGTCCTGGCCGGGCCGGGGACCGGCAAGACGACCACGCTGGTCGAGGCGGTGGCCGCGCGGGTGGCCGCCGGCGCCGACCCGTCCCGGATCCTGGTGCTCACCTTCAGCCGCAAGGCGGCCGTCGAGCTGCGCGACCGTACGGCGCTGCGGCTGGGCGGGGCGCGGGCGCCGCAGCCGACGACGTTCCACTCGTTCTGCTACGGGCTGGTGCGCGCGCACCAGGACGCGGACCTGTTCGAGACCCCGATCCGGCTGCTGTCCGGCCCGGAACAGGACGTGACCGTCCGCACCCTCCTGGAAGGCCAGCGGGAGCTGAGGTCCGTCTCGTGGCCCGACGACCTGCGGGCGGCGCTGACCACCCGCGGTTTTGCGGACGAGGTCCGGGCGGTGCTCGCGCGCAGCCGCGAGCTGGGGCTCGGCCCGCGGGCCCTGGCGGACTTCGCCCGGCGCATCGGCCGGCCGGACTGGCTGGCGGCGGCGGCCTTCCTGTCGGAGTACCTGGACGTGCTCGACCTCCAGGGCACCTTGGACTACGCGGAGCTGGTGCACCGGGCGGTGCTGCTGGCCGAGCGCGAGCCGTCGATCGCCTCGCTGTACGACGCGGTGTACGTGGACGAGTACCAGGACACCGACGCCTCGCAGCTGCGGCTGCTGCGGGCGCTGACCAGCGGGGGCGCGTCGCTGGCGGCCTTCGGCGACCCCGACCAGTCGATCTACGCGTTCCGGGGCGCCGACCTGAACGGCATCCTCGACTTCGAGTCGGCCTTCCCCGGCGCCCGGGTGCGCGCCCTGACCACGTCCCGCCGCTCCGGCGCGGCCCTGCTCGCGGCCACCCGGCTGCTGACGACGCGCATGCCGGTGCCCCGCCTGCCGGCGGACGCGGTCCGCGCCCACCGCGCCCTGGTCCCGGCACGGGAGGGCGGCCGGGTCGAGGTCCTGACGTACCCGACGGCGGCGGCCGAACTGGAGAACATCGCGGACGTGCTCCGCCGCGCCCACCTGGAGGACGGCGTCCCGTGGCGCGACATGGCCGTCCTGGTCCGCTCGGCGGGCCGCACCCTCCCGGCCATGCGCCGCGCCCTGATCGCCGCGGGCGTCCCCACCCGCACCGAGGCCCCCGACACCCCCCTCCGCCACGAACCGGCCGTCACCCCGCTCCTGACGGCCCTCCGCCTGACCGCGACGGCAGCGGCGGCGCAGGCGGCGGCGCCGGGGACGGCGGCCGGGGCCGGTGTCGGTGTCGGTGTCGGTGTCGGTGCGTACGAGGACGGGGACGGGACCGGGGCCGATCCCGGTGTCGGCGTGGGCGTGGGCGTAGGCGAGGGCGCGGCGGGCGAGGGCGCCGAGGTGGACGCCGACGAGAACAGGGACGGCCATGCCCCGCCCCAGGACGGCGACGGGGACGGGGACGGCGACGGGGACGGGGACGGCCATGTGCTCCCGCCCCGGGACGGCGACGGGGCCGAGGCCGGTCCCGCTGGGGGCCCCGGCGGGTGGGTCGGGGTCGAGGAGGCCCTGGCCCTGCTGGTGTCGCCGCTCGGCGGCATGGACTCCGCCGACCTGCGGCGGCTCGGCCGGGCCCTCCGGGAGGAGGAGCGGGCCGCGGGGGTGCGCACCCCCGCCCCCTCCGACGTCCTGCTCGCCCGCGCCCTGGCCGAGCCCGAACGCCTCGTCACCCACGACCCCGCCTACGCCCGCGGCGCCCAGCGCCTCGGCCTGCTCCTGCGCAAGACCCGCGAGATCCTGCAGGGCGGCGGCACCGCCGAAGAGGCCCTGTGGACCCTCTGGGACGGCACCCCCTGGCCGGCCCGCCTGGAGCGCAACGCCCGCCGCGGCGGCGCGGCCGGCCGCAACGCCGACCGCGACCTCGACGCGGTCTGCGCGCTGTTCGACACCGCCGCCCGCGCCGAGGACCGCACCGGCGGCCGCGGCGCCCTGAACTTCCTCGAACAACTCGAAGCCGAGGACATCGCCGCCGACACCCTCACCGCCGGTTCCGGCGCGGCCCGGACCGACGCCGTCCGGCTGATGACCGCACACCGGTCCAAGGGCCTGGAATGGAGCCTGGTCGTGGTGGCCGGCGTACAGGAGGGCCTGTGGCCCGACCTCCGCCGCCGCGGCTCGCTCCTCGAAGCCGACCGCATCGGACGCGACGGCCTCGCCGAGCCCCTGACGCCCGGCGCGCTCCTCGCCGAGGAACGCCGCCTCTTCTACGTCGCCGCCACCCGTGCCCGCGACCGGCTCGTCGTCACCGCGGTCAAGGCCGCCGCCGAGGACGGCGACCAGCCCTCCCGCTTCCTCACCGAGCTCGGCGTGCCGCCGCGCGACGTCACCGGGCGGCCGCGCCGCCCGCTGTCCGTCCCCGCCCTGGTCGCCGAGCTGCGCGCCACCACCGTCGACCCCGACGCCTCGCCGGCGCTGCGCGACGCCGCCGCCCGCCGCCTCGCCCGGCTCGCCGCGCTCACCGACGACGACGGCCGCCCCCTCGTGCCCGCCGCGCACCCGCAGCGCTGGTGGGGCCTGTACGAGCCCACCCGCAGCAGCGTGCCGCTGCGCGACCGCAACCGGCCCGTCACCCTCTCCGGCAGTGCCCTGGACCAGCTGGCGAACACCTGCTCCCTCCAGTGGTTCCTCGGCCGCGAGGTCAAGGCCGACACCCCCGCCAGCGCCGCCCAGGGCTTCGGCAACGTCGTCCACGTCCTCGCCGACGAAGTGGCCTCCGGCCACACCCCGGCCGACCTGGACGTGCTCATGGAACGCCTCGACTCGGTCTGGGACGCCCTCGCCTTCGACGCGCCGTGGAAGTCCCGCCAGGAGAAGGACAACGCGCGCGCCGCCCTCGAACGGTTCCTGCGCTGGCACCACTCCGACCGCGCCGGCCGCACCGCCGTCGCCACCGAGCACGACTTCGACGTCACGCTGGAGGCGGGCGCGTACGAGGTCCGCATCCGCGGCTCCATGGACCGGGTCGAGGCCGACCCGCAGGGGCGGGCGTACGTCGTCGACTTCAAGACGGGCAAGGCCGCGCCGACGAAGGACGAGGTCGCGCGGCACCCGCAGCTGGCGGTGTACCAGCTGGCGGTGCGCGAGGGCGCCGTGGACGCCGCCTTCGACGGCCGCCGACCGGAGCCGGGCGGCGCCGAACTCGTTCAGCTGCGGCAGGGCGCCGCCAAGAAGGACGGCGGCGAGAGCGTCCCCAAGGTCCAGCGCCAGGAGGCGCTGGCGGGGGAGTGGATCACCGACCTCCTGGCCGACGCCGCGGGCCGCGTCCTGGACGAACGCTTCACCCCGACGACGGGCGACCACTGCACCCGCTGCACCTTCCGCACAGCCTGCAGCGCCCGCCCGGAGGGCCGCCACGTAGTGGACTGACCGCCCGCACCAACGCCCCCTTGGGGGCGCGGGGAACGGCGCGAGCGACCACGGTCGACCGTCAGCCGCGGGCAACCGGCACCCCCGACGGCGCCGGCGCCGACGAAGGCCGGGCTCGGCCTGGTCCCGCTGCGTGCGGAGGCCGCGCCTTGGGGGCGCGGGGAACGGCGCGAGCGACCACGGCCGACCGTCAGCCGCGGGCAACCGTCACCCCCGATGGCGCTGGCGCCGGCGAAGGCCGGGCTCGGCCTGGTCCCGCTGCGTGCGGAGGCCACGCCTGGGGGCGCGGGGAACGGCGCGAGCAACCACGGCCGACCGGCAGCGGCAGGCAACCGCTACCCCCGACGGCGCCCACCGCCCGCGAAGGCCGGGCTCGGCCTGGTCCCGCTGCGTGCGGAGCTCGCGCCTTGGGGGCGCGGGGAACGGCGCGAGCAACCACGGCCGACCGTCAGCGGCAGGCAACCGCTATCCCCGACGGCGCCCACCGCCCCCCATGCCCTGCCTAGCCGTCGGGCATGGCCCGCCTGGGCGGGCGGCCAAGGCCTGCCTAGGCGTCGGCCCGGGCACGGGCGCGGGCCCAGGCACGGCCCGGCCCGGGCCGGGCTGTCGGTCCGGGCGGATAGCCTCTTATGGTGCGTGCGCCAGCCATCTCCGACCCCGAGCAGCTCAAGGAGCTCCTCGGCATCCCGTTCACCCCGGAACAGCTGGCCTGCATCACCGCCCCACCCGCCCCCCAGGTCATCGTCGCCGGCGCCGGCTCCGGCAAGACCACCGTCATGGCCGCCCGCGTGGTCTGGCTGGTCGGGACCGGCCAGGTCCGCCCCGACCAGGTCCTCGGCCTGACCTTCACCAACAAGGCCGCCGCCGAGCTCGCCGACCGCGTCCGCACCGCCCTCGCCCGCGCGGGCGTCACCGACCCGGACCCGTCCCCGGCGGACCTGCCCGGCGGCGTCCCCGCCAGCGTCTCCGGCGGCGCCCCCGGCGGCGCCCCCGCCGACGGGACGGCCGCCACCGGCGACCCCCGCATCTCCACCTACCACGCCTTCGCCGGCCAGCTCCTCAAGGACCACGGCCTGCGCATCGGCCTGGAGCCCTCCGCCCGCCTCCTCGCCGACGCCACCCGCTTCCAGCTCGCCGCCCGCGTGCTCCGCGAGGCCCCGGGCCCGTACCCGTCCCTCACCCGCTCCGTCCCGGACCTCGTCTCGGACGTCCTCGCCCTCGACGCCGAGCTCTCCGAGCACCTCGTACCCCCGGCCCGCCTCCGCACGTACGACACGGCCCTGCTCGACACCCTCGCCGGCACCCGCCTGACCAACGACGACCTGCGCAAGGTCCCCGAGGCCGTCCGCGGCCGCCTGGAGCTGCTCGAACTCGTCGAGCGCTACCGCGCCGCCAAACGCTCCCGCGACCTCCTCGACTTCAGCAACCAGATCGCCCTGTGCGCCGAACTCGCCACCACCCGCCCGGAGGTCGGCGCGCTGCTGCGCGAGGAGTTCCGCGTGGTCCTCCTGGACGAGTACCAGGACACCTCGGTGGCCCAGCGGCTCCTCCTCTCCGGCCTGTTCGGCGGCGGCACCGGCCACGCCGTGACCGCCGTCGGCGACCCCTGCCAGGCGATCTACGGCTGGCGCGGCGCCTCCGTCGCCAACCTCGACGACTTCCCCGCGCACTTCCCGCACCCCGACGGCCGCCCCGCCACCCGCCGCTCCCTCAGCGAGAACCGCCGCAGCGGCGGCCGCCTCCTCGACCTCGCCAACACCCTGGCCGCCCCGCTGCGCGCCCTGCACGAAGGCGTCGAGGCGCTGCGCCCCGCCCCCGGCGCCGAACGCGACGGCTTCGTCCGCTGCGCCCTGCTCCCCACCCACGCCGAGGAGCTGGACTGGCTCGCCGACTCCCTCGCCCACCTCGTCCGCACCGGCAAGGAGCCCGGCGAGATCGCGGTCCTGTGCCGCTCCGCCGGCGACTTCGCCGCGATCCAGGCGGCGCTGGTCGCCCGTGACGTGCCCGTCGAGGTCGTCGGCCTGTCCGGTCTGCTGCACCTGCCCGAGGTGGCCGACCTCGTCGCCGTCTGCGAGGTCCTGCAGGACCCCGGCGCCAACGCCGCCCTGGTCCGGCTGCTCGTCGGCCCCCGCTGGCGCATCGGCCCCCGCGACCTCGCCCTGCTCGGCCGCCGCGCCCGCCTGCTCGTCGCGCGCGGCGGCGCCGACCAGGGCGACGACGACCACGACCACCGGCTCGCGGCCGCCGTGGAAGGCGTCGACCCGGCCGAGATCGTCTCGCTGGCCGACGCCGTCGAGACGTTCCTCGACGGGTCCTCGTACGACGGCGACGACCTGCCCTTCTCCGCCGACGCCAGGATCCGCTTCGCGTACCTCGCGCAGGAGCTGCGCGACCTGCGGCGTTCGCTCGCCGACCCGCTGATGGACGTACTGCACCGGGTGCTGTCCACCACGGGGCTGGACGTCGAGCTGTCCGCCTCCCCGCACGTCCTCGCGGCCCGCCGCCGCGAGACGCTGTCGACGTTCCTGGACGTGGCGGCGGGGTTCGCGGCGCTGGACGGGGAGGCGTCGCTGCTCGCCTTCCTCGGGTTCCTGAGGACGGCCGCGCAGTACGAGAAGGGGCTGGACCAGGGGTTGCCGGGGGCGGAGAACACCGTCAAGGTCCTCACCGCGCACAAGTCCAAGGGCCTGGAGTGGGACGTGGTGGCGGTGCCCGGGCTGTACCGGGGGGCGTTCCCGAGCGAGCAGCCGCGGGAGGCGTGGACCTCGTACGCGAGGGTGCTGCCGCACGGGCTGCGCGGGGACGCGGAGACGCTCCCGGCGGACCCGGAGTGGACGTCGGCGGGCCTGAAGGCGTTCAAGGCCGAGCTGAAGGAGCACCAGGCCACGGAGGAACTCCGTCTCGGCTACGTCACCTTCACCCGCCCCCGCTCCCTGCTCCTCGCCTCGTCGCACTGGTGGGGTCCGACGCAGAAGAAGCCGCGCGGGCCCTCGGCGTTCCTGACCGCGCTGTACGACCACTGCGCCGCCGGCCACGGCGAGATCGAAGTCTGGGCCGACGCCCCTGAACCGGGCGCGGAGAACCCCGCCCTCACCACCCCGCCGTCCGCCGCCACCACCTGGCCCCTCCCCCTGGACCCGGCCTCCACGACCCGCCGCCGCGAGGCCGCGGCCCTGGTGGAGTCGTACCTCCGCCCCACCCCCTCCGCGGCCACGGAACCGTACGTCTGGCCCCCGGACTGCGAGGAGCCGCAGCCGACGGACCCGGTCGCGGACGACGCGTGGCCGGAGGAGCCGTGGCCGGCGGACCCGGTCGCGGACGGCGGGTGGCCCGAGGAGCCGCGGCCGGCGGACCCGGGCTCGGACGACGTGTGGCCGGAGGAGCCGTGGCCGGCGGACCCGGGCTTCGACGACGGGTGGCCCGAGGACGCGTCGGCCGGAACGCCCGGCCCACCGCCGACCCTCCCCGCCGCCCGCCGACCGGACGCGTCCCACGCGTCCCACGCGTCCGCCCTCGCCACCGGTGCACCTGCACCTGCGCCCGCGCCCGCACCCGCGCCCGAGGAGCACGAGGACACCCCTGCGGCGAACGCGCCCGCGCCCTCCGCCCCGGACGCGGCGGGCCGCCGCTCCGCCCCCTCTGACGCCCCGTGGTCGGACGACCCCTGGGCCGATCCGGCGTTCGCCGACCCCGCCCGGGACGGCGGCGAGCCATGGGACGGCGGCCTGTGGGACGACGAGCCCGGTGAGTCGGCGGTGCATGCCCGGCCCGGGCCGGGCGGTGGTCGGCCGCGCGGCGGCTCCGGCGTGCCCGCCCCCCGCCGGGACGGCGGCGGCCGTGCCCCGGGCGGGCTGCTGCCCGAGGAGGCTCGGGTCGTGGCCTCCTGGGACCGCGACCTCGAAGCGCTCGAGGGCGAGCTGCGCCGGTCCCGGGACGGAGTCCGGGAGGTCGAGCTGCCCGCGGCGCTCTCCGCCAGCGACCTGCTGCGGCTCGCCGCCGACGAGCAGGCCTTCGCCCGCGAACTGGCCCGCCCCATGCCCAAGCCGCCGCAGCCGGCCGCCCGCCAGGGCACCCGGTTCCACGCCTGGGTGGAGTCCCGCTTCGACGAGCTCCCGCTGCCCTTCCTCGACGTCCTCGACCCCGCCACCGACCTCCCCGGCTCGGACCAGGAGGTCGCCGACGCGCGCGACCTCGATGCGCTCAAGGCCGCCTTCGAGCGCGGCCCGTACGCCGACCGGACCCCGTACCGCATGGAGGTCCCGGTCCAGGTCACCCTCGCCGGACGCGTCGTCCGCGGCCGGATCGACGCCGTCTACGCCACCCCCGACGGCGGCTACGAGATCGTCGACTGGAAGACCGGCCGCACCACCCAGGCCGACCCCCTCCAGCTCGCGATCTACCGCCTCGCCTGGGCCGAGTCCACCGGTACCCCGCTGCGCAAGGTCAAGGCCGTCTTCCTGCACGTCCGCAGCGGCCGCGTCATCCGGCCCGCCCGCCTCCCGGGCCGCGCCCGCATCGAGGCGATCCTCACCGGCACCCCCACCCCGAGCCGCCGCAGGTCCAGCACCCGCGGCAAGCCCACCGGCCCCGGCGAGCCCACCGGCCCTGGCGAGCCCACCGGCCCCGGCGAGCCCACCGGCAGCCGGGAGGCCACGAGCCGCAGCAAGCCCGCCGGCCCCGGCGAGCCCACCGGCCGCAGCAAGCCCACCGGCAGCCGGGAGGCCGCCACCCGCGGCAAGTCCCCCGGCCCCGC
>NZ_JAJAUY010000118.1 GCF_020532625.1 Streptomyces antimicrobicus | reverse complement strand
GGGCGCGGACGCGGCGCGGGCCGGGGATCCGGTCGCGGACACGACCCCCGCCGCGCCCGGGGACTTCACCGGGCGGGCGGCCGAGCTGGCCGAGGCGTTGGCCGCGCTGCGGGCCGGGCAGGACGTGGTCCTGACCGGCGCGCCCGGCACGGGCAAGTCCGCCCTCGCCCTGCGCACCGCCGAACTGGCCCGCCCCCACTTCCCGGCCGGCCGGCTCTACGCCGACCTGCGCGCACCCGACGGCACGCCCCGCCCGCCCCGGCTGGTCCTCGGCTGGTTCCTGCTCGCCCTGGGCACCGCCCCGCACCTCGTCCCCGACGGCCTCGACGAGCGCGCCCAGCTCTACCGCACGCTCCTCGCCCGCCGGGGCCGCCTCCTCGTCGTCCTCGACAACGCCGCCGACGACGCCCAGGTCCGCCCCCTCCTGCCCGGCGCCGGCGGCTCCCGTACGGTCGTCACCGGCATCCGCCCCGGCCTGGCCACCCTCCCCGGCACCCGCCTGGTCCGCCTCGGCGCGATGACCCCTGCCGAGGCGGCCACCCTCCTCGCCCGGATCGCCGGCGCCGACCGCCTCGCCGCCGACCCCGTCTCCGTCGCCCGCGTCGCCGAGTACTGCGACCGCCTCCCGCTCGCCCTGCGCATCGCCGCCGCCCGCCTCGCCGACCGCCCGCACTGGCCGGTCGCCCGCCTCGCCGACCGGCTCGCCGCCGAGGACCGCCGCCTGGCCGAACTCCGCCTCGGCAGCCTCGACCTGGCCGCCGCCCTGCGCCCGGCCCTGGACACCCTCGACGGCCCCACCGCCGCCGCACTGGACGAGCTGACCGCCACCGGCCTGCGCGTCCTCACCCCGGCGGACGCGGCCGCGGTCCTGCGCCTGCCGCACACCGAGGCCGAGGACCTCCTGGACCGGCTCACCGACGCCCGCCTCCTGGAGCCCGCCCGCCCCACCGACGGCACGGCACCGGACCCCGAGCCCCGCTACCGCCTCTCGTCCCTGGTCCGCCTCTCCGCCCGCACCCGCACCCGCACCCACGCCCTCGCCCGCTGAACCGAACCAGGAACGACACGACCCCCTCGGGGCGGCCCGGTGGATCCCACCGGGCCGCCCTCGCCGTGCCGGCCCCTCAGCCGCAGCCCCCGGCATGCCCCTCGTCGAGTCCGTACGTCGCCAGGTATCCGTTCTCGGCGGTGCCCGGCACCGCGAGTTCGTTCAGGGCGTCGACGTAGTCCGCGAGCAGCTCCGCCCACGGCGTCCCGCCGTCGCGCAGCAACAGCTCCTGATCCATTGCCGCTTTGTTCTCGATCTCGGTCAGGACATCCAGAGGGTGCTGGACCTGGGCGGCCTTGTCGAACATCTTCATCCTCCTGTCGGTGTCGGGCCCGTTCAGGTCCCGCACCAACAGATTCGGAGCACCCCCTATACCGGATCCCTATTCCGTCCATGCCCCGCAATACAGCCCGTGTACAGGCCCGCTGTATTCCGCGTATAGCCGCCCCCGGCACCCTCCCTGCATGCACCGGGACCTGAACACGACGACACCCGCCGCCCCCGTCCCCGACTTCACGGACGTGGTGGTGGTCGGCGGCACCCTCACCGCCTGGATCGCCGCGGCCAAGCTTGCCGCCGCCTTCCGCGCGGCGGTCCGCGTCACCGTCCTGGAGACCCCGTACCGCCCGTCCGAGCAGGTCACGACCCTGCCGCCGACGACCCAGCGGGACCTGTTCGACCCCCTGGGGATCCCCGAGGCCACCTGGATGCGCGCGTGCGACGCCACCTTCGACGTGGCCGTCAAGTACGTGGACCCGGCCGCCCCGGAAAGGGATTTCTACGTCCCCCGGAACACCGCGCTCCCGGACTGCGAAGGTTTCTCACCCCTCGACGCCTGGCTTCTCCTGCGCGCGTCCGGAGAAACCGTGGAATCCGCCGACCGGGCCTGTTTCCGCGAACCCCCGCTCATGGACGCGATGAAATCCCCGCGCTGGCTCGACGGCCGCGCCGCCCTTTCCTACGGCTGGCACGCCGACACCATCATGCTGACGCATTTCCTGCGCCGCACGGCCGTCCGGGAATTCGGCGTCCGCCTGGTCACCGGCGGCCTTCTCGGCGCCGACCGCGCCCCGGACGGCGCCCTGACCACCCTGCGCACCACGCGGGGCCCGCTCACGGCCGACCTCTTCCTCGACTGCACCGACGAGGCCCGCCTCCTCCTCTCGGCCACCCTCCGAGAACCCCTCACCCCCGCCCCCCTCCTCCCCACCCACACCGTCACCGCCACCGTCACCGCCCCGACCCACGACGGCGCCGCACCCAGGCGCACCCCCGCCCCCACCGGCGCCCGCGCCGCCACGGGAACCTTCGCCCCCTACACGACCCTCACCGCCCTCCCCGAAGGCTGGGCCTGGCGCCGCCCGCTGCTCGACCGCCACTGCGTGGGCCTCGCCTACGACGGCACCCGCACGACCGCCGACGAGGCGGCCCGAGCCCTGCTCGCCCCCCTCGCCCCGCACCCGCGGCAGCCCCACCGCGCGGACGCCCACCGCGCGGACGCCCTCGGCCCGGACGCCCACGGCCCCACCCCCCGGACGGTGCACACCGTCCACCGGCCCGGCCGCCCCCGCCGTGCCTGGGTGCACCACTGCGTCGCCCTCGGCCGGGCCGCCGGCTCGACCGACCCGCTCACCGACGACCACGCGACCACGCTGGACCTCCTGGACCAGCTGATCCGCGACTTCCCGTCCCCCGGCGGCCACCCGCACCCGCCCGCCGCCGCGGCCCGCTTCGACCGGGCGGTCGCCGCCCATCACGCGCGGGCCCTCGACCTGGCCCTGATCCGCCTCCACCACCCGGAGCGCCCCGACCTGCTGCCCCTGTCCGACGCCGCCCGCGCCGCCCTTGAGGCCCACCGCGCCGGCCTACCGGTCACCCCCGACGACCTGCCCGTCCGCACCCTGCTGACCGCACTGGCTTCGCTGACCCCCCGCCCGGCCACCGCCACCCCGCCCACGACCGCCGTCGCCCACCACCACCGGGCCCTCCGCGCGGCCGAGGAACACTTCCGCCGCGTCAAGCGCCACCAGCACACCCTGCTGGAGACCCTCCCGACGGCCCACACCTATCTGACCCGCCTCCACGCCACCCCGCTCACCCCGACGGCCGCGACCGCCGCGGCAGCCCTGACCGCCTGACACCCCCGCGCGGCGTCGGCAGGCAACGCCCGGGTCACCCGCCGCACCACCCGCCACGCCCGCCGCGGCCCCCCAGTTGGCCGCCGGCGAGAAGCCGTTCACGACGATGCCGTAGAACCGCGCGTGCGGCACGAACTCCGCACGCCCCACCCGGCGTTCAGCGCGTACAGCGACAGCGGCGGCCCGCCCGCAGGAGGCGCCGCGACCAGGAGGAAGCGGAAACCCCAACGGCCGGGCAGCGCCGCGGGCGTGCGCGCCGCCGCGCCCCGGCCGTCACCCGTCCAGCAGATGCCCGTCGTCCCACTCGGGCAGACTCACGCTCCCTGCCTCCCAGTCCCGGCGCAGCACCGCGTACCCGACGGCGTCATGGACGGCGCCCCCCTCCCCGGGCCAACCGTCCCGGTAGTGCGCCTCCTTGACGTACCCGCACCGCAGGAAGGTCCGCCGCATCGCCACGTTGTCCTGCCGCGTGGTGCCCTCGATCCGCCGCACCTCGGGAAACTCCTCGAACAGGTACCGCGTGGCCCACTCCAGCGCCTGCCGGCCGATGCCCCTGCCCCGCCACGCGCTGCGCACCCGCAGATCGAGCATCGGCGTCCCGTCCCCCAGGTCCATCAACCGCACCAGCCCCACGGCGCCGCCTCCGCTGCCCACGCCGTCCTGGCCGTCCCCTCCGCCCCCTGCGTCCCCTCCGCCCCCGCCCAGCACCCAGAACGTCCGGTTCCGCTCCCCGCCGAACACCCCGTCGGCGATCCACCGCCGCACCTGCTCCGGCCGCACCACTGCCACGCCGTGGAACGGCCAGACCTCGCCGACGAGAAAGTCGACGAGGTCCTCGCCCTCGGCATCCCGCAACGCCCGGTATGTGATCTCCATCCCGGCACCCTACGGGCCACCGCTCAGCCCGACACCCCCACGCGGGCCCCGGCCCCGGCCGCCACCCCGGCCCCGGCCCCGACCGTCCCCGCCCCCCGCACGACCCGCCGCGACCGCACCGGCAGCCCCAGCAGCGGGTGGGCGACGCCCCAGGCCGCGCCCTTGCAGATCAGCTCCTTGTACACGGCGGCGAACCGCCCGGTCAGCGCCGCGTCCCGGGCGCGGTCGTCGGCGGTGACGTACTGGATCAGCCCCTCCCGACGCCCCAGCGAGATGCACTGGTTGAAGTAGCGGACGGGCACGCGCGGCACCTTCCTCCCGGTCAGCCGCGCCGCGACGGCGTCCGCGGCCTGCCAGGCGCCCGGTACGCCCGAAGCGCACGACATCCGCAGCGGCTTGCCGCCGGGGCCCATCGCCAGGGCCGCGTCACCGATGGCGTAGACGTCGGGGTGCGACACCGACCGCATCGTCTCGTCGACCACGATCTGACCGGTCTCCGCGACCTCCAGCGCGGTCGCCCGGGCGATCGGGTGCACGGCGAACCCGGTGGTCCACACCGTGACCGCCGCCGGGACGCGCTCGCCCTCACCGGTGATGACGTGGTCGGCCGCCACCTCCGCCACGGCCGTGTGCTCGTGCACGGTGATGCCGAGCTCGCCGCACACCTTCCGCAGGTGCCCGCGGCCCTTGGGCGAGAGCCAGTCACCGAGGCCGCCCCGCGCGACGAGGGCCACCTCCAGGTCCGGCCGCGCCTCGGCGATCTCGGTCGCGGCCTCCAGCCCGGTGAGCCCGCCGCCCACGACGACCACGGGCGCCCCGGCGCCCAGCCCGGCCAGCCGCTCGCGCAGCCGCAGCGCCCCTGGCCGGCTCGCGATCTGCTCGGCGTACTCGGCCACTCCCGGCACGCCGTGGTCGTCCCACCCGCTGCCGAGCGCGTACACGAGCGTGTCGTACGCCAGCTCCTCCACGCCCTCGGCGCCCTCCGCGCCCTGCGCACCCCGGAGCCGGACGGCGACGCTCTTGCGCTCGACGTCCACCCCGGCGACGGTCCCGAGCTTCAGCTCGACCCCGGTCCCCGCGAACATCTCGTCGAACGGCCGCGGCCGCAGCTCCTGGCCCACCGCCAGCTGGTGCAGCCGGACGCGCTCGACGAAGTCGGGCTCGGCGTTGACGAGGGTGATGGCGACGTCGCCACGGTGCAGCCGCCCGGCGAGGCGGCCGGCCGCGGTCGCTCCGGTGTACCCGCCACCGAGGACGACGATCCGGTGCTGAGTGCCCTGCTGCATACCGTGCTGCATGTCCCTGCTCCTGTCTGCGCGGTCCCACCGGCTCTCCGGCGCGGTTCCACCCCCTGAACCGGACAGCCGACGGTTTCCTGACAGCTCAGGATGTGAAGCACGTCACACCACGCGGAAAAGGGCGGGCAAGGGAAAGGACGGGCAAGGGAAAGGCGAGGTCCGGCCCGGCCCCGCCCGGTCCGGACCCGCCCCGCATCAAAAGGCGCGCAGCAAGGGCTCCCCGTGTTCGCCGCCCGCCCACACCTCGGTGGCGCGGACGAGCTTGTCCGGATTGACCTGGCTGCGGAACGCGGCGATCCCCTCGGCCGTGAACTCCAGGCACATGATCCCCACGACCCGGCCGTCCACCACCGCCACGACCGCGGGCTCGCCGTTGGCGCTGCCCACGTGGATCTCCGCCGAACCGCCGACCAGGGCACGCTTGGCCGGGGCGGGCTTGAACAGCCCGCGCATGAACTTCGCGACGGCGACGGCGCCCTCGAACGCCCTGGCCCGCGCCGGCACCTTCCCGCCCCCGTCGCCGATCGCGATGGCGTCGCCGGTGAGCAGCCGCACCAGCGGCTCGGTCCGCCCACTGGTGGCGGCGGCGAGGAACTCCTCCACCACCCGCCGCGCCGCGGCCTGGTCGATCTCGGTACGGGCCTTGCCGTCCGCGATGTGCTTCTTGGCCCGGTGGAAGATCTGCTGGCTGGCGGCCTCGCTGATGTCGAGGATCCCGGCGATCTCCCGGTGCGGGTACCCGAACGCCTCGCGCAGCACGTACACCGCCCGCTCGCCCGGCGACAGCCGCTCCATGAGGACGAGGACGGCGTACGAGACCGACTCGCGCTGCTCGGCGGTGTCGGCCGGCCCCAGCATCGGGTCCCCGTCGAGCAGCGGCTCGGGCAGCCACTGCCCCACGTAGGACTCCCGGCGGACGCGCGCCGAAGTGAGCTGGTTGAGGCAGAGATTGGTCAGCACCTTCGTCAACCAGGCCTCGGGGACCTCGATCTGCCCGACATCGGCGCCCTGCCACCGCAGGAACGTCTCCTGAACGGCGTCCTCGGCCTCGCTCGCGGAACCGAGCATCCGGTAGGCGATGGCCTCCAGACGCCCCCGCGCGGCCTCGAACCGGTCGACGTCATCCATGGTCAGCGGCATGCCCGGATCCTAACCGGGCTCCTCGGGACCGCCTCACCCGGGAAAGCCGCCGACGGCCGCGACGAGCATCCCGTACACATGGTCGGCCTCCGGCGTCAGCAGGGCCTCGATCTCGTCGTCGGTCCTCCCCGCCAGCGTCAGCTCCTGGATCCGCCGGAACATCAGCCGGTCCGCCGCCGCGATCATCGCCGCCGTGGCCCGCGCCGCGATCCCCGGCCCCTCCTCGACGTCCCCCGCCCCGCTCGGCTCGGCCGCCCCGCCGCCTCCGCCCGCGTCGGCCAGGGCCCGCGCCAAGGCCTCCTCCCGCCGCTCGTGCAGTTCCCGCAACCGCGCCCCGAGCGTCGGGCTCTCGGCCACCATCCGCGCGAACCCGACTCCCGTGAAACCGGCTGCCGGGCTGTGCGTCACCAGCGCGGTGCGGAACGCCCGCCCCAGCGCGGCGAGCGGCGGCTCACCCGGCTCCCGCTCGGCCACCACCCGGGCCAACTCGGCCGTGAACTCCTCGTGCTGATCGAGAGCCAGGTCCTCCTTGCGCGGGAAGTAGTTGGTGACCGTCTTCCTGGCCACCCGCGCCGCCGCCGCGATCTCGGCGATCGTCGTCCGCTCGAACCCCTGCTCCTGGAACAGCCGGGCCGCGCAGTCGGAGATCAACCGCCGGGTCTCGATCTTCTTGGACTCCCGAAGCCCCATCTCACCACTCACCCGAAAATCTTACCCCCGTAGCAAAATTCGCCTTGACCCCTCACCACCCCCTCCCTAAAGTTACGTCGAGCGCAAAAATACTCCAACGGCAAAATTAACGGCAGGAGCCGCCATGCACGTGATCACCCCGACCCCCGCCCACGTCGTCGAGACCCCGAACGCCACCATGACCGGGCTCGCCGCCCCCAGTCGCGGCAGTGCCGAACTGAGCACGTGGACCGTGTCGATGAGGTCGGGTCAGGCCGGCCCCGAACACTCGGTCACTCGCGAACAGGTCTGGACGATCACCGCGGGCGCCCTCGAAGTGACCCACGAGGGCCGTACGCGGCGCGTCTCCGCCGGTCAGACCCTGGTCCTGCCCCCGCACTCGCTCCGCCGCATCCACGCCCCGGAACCCTTCGAGGCGATCGTCGCGATGCGCTCGGACGGCGTGGTGGCCGTCCCCGGCGCGGAGGGCACCCGCCCCCTCCCGTGGGCCCAATAGGGAACGCGCGCGAGGGGAGGGCGTGGGAGCTCGAAGGAGGGGGCGGCGAAAACCTGCGCGACGCAGACTATTGCGCCGCGCAGAGATCGCCCCTACTATTTCTCTGCGTAACGCAGAAGCTGCATCGCGCAGAAGAAAGAAGCGGGTGCCCGCCCGACCCCAGGAGAACCCCATGCTGACCATCGCCGTCACCGGCGCCACCGGCGCCCAGGGCGGGGCCACCGCCCGCGCCCTGCTCGCAGCGGGCCACACCGTCCGCGCCCTCACGCGCCGTCCGGCCGGCCCCGCCGCCGAGGCGCTGCGCGCCCTCGGCGCCGACGTCCGCCACGCCGACTTCGACGACCGGGCCTCCCTCGACGCCGCCCTCCGCGGCGCGGACTCCCTCTTCGCCGTGACGACCCCGTTCGGCACCGACATCGACACCGAGGTCCGCCAGGGCAAGTCCCTGATCGACGCGGCGGCGGCCGCCCACCTCGGGCACGTCGTGCTCACCTCCGCCGCCCACGCCGACCGCCGCACCGGGATCCCGCACTACGACAGCAAGTTCCTGATCGAGCAGCACCTGTACGCCTCCGGCCTGACCTGGACGGTGATCGGCCCCGCCGCGTTCATGGACAACTACACCACCGGCTGGTCCCTCGACAGCCTGCGCGAAGGCTCCTTCGCCTGGCCCATGCCGGCCGACCGGCCGCTGACCCTCGTCTGCGCCCGCGACATCGGCGCGTTCGCCGCCCTCGCGCTGCAGCGGCGCGACGTTTTCGCCGGCCGGCGCATCGACATAGCCTCCGACGAGCTCGACCCCGCCGGCATCGCGGCGGCCCTCGCGACCGCGGCAGGACGTCCCCTCACCCACCAGCAGGTGCCCCTGGACGTCGTCCGCGGCTACTCGACCGACCTGGCGGCGATGTTCGCCTACTTCGACGAGTCCGGCCTCGACGTCGACATACCCACCCTCCGCCGCGACTTCCCCGAGATCGCCTGGCAGTCCTTCACCGACTGGGCCGCCACCCAGAACTGGCCCGCCCTCCTCGACCCGACCCCCGCGCACGCCTGACCGGCCCCGTACGGCATGCGCCGGATCAGCCGCGCCGCGGCAGTTGGTGCAGCGTGACGTCGGACAGCGCCCCGTCCGCGGCGACCGCGGTCATGAAGGTGCAGAACGGCTGCCGTCTGCGGTCCGTGGGCGAGCCGGGGTTGAGCAGCCGTAGCCCCCCGGGGGCCGTGGTGTCCCACGGGATGTGGCTGTGGCCGAACACGAGCACGTCCAGATCCGGGAAGCGCTCGGCGCATCGCCGCTCCCGCCCCGCGGCGCCGCCCGTCTCGTGGACGACCCCGAACCGTACGCCTTCCAGCGAGGCCCGGGCCACCTCGGGCAGGCGCCGGCGCAGCGCCGGCCCGTCGTTGTTGCCGTAGACGCCGATCAGCCGCCGGGCCCTGCCCTCCAGCAGGTCCAGCGCGGCCTCGTCCGTCCAGTCCCCGGCGTGGATGACGACATCGGCCGCGTCGACCTGGTCCAGCAACGCGTCCGGCAGGCTCTTGGCGCGCGTGGGCAGATGCGTGTCGGAGGTCAACAACAGCCGCATACCCCCCACGGTAGCCCGCATACTGACCACGGCGGCGCACACAGGCCCGATGGTCGATGTCTCCGAGGGGAGCCGAGAATGAGCACGGCGAAGGACCTGTTCCTCATGGCGCTGGACCCCAAGCCGCAGCACCCGGTGGGCCAGGGCGACCTGTCCCTCGCCCTCGCCGGAGCGGAACTGATCGACCTGATCGAGGCACGGACCGTCACCCTGGACGGCGACCGCATCGTCCCGGGCGACGGCGCTCCCGTTCCCTCCGACGGCCTCCTGGCCGAGGCGGCGTCGGCGCTCACCCGCCGGCCGCCCTACGAACGGGTCGAGGACTGGCTGTGGCGCCGGGGCCGCGACCTCACCGCGGCCTACGAGTCCGCGCTGGAGGGCGAGGGCCGGATCACCCGCACCCGCGTCGGCCGCTCACCGTTCGCGCCCACCCGCCTGGTCCCGGCCGGCACCCCCGCCTCCCCGACCGCCCCCGACCCGGACCGGCACCACTCGGCCCTCACCACCCTGGCCTCACTCGTAGGCCTCGCCCCACCCCCGCCGACCACCCCGCCGACCACCCCGACGGACGACGGCGGTCCCGGCCCCGGTCCCGGGACCGACGACGCGACGACCACCGTCCTCGCCACGGTCAGCGACGCGGTGACGGAGCTGGAAGCGGTACGCCAGCGCCGCTCCATCGAGAACGCCGCCTTCGCCAACATCTGGCGCGCCCCCTGACAGCAACCCCGCGGCTCCACTGACACCAGATGTCAGCGGACCGCTCGTAACGTCCTGACGCATGGACAACAGCACCGGCTTCGCCTTCTTCACCGGCACCTACGACGTCGTCAACCGTTGGCGCAAGGACTTCCTCGACCCCCGGGAGGGCGAGGACCGCTGGGAGGAGTTCCCGGGTCTGACGCATGCCTCCGCGCACTTCGACGGCCGTGCAAGCTTCGACGAGATCCGCTTCCCCACCAAGGACTTCGCCGGTCTGACCCTGCGCCTGTACGACCCGGCCGCCGACGCCTGGTCGCTGTACTGGGCGAGCAGGCGCACCGGCACCCTCTTCCCGCCCGTCACCGGCCGCTTCCACCCGGACGGCACCGGCGTCTTCCACGGTGACGACCAGCACGACGGCCGCAAGGTGAAGGTCCGCTTCGTCTGGTCCGCCATCACGACGACGACCGCCCACTGGGAGCAGGCCTTCTCCCTGGACGAGGGCCGGACCTGGCTCACGAACTGGCACATGCACATGACCCGCCAGGCCTGACCCCGCCACCCCTGACCCGCTACCCCTGACCCGCCAGGCCTGATCCGGCCCCGGGCCGGCACCCTCCGGTGCCGGCCCGGGGCCGGATCACTGCCCGCTCGTGGCCGGCCCGCCCGGGAGCCGAAGTGCCAGGCCGTCGAGCATGGCCTCCAGCCCGTAGGCGAACTTGGAGTCGCGCACCGCGGCCGGGTCCAGCGCCTCGGTGGTGGCCGCGGCGTAGGCCTCGGCCAGGTTCTCGTGCGCCTGGGCCGCCTGCTGGGCGGCGGGCATGAGGCGGGCGATGAACTGGGCCTCCGTCTCGCCCGACCGGGCCACGGTGGTCAGCCAGGCCGTCTCGGTGCTGCTCATGCCCACCACGTAGGCGAACAGGGCGTCGATCGCCCGGGCCGGCTCCCGGAAGCCCGCCTCGACGAACAGGGCGGCCAGCCGGTTGGAGAACGACATGAGGTTCGGCCCGAGGTAGGCCAGGCCGGCCTGGCCCAGCACCGAGGACAGCCACGGGTGACGCAGGGCCGTCGCACGGAAGGACGCGGCGGCCTCGGCGGCCGCCGTCCGCCAGTCCGCCGAGCCGACGGGCGGCACGGCGACCTCGGCGAAGACCTCGTCCACGGCGAGCTCCATCAGCTCGTCCTTGGTGGCCACGTGGCGGTACAGGGAGGTCGCTCCCGCGTTCAGCCGGGCGGCCAGCTTGCGCATGCTCAGGGCCTCGATGCCCTCGGCGTCCAGCATCACGACGGCCTCCCGGACGATCGCGTCCTGGGAGAGCGCGGGCTGCTCGTTCTGCCGCGTCCGGCGGGCCCACACCGAGGGGATCGGCTGCGGCTTCGTGTCATCGGCCATCGACTGGCTCCTTTGCGTACGTCGTGCGCAATCAGCGTACAGGGATTGCGGCTTGCGAACACTGTACGCATCAGCGTACGGTGTTCGCATCGCTTGGAACGGTGTGCGCACAACGGGAACGGTGTGCGCCATGGGAGGGGAAAGCTCGATGGCAGACACGTCCACAGCCCTGGACTCAGGAACCGGGACCCGCGATCCACGCCGCTGGTGGATCCTGATCGTGCTGTGCCTCAGCACCTTGGTCCTGGTGGTCGACAGCATGGCGCTGACCGTCGCGGTGCCGTCCATGACCGAGGACATCGGGGCGAGCCCCCAGCAGATCCAGTGGATCCTCGACTCCTACGTGCTGGTCTTCGCCGGTCTGCTGCTGACGTCCGGAAGCCTCGGCGACAGGTTCGGCCGCCGCAAGGTGATGATCATCGGGCTGCTGCTGTTCGGAGCGGCGTCCCTGGCCGCGGTGTTCTGCACCGGCCCCGGTGAGGTCATAGCCGTCCGGACGGCGATGGGCATCGGCGGCGCGCTGATCATGCCGTCCACCCTGTCGATCCTGATCACGGTCTTCGACGAGGACGAGCGCCCGAAGGCGATGGCGGCCTGGGGCTCGGTGTCGATGCTCGGCCTGGTCGGCAGCCCGATCCTCGGCGGTGTGCTGATCGACCACTTCTCCTGGCACTCGATCTTCTTCATCAACGTCCCCGTCGTCGCCCTGGCCGTCGCGGCCGGCCTGCTGCTGATGCCCGAGTCCAAGGCCCCCTGGCAGAAGCCCGACCCGCTGGGCGCGGTCCTGTCCGCCGTCGGAATGACCGCCCTGGTCTGGTGGATCATCGAGATCCCGCAGCACGGCGCCTTCGAAGGCCGCGGGCTGAGCACCCTCGCCGTCGCGGTCGTCTGCCTCGCGGGGTTCGTGGTCTGGGAGAACGTCACCCCCGCGCCGATGGTGCCGCTGGTCCTGTTCAAGCACCGCGACTTCACCGGTGGTTCGATCTCCCTGGCGCTGGTCCAGATCGGCAACGGCGGCCTGCTCCTGGTCCTGACCCAGTACCTGCAGTCGGTCCTCGGGTACTCGCCGGTCAAGGCCGGCCTCGCCTTCACCCCGCTGGCCGTGGCCGCGCTGATCGGCAACGGCGTCGGCGCCAAGCTCGCCGCCAAGGCCGGTCACCGCTGGCTGATCCTGGCCGGAATGCTCCTGATGGCGACCTCCTTCGGCCTGCTGACCACCGTCACCGCCGCGAGCGGCTTCACCCTCCCGGCGGTCGCGCTCGGTCTGCTCGGCCTCGGCGCCGGTATGGCGATGCCCGCCGCGGTGGGCGCCTTGATGGGGACCATCCCGGCCGACAAGGCGGGCGTCGGCTCGGCCCTGAACGACACCATCCAGCAGGCGGGTACGGCCCTCGGCATCGCCATCCTGGGATCGCTGCTCACCAGCACGTTCTCCCATGAGATGCCGGCCGGTGCCCCCGAGCAGGCGAAGCAGTCG
Source organism: Streptomyces antimicrobicus (assembly GCF_020532625.1). GTDB lineage: Bacteria > Actinomycetota > Actinomycetes > Streptomycetales > Streptomycetaceae > Streptomyces > Streptomyces antimicrobicus. The sequence goes on along the minus strand of NZ_JAJAUY010000118.1, from coordinate 5,473 downwards.
ATCGGCGGCGCGCTGGCCGCCGCCCAGGGGGACGCCGGCCTGGTCCAGGCGGCCAAGGACGCCTTCACCGCCTCGATGTCCACCACCCTCACCTTCAGCGCGATCGGCGTCCTGGCCGCCGCCCTGCTCGCGGTGGTGGTCATGCGCGGCACCGGAACGCAGCCCCCGTCGGAGAACGCCACGCCCCCCGCCCGACCCCTCACCCCGACCACCTGACCCCCGCCCACCCCCGGAGGCCGGCCCCCGCCCAGGGCGCCGGCCTCCACGGCATCGCCGCATCGCCCGCCACCCCACCTCAGCCACCCGCCGACACGCTTCGTACGGCGGCCCGCACCGAGGACGGCCATTACGGCCGACCGCTCCGGGGAAGCGATCCGTTCATGACCGCACCCAGCATCCTCGCCGTCTACGCCCACCCCGACGACGAGTCCCTCGCAGCCGGCGGAGTCCTCGCCCGGCACGCGGCCGCCGGAGCCCGGACCGGCGTCGTCACCACCACGTGGGCTGCGAACAGCCCGCGCGCCGCCGAACTCGCCGACGCCCTGCAGGCCCTCGGCGCCGAAAGCCCCCGCATGCTCGGCTACGCCGACTTCCGGGTCCCGGCATCGGCGCCCGGGCGCCCCCGGTTCTGCGACGCCCCGCTGGACGAGGCCGTGGAGCATCTCGTCCGCCACGTCCGCTCGTTCCGGCCCGACCTCATCGTCAGCCATGACGCCTACGGCTCCTCCGGCCACCCCGACCACATCCACACGCACCGCGTCATGCTGCTCGCCGCGCACGCGGCCGGCCTCGAAGACCTGTATCCCCAGGCCGGGCCGGCATGGCAGGCCGCCGCCGTCTACCTGTCGGCGCACCCGCGATCCGCCGGCGCCGCCCTGGCACGCCTTCTGGCGGGCGTCGGCAAGCGCCTGTACACGGTCCCGGACGAGAGGATCAGCGCGGCAGTGGACGTCCGCCCGTGGCTGGACCGGAAGTGGCAGGCGATCGAGGCGCACCGCTCGGAGGTGGCGCGCGGTCGCTCACTTCCGGCCCTGCTGAGCACACTGTCGGCCGCGGACAGGGCAGCGATCCTCGGTACGGAGTACTACATCCGCCACGAGCTCGCCCCCACCCGCCGCGGCCTCCACGCCCTGTAGGCCCGAAGAACCGGACGGCCTGAAGAACCGGACGGCAACAGTACGGCGGCGCCCCCGCGCTCGGCCCGCAACCGGCCGCCCCACACGCCCAGGTCGACCTGGTGCCCCTGCGACTCTCAGCGAGCGGCGCCCCCGCCCACGGGCCCGCCCACGACCCGCTCCTCCGCGTCGGCCAGCCAGAAGAAGACCGGCGGCAGCCCGAGCTCGATCACCGTCAGCACGATCTGGAACCAGTGCGGCCGGCCGTGCACGGCCAGCGAGATCAGCCGACCCGCGCCACCGAGCAGGAAGACGCCCGCCAGCCACCGCACCGCCCACGCCGGAACCGGACGCTGACGTACGGCCCACAGCCACGCCAGTCCGTAGCCGGTGAAGACGGCACCCATGAACCGACCCCAGCTGTCGACGGTCGCGCCCGCGCCGTCGGCGCCCGGCAAGGCGGCGTTGCCGAGCGCCACATGGAACAGCCCGATCGCGACGCAGGCCCAGCCCATCAGCTGCGCAAGAGCGCGCAGAACCTTGGCCACAGTCCCTCCAAACCACCACGCGGCGCCCGTAGTTGACATGCGTCTACTAGCCTCCCTCCCCAGTAGACGCATGTCAACTAGACTCCGTCCATGCCTCCTCGCCAGCGACTGACCCCCGCCGAGCGCCGAGCCCAGCTCCTCGCGGTCGGCGCCCGGCACTTCGCAGCCCACCCCTACGACGACGTGCGGATGGAGGAGGTCGCCGTATCGGCCGGTGTCTCCCGGGCCCTGCTCTACCGCCATTTCCCGACCAAGCACGCCCTCTTCGCGGCCGTCTACCAGCAGGCGGCCGACCAACTGCTCGCCGAGACCCGGCTCGACCCCGCCGACTCCCTCACGGACCAGCTGACCCAGGGCATGGACGTCCACCTGGACTACTTCGTGGCGAACCGCAACGCCGTCCTCGCCGCGAACCGCGTCCTCGCGGGCGACCCGGTCATCCAAACGATCATGACGAACGAACTGGACGCGCTCCGCGCCCGCCTGCTGACCGTCCTCCCGCTCGCGGACGACACCACCCGCGAAGCCGTCTCCGGCGTACTGAAGAGCTGGCTGGTCTTCGTCCAGGTCCTCTGCGTCGACTGGCTCGCCCACGAGACCTGCACCCGCACCCAACTCCGCGACGCCTGCGTCGGCGCGGCCCTGGGCGCCCTGCGCCCCCTCCTGCCCACCGCGGTCGAGGAGACCCGCGTCCGCTGACGCGAGAACACCCCCCTCCCCGAACGACAAGATCGCCCCTCCCTACCGATCCCCCCACGCCTGCGGTATCCCGGAAGGAACGCCCCCTGCCCCGGCAGGGGAACCCGAGGGAGGGGAGTCCTGCGATGACCGACTGGTACGTGGACGACCGCTGTTCCAACTGCGACGTCGCGCGACAACTCGCGCCCGACCTGATCGGCGAGGTGGACGGCAGGTCCCACATCCTGCGCCGGCCCCGCGACGAAAACGAGGCGCGCCGCCTGCACGCAGCCGCCTTCGCCTGCCCGACCCGCTCGATCCGCCCCTCCTCCGGCCGACCGGACCGGCGGCTCGACCCCTTCCCGATGGCGTTGGACAGCGGCGTCATGCTGTGCGGACACAACTCCCCGCACACGGCCGGAGCCAACTCCTACCTCCTCCTGCGGCCCTCCGGCACCGCCATGATGATCGACACGCCGCGCTGGAGCCCTGAACTCGCCGACCGGTACGCCGCACGGGGCCCGGTCACCGACGTACTGCTCACCCATCGCGACCACGCAGCACACGGCCGCCGCTACGCCGACCACTTCGGCGCCCGGCTGTGGATCCACGAGGGCGACCTCGATGCCGCGCCGGACGCCGACCAGGTGATCCGCGGCCTGGAACCCCACCCCGTCGCCGACGGCGTCACCGCCCAGCCCCTACCCGGCCACACCCCGGGCAGCGTCCTCTACCTCGCCGACGACCGTTACTGCTTCAGCGGCGACAGCTTCTACTGGTCCCGCACCACCGGCGACCTGGAAGTCGCGGAAACCGTCACCTGGTACTCCATCGAGGAACTGGCCACCTCCCTGGCCACAGTCGCCGCACGGCTCCGCTTCGAATGGGTCCTGCCGGGCCACGGCGACCGACGCCGCATGCCCACCACCGAGGCGTCCGACCGCCTGACAGCCCTGGCAGAACGCACCCGCCTCCTACGCCCCCGCCCGATCGACTTCACCGCCGTCCGCTGGTGAACGGAACGCCGACCCGGGACGCCCCGCAACCCCCGCGCCGGACTGGAAGGGCGCGATCAACGCGAGGTGGGCCACCGTGCTCGCGGGCCAGGACAGCTCGCTCTCACTGGGCAGCATGGAGGTGGAAGCGGTCCCGGACGAGGACATCGGTCATCGGCAAACAACAACAGGTCACCTTCCTGGCAGACGAGCAGTGGAACTGACCCCAACCCCTGCGATTGTTTGCCCAGGGAGCGAGCCGTAGCAGGCTACTACCAGACCGCGACGACGGGGCCGGCCTCACACTCCAGCACTTATCTAGATGCGAGATCGAAGCAACCTGCTCAAGAGTGTGGAGAGCTGGCATGATCAGGCAGTGTCCATCGCTGTCGAGTTTTCGTGCCCCCGGACGGTGGACCGCCTGCTCAGACTCGCCGCCGGTAGCGCCATCAGGTCGAAGACCTGGACGGTCACGTCCAGCCCACCGTCATTTGCTCTCGGACTCTGTCCCGGGTGACCCTCGAGCTCACGGCTGTCAGGGGATGGTGGATGCTGGGGACATGAAGGATGCGGGTTTGGGAGTGCTTGCCCGGATGTGGGATGAGCACATGGAAGCGCCTTTTCCTCAGGCGGCGTACGATCGGCCCGATGTGGGGGGTGAGCATCTTGTACTTCTGGATACGGAGACCGCAGGATGCGTGATTTCCACCCTGCAGGGCAGGTTGGATGACAGATTGCATCAGGTCCTCCTTCGTTGCCTGGAAGCCCTGAACAGGGTCGTGCCGTTGATAGAGGACGAAGAAGCGACCAGGTACTACAGGCACCTTCGTGACATGGCTGCGCTTGCCACGAACGGCCCGACGTCAACCCGTAGTACGGGCGGCGCGTAGGTCCTGAGAAAGCGACCCTCCGCGGGCCGAAACTGCGAGCCTTGCTTCCCTGCCCACAGCGCCCCACCATGCCTTAGACGTCGTCTCATTTTTCTGCCGTGACTTCCAGGCGACCTGGATCGAGACTGTCTGCTCCAGCAAGTCGTAGGCGCGACAGGTCGTGGGGATTGTTGAGCGGCTGGTGCCGAATGAGCTGTCGGAGCCGATCCAGCGGGTGGTGCCGGTAGCGCCGTAGCGGCCTCAGGGCGGTGGTCGGCGCCCGCATGGCGACCGGGAGGCCCTGGCGGCGATCGTGTTCGTAGCCACGTCGGGCTGCACGTGGCGGGACCCAAGGTTCTGGAGGGGCGGGGGACCCGTCCACCTTCAGGTTCGCTTGCGAACCTGAAGGCCAACCCCGCTCGCTGAGCCAGGGCCAGAAGGTGAGAGCCCTTGAGGCGGGGCGCTGGCCATGCCCCGTTGCTGCCAGCCGGCCGCTTGCGGGGCCCTTCGGCCTGGAGGCGAAGCGAGAAGGGCGGGGGTGGGAGCGAAGCGGACACCCCAACAGACCCAAGACTGTCGCCACGTGAAACGAGGTCACCTCCCGTGCGGAGCGCGGGAGCCCCAGGGGCCCGCTTGCGAACCCGTTGGGGTGGAGCGCAGCAGAACCCGAACAATCCCTAGTGCAGCGGAGGACTCCGGCCGGAAAGGGCCGACCGAGCGCAGCGAGACCGGCCCCCTCAGCGCGCAGCGCTGAGGCCCCTCAGGGGCCGAAGGCCCCATGAGCCAAGTCCAGCGAGGCTCCCTCTTGAGCGCGCAGCGCTCAAGAACTTCCTAGTCCTCGGCCTTTGGCCAGCTCTGGCTCGGCGAAGCCGAGTCTCGCTGAGCGCAGCGAAGCAGTCCACTGTGCTCCGGAGCGAAGCGGAGGAGCAAGGCGCCGAAGGCGCGCTGGCCGAGCGCAGCGAGGCCGCCTCTTCCCTGGGCGCGCAGCGCCCAGGGGTCCTCAGGCTGGCCGCCGGCTCTGGCTCGGTGAAGCCGAGTCTCGCTGAGCGCAGCGAAGCAGTCCACTGTGCTCCGGAGCGAAGCGGAGGAGCACACGCCCAAGGCGCCCTGGCCGAGCGCAGCGAGGCCCCTCCCTCCTGAGCGCGCAGCGCTCAGGAGGGAGGGGCCCGAAGGGCCAAGGCCGAGCGCAGCGAGGCCTGTCTCTCCTGAGCACGTAGCGCACCTAGTGGGGTGGAGCGAAGCGGAACCCCACCAGTCCCGAAGCGAAG
>NZ_JAJAUY010000117.1 GCF_020532625.1 Streptomyces antimicrobicus | reverse complement strand
GCCCGCCACCCGCCTCGCCGGCGCCGGCGAGTGCACGTTCCCCATGAAGAAGCAGATCGCGGACCGCCCCTGGGCCCTGCAGCGGGTGCTGCTGGACGCCCTGTGGGCCGAGACCAAGGGCAAGGGCGTCCGGGTCGCCGTCATCGACACCGGCGTCGACCGGGCCAACCCCCAGCTGTCCTCCGCCGTCGACGTCGGCGCCGGCAAGGACCTGCTGGACCCCAAGGGCGGCGACGGCACCAACGACACCGTCGGGCACGGCACCAAGGTCGCCGGCCTGATCGCGGCCCGTCCCCAGGAGGGCACCGGCTTCGTGGGCCTGGCCCCCGAGGCCACCATCATCCCGATCCGGCAGAACGACGAACGCCAGACCGGCAAGGCCGACACCCTCGCCGACGCGATCGAGCACGCCCTGGGCAAGGGCGCCCAGATCATCAACATCTCGCAGGACACCACCGTGCCGATGACCGAGGACTCCAAGCTCGGCCAGGCGGTGCGCAAGGCGGTCGCCGCCAACGTGGTGGTCGTGGCGTCCGCCGGCAACGACGGCCTCAAGGGCGAGAAGCGCAAGACCTACCCGGCGGCCTTCCCCGGCGTCCTCGCCGTGGCCTCCAGCGACCGCAACAACGAGCGGGCGGCGTTCTCCCAGCCCGGCGACTTCATCGCCGTCGCCGCGCCCGGCGTCGACATGGTCTCCACCGTGCCCGGCTTCGGCCAGTGCGTCGACAACGGCACCAGCTTCTCCGCCCCGTACGTCGCCGGCCTCGCCGCGCTGCTGCGCGCGCAGCACCCCGACTGGTCGGCGCAGGAGATCATCTGGCAGATCGAGCGGACCGCCGAGCGCTCCGTCAACGGCAGGGACGACTACGTGGGCTGGGGGGTGGTCGACCCGGTCCGCGCCGTGACCCAGGACGCCCAGAAGCCCAAGCCCCCCGCCCCGGACCCGGGCCCCCCGCCGGCCGCCGCCCCGGAAGCGGCTCCGCTGGCCCTGAGCGAGACCGCACAGGAGCGCCAGGAGCGGCTCGGGACGTACGCTCTGGGGATCGGCGCCGTCCTGGTCGCGGTGATCGCCGCAGCGGCCGTCGTGGTCCGCGACGCGCAGCGCCGCAGGCGGCGGACCGAGGGAGCGCAGCGGCCCTGAAACGGGGAGGGGTTTGCAGACCGTGAACGCACGCCACGCTCAGGGTGAATTGTTGGGCCTGTCGTATGAAGTGGCTAAAGTGTCCGTGGACTTCACGAGTGTGATGACGGGAGAGAACCGACGATGGCGATGAACCTTCAAGTTGACGACCAGAAGAAGGTAAAGCTCGCGGGGGAGATCAACACGTACCACACGGAGCTCTCCAGCCGCATCGGCAAGCTGAACGACGTCGTCGACCGCATCCAGGCCGGCTGGAAGGGCGCCGCCGGTAAGGAGTTCGACGTGCTCCAGCGCGGAGTCAACGAGAACCTCAAGAAGATCAAGGACCGGCTCATGGACCTCGAAGAGGCCATGCGCATGAGCGTCCAGGGCTTCAACGCCGAGGAAGAGCAGCGCATCGCCGAGATCCGCAAGGTCAACAGCAGCGCCATCCTCGACATCTGACGTCCGCGCAGCGGCAGTACCACCACAACGGGAGGAAGACAGCGATGTCACTCGCAGTCAATTACGACACCGTCTCGACCGCCGCGTCGGACGTGCGCGCGACCAGCACGACGCTCACCCAGCAGCTGGAGACGCTGATGGGCAAGGTCAAGGAGGTCACGTCGAGCTGGGAGGGTGAGGCGAAGACCGCCTACGAGGAGATCCAGCGCACCGTCTCCACCAACATGTCCGAGATGAACCAGAAGCTCGGCCAGATCGCCACCCTCCTGGACCAGTCGCTCGTCGGCTACCAGGACACCGACAAGGGCAACGCCGCCCGCTTCCGGATGGTCTGAGCCACCCGCACCCCGCACACGCGAAAGGGGCCCGCGCACGGTGACGTGCGCGGGCCCCTTCGCATGTGCGAGGCCTCAGGTGAGGTCGAACTCGCCGTCCCGGGCCCCCAGGACGAACGCCCGCCACTCCGCCTCGGTGTAGCGCAGCACCGTCTCCGGGTCCAGCGAGGAGCGCATCGCCACCGCCCCACCGGGCAGTTGGGCGATCTCGACCCGCTCCTCGTGCGCCTCCGTCCCCGGGGCGCTGGTCCACTCCACGCCGGAGATGTCGAGGGCGTAGAGCTCGTCCTTCTCGCGCTCGCGGTCGCGTGCGTCAGCCATGTGCGGGAGTCCCTTCGGCGGAGCGGTCGTACGAACTGCTGGTCCCGGCATCGTACTTCCGCCCCGCCCGCCACGTCAGGCAGTCACCGCACGGTCACCGTTCGGGCAGCCAGCCCGTCTGGATCAGCGGCGTACCCCGCTTCCGCGAGACGAACGTGCCCCGGCCCGGCGGCATCGGACGGGCCCGGACGTTGCCCAGGATGTCGCCCTCGTTGCGGTCGCCGGACAGCACGACGCCCTGCGCGCCCAGCTCCTTGACCCGCTGCAGGAACGGCTCGTACGCCGCCCGCGAGGCGCCCGCCGCGCTGCGCGCCACGATGAAGCGGATACCGACGTCCCGGGCGAACGGCAGGTGCTCCACCAGCTGCGACAGCGGCTGCGAGGAGCTCGTCGACACCAGCTCGTAGTCGTCGATGATCACGAACAGGTCCGGTCCGGTCCACCAGCTGCGGTCGCGCAGCTGCTGCGGGGTGATGTCCGGCCCCGGCGCCCGCTTGGCCATGACCGAGGCCACCGCCTCCATGTGCATGTCCATCGCCGAGGCCATCGGCGCGTACTCCAGCAGGTGCGAGGAGGGCACCGCCTCCAGCATCGTGCGCCGGTAGTCACCGACCACGATCCGCGCCTGCTCCGGCGTGTACCGCTCGGTGATCTGCTTCGCGATCAGCCGCAGCAGCGCCGTCTTGCCCGACTCGCTCTCGCCGAAGACCAGGAAGAACGGGTCGCTGTCGAAGTCGACGAACACCGGCTCCAGGTTCGTCTCGTCGATGCCGATCGCGATGCCCTGCTGCGGGTGCTCGAAGCCCTTGGGCAGCCGCTCCGCCGGCAGCTTGCGCGGCAGCAGCCGCACCGCGGGCGCCCCCGGCCCCGACCAGCCGGCCCGTACCGACTCCACGAACGCGGTGGTGGCCTCCGACAGGCCCTCCGCGCCCGAGCGCCCGTCGATGCGCGGCAGCGAGGCCATGAAGTGCAGCTTCTCCGGCACCTGACCGCGGCCCGGCGCCCCCTGGGGCACGTTCGCGGCGACCTTGCGGTCGAACTCGGAGTCCATGACGTCACCCAGGCGCAGCTCCAGCCGGCCCAGGATCTGGTCCTTCAGCGCCGCCCGGACCTCCATGTAGCGGGAGGCGGTCAGCACCACGTGGATGCCGTAGCCCAGACCCCGGGCCGCGATGTCCGCGACCACCAGCTCCAGCTGGTCGTAGTCGTTCTTGAACTGCCCCCAGCCGTCGACGATCAGGAAGACGTCGCCGCACACCTCCCCCGCCAGGTCGCCGGAGGCCCGGCGCCGCCGGTAGGTGCCGATCGAGTCGATGGAGTGGGCGCGGAAGAACTCCTCGCGCCGGTTCAGCACGCCCGCGACCTCCGCGACCGTACGCCGCACCCGCTCCGGGTCCAGCCGCGAGGCCACCCCGCCCACGTGCGGCAGGTCCTGGATCGCGGACAGACCGCCGCCACCGAAGTCCAGCGCGTAGAACTGCACCTCGCGCGGGGTGTGGGTGAGCGCGAACGACGCCACCAGCGTCCGCATCAGCGTCGACTTGCCCGACTGCGGACCACCGACCACCAGCAGATGGCCGGCCGCCCCCGAGAAGTCCCGGTACAGCACCTCGCGCCGCTGCTCGAACGGCTTGTCGATGAGGCCGAGCGGTACGACCAGCCCGCCGGGCCGGGTGTACCCGTCGGCGTGCAGCCCCCGCTCCGCCGACGGCGCCAGCGCCGGCAGCAGCTGGTCCAGCGGCGGTGCCTGGTCCAGCGGCGGCAGCCACACCTGGTGGGCGGGCACGCCCTGGCCCTCCAGCCGGCCCACGATCACGTCCAGCACCGTGTCGGCCAGCGCGTCGTCCTCACGGCTCGCCTGCGCCGCCAGGTACGCCGGGTCCGGGGCCGCGTACACCACCGGCACCGGAGTGGCCGTGAACAGCGCGGGCCGCCGCTCCACCGGGAACCGGCCCACGGACAGGTCCGGCCCGCCCGAACGGTAGACGCCCGAGACGTACGCCGCCTTGAACCGCGTCATCTCGTCCGTGCCGAACTTCAGGTAGCCCGAACCGGGCACCGACGGCAGGTGGTAGGCGTCCGGCACGCCGATCGCCGTGCGCGACTCCGCCGCCGAGAAGGTCCGCAGACCGATCCGGTACGACAGGTACGTGTCCAGGCCGCGGAGCTTGCCCTCCTCCAGCCGCTGCGAGGCCAGCAGCAGGTGCACGCCCAGCGACCGGCCGATCCGGCCGATCTGGATGAACATGTCGATGAAGTCGGGCTTGGCGGTCAGCAGCTCGGAGAACTCGTCGATGACGATGACCAGCGAGGCCAGCGGCTCCAGCGGGGCGCCGGCCGCGCGCGCCTTCTCGTAGTCGTGGATGTTGGCGTAGTTGCCCGCCGCCCGCAGCAGCTCCTGCCGGCGCTGGAGCTCACCGCGGATGGAGTCGCCCATGCGGTCCACCAGCGTCAGGTCGTCCGCCAGGTTGGTGATCACCGCCGCGACGTGCGGCATCGTGCCCATGCCGGTGAACGTCGCACCGCCCTTGAAGTCCGCCAGCACGAAGTTGAGCGTCTCCGAGGTGTGCGTGACCGCCAGGCCCAGCACCAGCGTGCGCAGCAGCTCGGACTTGCCCGAACCGGTCGCGCCCACGCACAGCCCGTGCGGGCCCATGCCCTCCTGCGCGGCCTCCTTCAGGTCCAGCATGACCGGGGAGCCGTCCTCGCCGACGCCGATCGGCACCCGCAGCCGCTCACCGGCCGAGCGGGGCCGCCAGGTGCGGGCCACGTCGATGGAGGCCGCGTCACCCAGGTTCAGCAGGTCCGTGAAGTCCAGGTTCGCCAGCAGCGGCTCGTCCTCGTCGCCGCCGCCCGTGCGCAGCGGCGCCAGCTGGCGGGCCAGCGCCTCGGCCGCCGGCAGCGACAGCGTGTCCGGCACGCCCTCGTAGGCGATGCCGCCGCCGGACTCCAGCCGCAGCGTCTTCGGCCGGACCACCACCGACAGCCCGCCGCGCGGCTCGTCCAGCTCGCCCGCGACCACCTCGACGATGGTCACGCCCTGCAGGCCCTCGGCCGCCGCGAACAGCGAGTCCGGCGGCACCATGCCGCCGTCGAGCACCACCACGATGTGCGGCTGGTCCAGCAGCGGCGTGACGTCCCGGCTGAACCGCGGCCGTCCCTCCAGGCGGGACGCCAGCAGGGCCTCCACCTCGCCGAGGTCGTCGCTGAACAGCCGCTTCGTGCCGGCGCCGTCCACCTGGCCGGGCACCTGCGTGTGCGGCAGCCACTTCACCCAGTCCCAGGCCGGCACCGCGCCCGGCGCGGCCACCACGGCCACCAGCACGTCCTCGGGGGAGTGCAGCGTCGCCAGCTGGGCCACCATCGCCCGGGTGGCGCCGCGCACCGCCTCCGGCTCACCGGAGACCGTCACGTGGTAGAACGCCCGCATCGAGACCGCCATCGGCAGCCCGTCCAGCAGCGAGTGGATCTTCAGGAAGCGCTGCATCGCGCCCGCCGTCAGCGGCTCCAGCTCGTCCACCGGGGCCGTGTCCGGCGCCACCAGGGGAGTGGCCAGCCGCTGCGCGCCCAGCCCCAGCCGGGCCTGGCCGAAGTCCTCGTCGCCGACCCGCCGCTCCCACAGCCGCGACCCCTCGGCCACCACCGACCACAACTGCTCGGGGGCCGGGTGCAGGTACAGCTGCGCGTCGCGCTGCATCCGGGCCGTGCGCCGGACCTGACGGCGCGTCTGCGCCAGGTATTTGAGGTAGTCCCGCCGCACATCGGCCATTTGCCCCTGCGTACCCTTGCGGTACCGCATGATCTGGGCCACGGCCATCGCCACCGTCGACACCAGCATCAGCACACCCATGATGCGCATGAACGACGGCACGTTCGGCATGAAGAAGAACACCACCGACGAACCCATGCCGAGCATCGGCAGGAGCTGCATCGCCATGCCCTCCTGCTGCCCGCGCGGCAGCTCCGGAGGTGCCTCCAGTTGGAGCTCGTCCGAAGGGACTTCGGGCGGCAGGGCGCGCGGCGGGCGTTTGACGACGATCTGGCTCACCGGAGCATCAATCCCTCGAATGCGGACGGGACGACGCTGGCCGCCGCCCCCCAAGTCCCGGACACGGCAGGGGCTCTCCCCCCACGAAGTGGTGATCCTACTTGCCGACGTGTCCGCCCACTCCCGGTAGGGTGGCCCGCGCACCGGGTCCCGTACCGTGCGCATCCGCGAATCAACCGCCGAGCAGGGCACCAACCAGGGGGGTCACACAGGTGAGTACGGCCGCAACGACGGGTTTTTGCAGGGTCACCGTCGTGGCCCCGGACAGCCGGATCGACGTCGCGCTCCCCGAGGACATCGCCGTCGCCGACGTCTATCCGGAACTGCTGCGCCTGACCGGGCAGACCCAGCCCGTCGGCACCCCGACCGGTTTCCACCTCGTCCGCCGCGACGGCACCGTCCTCGACGGGGCCCGCACCCTGGCCGCCCAGCAGGTCCTCGACGGCGAGGTGCTGAGCCTGCGCCCGTTCGCCGAGTCCCTGCCGCCCGCCGTCTTCGACGACGTCTCCGACGCCGTCGCCTCGGCCGTCGTCCGCGACCGGCACCGCTGGAGCGACGACATGCTGCACGGCGCCGGCCTGGTCGGCGCGGTGCTGCTGTTCGTGCTGATGGGCTTCGTCCTGTGGTTCGCCGACCCGGTCCGCCACGACATGCACGGCCTGCCCGGCGTCATCGCCGGCGCCGCCGGCCTGCTCCTCACCGCCGCCGCCGGCGTCCGCGCCCGGGTCTACCGCGACCGCGGCTCCGCCGTCGCCCTGGGCCTGGGCGCCCTGCCGATGCTGCTGATCGCCGGCTCCGGCATCGTCGCCCCCGGCGCGGGCGAGGGACCGGGCCGGCTGCAGTTCCTGCTGGGCTGCGTCTGCGTGCTGGTCGCCTCGGTGGCCCTGGTCGCCCTCACCCCGAGCGGTGACGCCCCCTTCGTCGCGGCCACCTTCCTGGCCGCCACCGGCACCCTCGCCACCTTCGTGGCGATCGCCACCGAGGCGAGCGCCACCGGCACCGCCGCCGTCTGCGCCCCCGTCGCCATCGGCCTGGTCGCCTTCCTGCCGGGCCTGTCGGCCCGCTTCGCCCGGCTGCCCATCGGCTACGCCGCCCCGCAGAGCTCCGTCGAGGTCTACCGGGACACCGACCGCTACGACACCGAGCCGTACGGCGACCCGTCGGGCGAGGCCCCGGAGCCGGCCGCCCCGCTCGACGCCGAGCTGATCGCCGCCCAGGCCCGCCGCGGCCACGAGATGCTGCTCGGCCTCGTCGGCGGCTCCGCCGCGGTGGTCGTCGGCTCCGCCGCCGTCCTCGGCTTCTCCGACAACACCTGGGGCAAGGTCCTCGCCCTGGCCGCGGGCCTGGCGATGCTGCTGCGTGCCCGCCTCTTCCGCTACACCTCCCAGGTCGTGTGCGCCCTGGTGGCCGGCCTCGCCGCGATCGCCCTGCTCATCCTCGGCCTCGCCCTGAACCCGCCCGCCGACCTGCTCTTCGAGCTCGCCCGGTACGGCGACCGCGGCGGCCTGGACGTGCGCACCATCTGGCTGTCGGCCGCCGTCGCCGCCGGCGCGGCCCTCCTCGCCGGAATTGCGCTGGTCATCCCCCGCAAGGGTCTGTCACCCTTCTGGGGGCGCCTGCTCGACCTCACCGAGGCCGCGGTGCTGCTCAGCCTGGTCCCGCTGTGCCTGGCCGTCCTGGACGTCTACTCCCGGGCGCGTTCTCTCACCGGCTGAGACGCCCCGGCGCGCAGCCTGGTACGCTGTGTGACGGCCGTCTGTGTGCGCGCCCCCGGAGCCCATCAGGTGCCGGCAGGGCGCCCGCGACGACAGGCGGACCTCGCCTCCCGAGTAACGGAAGCTCCCCAGAGACGAAGACCTGGGGCACTCGGTGGCCTACGTATCACCACGAAGGAGTACGCGTGTCGCTCGACGCCGCTACGAAGAAGCAGATCATGGCCGAGTTCGGTACCAAGGAGGGCGACACCGGCTCCCCCGAGGTCCAGGTCGCGCTGCTCTCCCGCCGCATCTCGGACCTGACCGAGCACCTGAAGTCCCACAAGCACGACCACCACTCCCGTCGTGGTCTGCTGATCCTGGTCGGCCAGCGCCGCCGTCTGCTGCAGTACCTGGCCAAGAAGGACATCCAGCGCTTCCGTACGCTGGTCGACCGCCTCGGCATCCGCCGCGGTGCGGCCGGCGCCAAGTAAGACGCCGTGAAGGGAGCGGTTCCCACTCTTAGGGGACCGCTCCCTTTGCTGTACGTGCGGGACGTACCGGACGCTTTGTAGTCTGGTGACAGCGCGTACCACCTGAGCACAACTGAAGAGGAGGAGCGCCCTCCCATCGCACGCCGGTCCTCGGTAGTGGCACCCGGAGAGCCCGTCGGGCCCCGTACCGGGTGCTTCGATCGAAGACCGGCCCGCACGCAAGGAAGCGCTTCTCCGCACCGTCCGCCACCACACGGGTGGCGGGACGGAGACGACGAAAATGGAGAAAACGCTAGTGGAGAACGAGACCCACTACGCCGAGGCCGTCATCGACAACGGCTCCTTCGGCACCCGCACCATCCGCTTCGAGACGGGCCGCCTCGCGCGCCAGGCCGCCGGCTCCGCCGTCGCCTACCTGGACGACGACACGATGGTCCTCTCCGCGACCACCGCGTCCAAGAAGCCCAAGGACCAGCTCGACTTCTTCCCCCTGACGGTGGACGTCGAGGAGCGGATGTACGCGGCCGGCAAGATCCCCGGCTCCTTCTTCCGCCGGGAGGGCCGCCCCTCCGAGGACGCGATCCTCACCTGCCGCCTGATCGACCGCCCGCTGCGCCCGTCCTTCAAGAAGGGCCTGCGCAACGAGATCCAGGTCGTCGCCACGATCATGGCGCTCAACCCCGACCACCTGTACGACGTCATCGCGATCAACGCCGCGTCCGCGTCCACCCAGCTGGCCGGCCTGCCCTTCTCCGGCCCGATCGGCGGCGTCCGCGTCGCGCTGATCAAGGGCCAGTGGGTCGCCTTCCCGACCCACACCGAGCTCGAGGACGCCGTCTTCGACATGGTCGTCGCCGGTCGCGTCCTGGAGGACGGCGACGTCGCGATCATGATGGTCGAGGCCGAGGCCACCGAGAAGACCATCCAGCTGGTCAAGGGCGGCGCCGAGGCGCCCACCGAGGAGATCGTGGCCGCCGGCCTCGACGCCGCGAAGCCCTTCATCAAGGTCCTGTGCAAGGCGCAGTCCGACCTCGCCGCCAAGGCCGCCAAGCCGGTCGCGGAGTTCCCGATCTTCCTGGACTACCAGGACGACGTGTACGCCGCCCTGGAGGAGGCCGTCCGCGGCGAGCTCGCCCAGGCGCTGACCATCGGTGCCAAGCAGGACCGCGAGGCCGAGCTGGACCGCGTCAAGGAGCTGGCCGCCGAGAAGCTCCTGCCGGCCTTCGAGGGCCGCGAGAAGGAGATCTCCGCCGCCTACCGCAGCCTGACCAAGGCCCTGGTGCGCGAGCGCGTCATCAAGGACAAGATCCGCATCGACGGCCGCGGCGTGACGGACATCCGCACGCTGGCCGCCGAGGTCGAGGCCATCCCGCGGGTCCACGGCTCCGCCCTGTTCGAGCGCGGCGAGACCCAGATCCTGGGCATCACCACCCTGAACATGCTCCGCATGGAGCAGCAGCTGGACACCCTCTCCCCGGTGACCCGCAAGCGCTACATGCACAACTACAACTTCCCGCCGTACTCCACCGGCGAGACCGGCCGCGTCGGCTCCCCCAAGCGCCGCGAGATCGGCCACGGCGCCCTCGCCGAGCGCGCCCTGGTCCCGGTCCTGCCGACCCGCGAGGAGTTCCCCTACGCGATCCGCCAGGTCTCCGAGGCCCTCGGCTCCAACGGCTCCACCTCCATGGGCTCGGTCTGCGCCTCCACCATGTCGCTGCTGAACGCCGGTGTGCCCCTCAAGGCCCCGGTCGCCGGTATCGCCATGGGCCTGATCTCCCAGGAGATCGACGGCGAGACCCACTACGTCACCCTCACCGACATCCTCGGTGCGGAGGACGCCTTCGGTGACATGGACTTCAAGGTCGCCGGCACCAAGGAGTTCGTCACCGCCCTCCAGCTCGACACCAAGCTGGATGGCATCCCGGCCTCCGTCCTGGCCGCGGCCCTCAAGCAGGCCCGCGACGCCCGCCTCCACATCCTCGACGTGATGATGGAAGCGATCGACACCCCGGACGAGATGTCCCCGAACGCCCCGCGGATCATCACCGTCAAGATCCCCGTGGACAAGATCGGCGAGGTCATCGGCCCCAAGGGCAAGATGATCAACCAGATCCAGGAGGACACCGGCGCCGAGATCACGATCGAGGACGACGGCACCATCTACATCGGTGCCGCCGACGGCCCGGCCGCCGAGGCCGCCCGCGCCACGATCAACGGCATCGCCAACCCGACCATGCCGGAGGTCGGCGAGCGCTACCTGGGCACGGTCGTCAAGACCACCACCTTCGGCGCGTTCGTCTCCCTGCTCCCGGGCAAGGACGGCCTGCTGCACATCTCGCAGATCCGCAAGCTCGCCGGTGGCAAGCGCGTGGAGAACGTCGAGGACGTGCTCGCGGTCGGCACCAAGGTCCAGGTCGAGATCGCCGAGATCGACCAGCGCGGCAAGCTCTCCCTGATCCCCGTGATCGAGGGCGAGGACGCGAACGAGGCTGACAAGGACGACGCGGCCCAGTGACCTCGCGCAGTTCCCGTGTGACGGCCCGCCCCTCCTCCGAGGGGCGGGCCGTCGCCCGTACCCAAACCCTGCTCAAGGGCGAGAACGGCATCGGCACCGTCCGGCGCACCGTCCTGCCCGGCGGACTGCGCGTCGTCACCGAGACGCTGCCCTCGGTCCGCTCCGCCACCTTCGGCATCTGGGCCCACGTCGGCTCCCGCGACGAGACGCCCACGCTGAACGGCGCCACGCACTACCTGGAGCACCTCCTGTTCAAGGGCACCGCGAAGCGGTCCGCCCTCGACATCTCCGCCGCGCTCGACGCGGTCGGCGGCGAGATGAACGCCTTCACGGCGAAGGAGTACACCTGCTACTACGCGCGGGTGCTCGACACCGATCTGCCGCTGGCCATCGACGTGGTCTGCGACATGCTCACCGGCTCGCTGATCCTCGAGTCCGACGTCGACGCCGAGCGCGGGGTCATCCTCGAAGAGATCGCGATGACCGAGGACGACCCGGGCGACATGGTCCACGACCTCTTCGCGCAGACCATGTTCGGCGACAGCCCCCTCGGCCGTCCCGTCCTGGGCACCGTCGACACGATCAACGCCCTCACCCGCGACCAGATCGCCCGCTTCTACAAGAAGCACTACGACCCCCGCCACCTCGTCGTCGCCGCCGCCGGCAACGTCGACCACGCCAAGGTCGTCCGCCAGGTCCGCGCCGCCTTCGACAAGGCCGGCGCCCTCAGCCGCACCGACGCCGAGCCGATCGGCCCGCGCGGCGGCACCAAGCGGATCCGCACCGCCGGCCGCGTCGACCTCGTCACCCGCAAGACCGAGCAGGCCCACGTGGTCCTCGGCATGCCGGGCCTGGCCCGCACCGACGAGCGCCGCTGGGCGCTGGGCGTGCTGAACACCGCCCTGGGCGGCGGCATGTCCTCCCGCCTCTTCCAGGAGGTCCGCGAGAAGCGGGGCCTGGCCTACAGCGTGTACTCGTACACCTCGGGCTTCGCCGACACCGGCCTGTTCGGCGTCTACGCCGGCTGCCGCCCGAGCCAGGTCCACGACGTGCTCGCCATCTGCCGCGACGAGCTGCACAAGGTGGCCGCCGAGGGCCTGACCGACGAGGAGATCCGCCGCGCGGTCGGCCAGCTCTCCGGCTCCACGGTCCTGGGCCTGGAGGACACCGGCGCGCTGATGAACCGCATCGGCAAGAGCGAGCTGTGCTGGGGCGCCCAGATGTCGGTCGACGAGATGCTGAGCCGCATCGCGGGGGTCACCCCGGACGACGTCAAGGCCGTGGCGCAGGATGTACTGGCCCAGCGACCCTCCCTGTCGGTGATAGGCCCGCTCAAGGAGAAGCAGGCCGCCCGGCTCGACGAGGCCGTCGCCTAGTCCGACGTACGTACGCCCGTAAGGAAGCGAACAACATGAGCAAGCTGCGCGTGGCAGTCCTCGGGGCCCAGGGCCGGATCGGCTCGGAGGCCGTCAAGGCGGTCGAGGCCGCCGAGGACATGGAACTGGTGGCCGCGCTGTCCCGCGGGGACAAGCTGGAGACGCTGGCCGAGGCCGGGGCCCAGGTCGCCGTCGAGCTGACCACCCCCGCCTCCGTCATGGGCAACCTCGACTTCTGCGTGCGCCACGGCATCCACGCGGTGGTCGGCACCACCGGCTGGACCGAGGACCGCCTCGCGCAGCTGAACACCTGGCTCGCCGGGTCCCCGGAGACCGGCGTCCTCATCGCGCCGAACTTCTCCATCGGCGCGGTGCTCACCATGAAGTTCGCCGCCCAGGCCGCCCGCTACTTCGAGTCGGTCGAGGTCGTCGAGCTGCACCACCCGAACAAGGTGGACGCCCCCTCGGGCACCGCCACCCGCACCGCCCAGCTGATCGCCGAGGCCCGGACGAAGGCAGGCTGCGCCCCGCAGCCCGACGCCACGGCCACCGCCCTCGACGGCGCGCGCGGCGCGGACGTGGACGGCGTCCCGGTGCACGCCATCCGCCTGCGCGGCCTGCTGGCCCACCAGGAGGTGCTGCTCGGGGGGGAGGGGGAGACCCTGACCATCCGCCACGACTCCCTGCACCACAGCAGCTTCATGCCGGGCATCCTGCTCGGCGTGCGCCGCGTGGTGTCCACCCCGGGCCTGACCTTCGGCCTGGAACACTTCCTCGACCTCGACTGAAGACAGATCCCCCCATGCGCGCGAAGATCATCTACCTCGTCACGGCCGCCGTCCTGGCCGTCTACTTCGTCCTGGCCGGCGGCCGCGGCATCGCGCTCCTGCGCATCGGGACCCCGCTGACCGTCACCTTCGGCGTGGCGGTGCTGATCCTGCCGGTCATCGGCGTGTGGTTCCTGTGGCAGAACACCCGGTTCGTCACCAAGGCCCACCAGCTCTCCGTCGAGCTGGAGGCCGAGGGCGGTCTGCCCGTGGACGAGCTGGAGCGGGACCCGTACGGCCGGATCCTGCGGGACTCCGCGGACGAGGTGTTCGCGCGCCGCAAGGCGGAGACCGAGGACGCGCCGGGGGACTGGCGCACCTGGTTCCGCCTCGCCGTCGCCTACCACGACGCCCGTGACACCCCGCGGGCGCGCAAGGCCATGCAGCGGGCCATAGCCCTGCACGACAACAAGCCCGTGGGGGCCCCTCCCCGCGGAAGCTGGGGCAGGGCCTGATCCCCGTACGGGCTCCGGCGGCCGCGCGGCCGTCCGCTCAGGAGGCGATCGGCACGACCTGGTGGTCGTCCGCCCACCCCTGGACGGCCTCGGCCGCGCGGTCGAAGGCCTCCGGCCGGGACAGGAAGTCGGTGTTGTGGTCGGTGAGCAGCACCAGCGGCTCGCCGCCGCCGCGCACCTTCAGGACCAGCGCCTGCCCCTGCACGGTCCTCGGCAGCCCCATCCAGCGCACCGGCTGCTGCGCCGTCCGCAGCTCGGCGAGGTCCTGCCAGGGGATCGTCCGCGTGCTCAGCACCGTCGTCCGGCGCAGGCCCGTACCGTTCACCCGGACGCCGGAGGCCAGCAGCCGCAGGGTGCCGCCGATCACCGTCAGGGCCGCCACCAGGCATACAGCGGCGGCCGCCCAGGCTCCCGCGAACGCGATGATCATCGTGGCGAGCAGCATGAACGAGGAGATCAGCAGTAGCACCGCACCGATGGCCACCCGCAGGGGACCCGGCCGGTACGGGCGGCGCCAGCGGTCGGCGTCCTCGTAGGGGAGCGCGTGGTCGCGGGGGTCGGGGCTGTCGGGGTCCTGCGCGTCGCATGCGCTGTCGGCCGTCAGGAAGGGCAGGGGCACGGCTGATCCTCACTCACATGCACATTCGGCTGGGCTGTGCCTGGTGAGACTAGCGTCCCTCGGAAGCCGAGGACTGCTGTGCCTTGCCGGGCGTCGGGTTCGGCTGCAGTGCGGGCATCCCGAAGAGCAGCGAGCCGACCAGCCCCGCCACCACGGTCATTCCGACCAGGGTACGGGCGGCGATCTGGGACACGCTCGGACGCTCGCGCGGCGGCGGAGTGACGTTACTGCGGAAGCGGTCGGCCTCGGCGACGAACGCGAACGGGACGGCTTCGCTCCGGCGGAACATAGGGGCCTCATCTCCTCGGTACGGGTGGGCGGCTGATGGTCGGTTGTCACTTGTGAGGACGAACGAAGATCCCGATCGGTGCCGGATTTCGTGACATTGCGCAAATCGGCTCTCGTCTAGAGTGGTCGGGCCCCACCCGCACGGACTAGAAGGACCTCGTGAGCGAGACGCCCGATCTGAAGATCGACTTCCGGAGCGACGTCACCGTCGAACTCGTAAAGCACTCCGCCGCCGACACGGACGTGCTGTGGGCCGCCCGCGTCTCCACGGCCGGCGAGCAGTCCCTGGACGAGCTCCAGAAGGACCCCGAGCGCTCCAAGGGCCTGATCAACTACCTGATGCGCGACCGCCACGGCAGCCCGTTCGAGCACAACTCGATGACCTTCTTCATCAGCGCCCCGATCTTCGTCTTCCGCGAGTTCATGCGGCACCGCGTCGGCTGGTCCTACAACGAGGAGTCCGGCCGCTACCGGGAGCTTCAGCCGGTCTTCTACGTCCCCGACGCCGAGCGCAAGCTGGTCCAGGAGGGCCGACCGGGCAAGTACGTCTTCGTCGAGGGCACCGCGGCGCAGCAGGAGCTGACCGCCCGCGTGATGGAGGACTCCTACCGCCAGGCGTACGAGGCGTACCAGGAGATGCTGGCGGCGGGCGTGGCCCGCGAGGTGGCCCGCGCGGTCCTGCCGGTCGGCCTGTACTCCTCGATGTACGCCACCTGCAACGCCCGCTCGCTCATGCATTTCCTCGGCCTTCGCACCCAGCACGAGCTGGCCAAGGTGCCGTCCTTCCCGCAGCGGGAGATCGAGATGGTCGGCGAGAAGATGGAGCAGGCCTGGGCCCGGCTCATGCCGCTGACGTACGCCGCCTTCAACGCCAACGGCCGCGTCGCCCCGTAGTCGGCGGGCCCGGAACGGCCCAGCTCGACAGCTCCGGACAGATGTACGGAGCTACAGACCGAAGTGTCCGTATTGCGACGTTTCGTGAAGTTCATCTAGGCTGATCAAACGGACCCGGCACTGCTTGAACCCCCGAGCAGGCAGTGCCGGGATCCAACAATCCGACAGCTCCCCCCGGCGGCCCACCCATGTTGACGTCCCCCGAGGGGACCCCGCGAGCATGGCAGCGAGTAGCGTGTTACCCATGGCTCCGATCTCGACTCCGCAGACCCCCTTCGGGCGGGTCCTCACCGCCATGATCACGCCGTTCACGGCGGATGGCGCACTCGACCTCGACGGCGCGCAGCAGCTCGCCGTCCACCTGGTGGACGCAGGCAACGACGGTCTGATCATCAACGGGACCACCGGCGAGTCCCCGACCACCACCGACGCGGAGAAAAGCGACCTCGTACGAGCCGTGGTGGAGGCGGTCGGAGACCGCGCCCACGTCGTGGCCGGGATCGGCACCAACGACACCCACCACACCCTCGGCCTCGCCCGCGAGGCCGAGCGCGTCGGAGCCCACGGCCTGCTGGCCGTGACGCCGTACTACAACAAGCCCCCGCAGGAGGGCCTGTACCAGCACTTCAAGGCTGTCGCCGACGCCACCGGCCTGCCGGTCATGCTTTACGACATCCCCGGCCGCAGCGGCGTCCCGATCGACACCGAGACGATCGTCCGGCTGGCCGAGCACCCGCGCATCGTCGCCAACAAGGACGCCAAGGGCGACCTCGGCCGCGCCAGCTGGGCCATCGCGCGCAGCGGCCTGGCCTGGTACTCCGGCGACGACATGCTGAACCTGCCGCTGCTGTCCGTCGGCGCCGTCGGCTTCGTCTCCGTCGTCAGCCACGTGGTCACGCCCGACCTGCGCGCGATGCTGGAGGCGCACCTCGGCGGCGACGTCCAGAAGGCCACCGAGATCCACCAGAAGCTCCTGCCGGTGTTCACCGGCATGTTCCGCACCCAGGGCGTCATGACCACCAAGGCCGCGCTCGCCCTCCAGGGCCTGCCGGCCGGGCCGCTGCGCCTGCCGCTGATCGCGCTGGACGACCAGGAGACCGAGCAGCTCAAGATCGATCTTGCGGCCGGCGGGGTACAGCTCTGACAACAGACTTCATAACTGAATAAGCAGAACCACACACAACAACAGCAAGTGCACGAATGTCATGCGCGCCACGTGCCTTAAGGGGTACGTGGCGCGTGTGGTGAGGAGAGTCTTTTGAGCCATCCGCATCCGGAACTCGGCCCCCCGCCGAAGCTGCCCAAGGGTGCGCTGCGCGTCACCCCGCTCGGCGGCCTCGGCGAGATCGGCCGGAACATGACCGTGTTCGAGTACGACGGCCGACTGCTGATCGTCGACTGCGGCGTCCTCTTCCCCGAGGAGGAGCAGCCCGGCATCGACCTGATCCTGCCGGACTTCTCGTCCATCAGGGACCGCCTCGACCAGGTCGACGGCATCGTCCTGACCCACGGCCACGAGGACCACATCGGCGCCGTCCCCTACCTGCTGCGCGAGAAGCCGGACATCCCGCTGATCGGCTCCAAGCTGACGCTCGCCCTCATCGAGGCGAAGCTCCAGGAGCACCGCATCCGCCCCTACACCCTCGAGGTGAAGGAGGGCGACCGCGAGCAGCTGGGTGCCTTCAACTGCGAGTTCATCGCGGTCAACCACTCCATCCCGGACGCCCTGGCCGTGGCCATCCGCACCCCCGCGGGTCTGGTGGTCGCCACCGGCGACTTCAAGATGGACCAGCTCCCGATGGACAACCGGCTGACCGACCTGCACGCGTTCGCGCGGCTGAGCGAGGAAGGCATCGACCTCCTCCTGTCGGACTCCACGAACGCCGAGGTCCCGGGCTTCGTCCCGCCCGAGCGCGACATCTCCAACGTCATCCGCGGCGTCTTCGCCGGCGCCCAGAAGCGGATCATCGTCGCGTCGTTCGCCAGCCACGTCCACCGCATCCAGCAGGTGCTGGACGCGGCCCACGAGTACGGCCGCCGGGTCGCCTTCGTCGGCCGCTCGATGGTCCGCAACATGGGCATCGCCCGCGACCTGGGCTACCTGCGCGTCCCGGCCGGCCTGGTCGTGGACGTCAAGACGCTCGACGACCTGCCCGACCACGAGGTCGTGCTCGTCTGCACGGGCTCCCAGGGCGAGCCCATGGCGGCCCTGTCCCGCATGGCCAACCGCGACCACCAGATCCGGATCGTCCCCGGCGACACGGTGATCCTCGCGTCGTCCCTGATCCCGGGCAACGAGAACGCGGTCTACCGCGTGATCAACGGCCTGACCCGCTGGGGCGCCAACGTCGTCCACAAGGGCAACGCCAAGGTCCACGTCTCGGGCCACGCCTCGGCCGGCGAGCTGCTGTACTTCTACAACATCTGCAAGCCGCGCAACCTCATGCCGGTCCACGGCGAATGGCGCCACCTGCGCGCCAACGCCGAGCTCGGCGCGATGACGGGCGTCCCCAAGGACCACATCGTCATCGCCGAGGACGGCGTGGTCGTCGACCTGATCGACGGCCGGGCCAAGATCACCGGCAAGGTCCAGGCCGGGTACGTCTACGTCGACGGCCTCTCGGTCGGCGATGTCACCGAGGTTGCGCTCAAGGACCGCCGGATCCTCGGCGACGAGGGCATCATCTCGGTCTTCGTGGTGGTCGACAGCACGACCGGCAAGGTCGTGGGCGGCCCGAACATCAACGCCCGCGGTTCCGGAATCGAGGACTCGGCCTTCGCCTCGGTCGTCCCCAAGATCGAGGAAGCCATCGCCCGGGCCGCCGCCGACGGCGTCGCCGAGCCCCACCAGCTGCAGCAGCTCATCCGCCGCACGCTGGGCAAGTGGGTCTCCGACGGCTACCGCCGGCGCCCGATGATCCTCCCGGTCGTGGTCGAGGTCTGACCCGCCCGCGACACCAGCACCGGAGCGGGGCCCCCGATTTGCATCCGGGGGCCCCGCTCCAGTACGTTGACGTCTCCGCCGCAAGGGAACCAGGCACACGCATGTGCCCGGACGTCCCCCGAGCGAGTGGAATTCAGACCCTCGGAAATCTGATAGTGTCTGAGCCGCCGA
>NZ_JAJAUY010000116.1 GCF_020532625.1 Streptomyces antimicrobicus | reverse complement strand
CCTGGTCCTCCTCGCCCTGGTCGACCTCGCCGTGCACCGCCTGCCCGACGCCGTGACCCTCCCGCTCGCGGCGGTCACGGCCGCCCTGCTCGGGGTCGCCGCGGCCCTGCCCGGCGCCGCCGGCACCTGGCGCGCCGCGCTGCTGGGCGGCGCCGCCCTGGGCGGGGGGTACCTCGTCCTCTTCCTGATCCACCCGGCCGGCATGGGTTTCGGCGACGTCAAGCTGGCGCTCGCGCTGGGCGTCGCTCTTGGGTGGTACGGGTGGGGGGTATGGGCCGCCGGGGCCTTCCTCGGCTTCCTCTACGGCGCCGGATACGGCCTCGGCCTTGTGCTGCGCGGCCGGGCGGACCTCTCGGCGGCCTTCGCCTTCGGTCCCTTCATGGCGGCCGGGGCGTTCACCGGAGTGCTCCTGGGCGGACTCGGAGCGTAATCGTGGCGCGCCGATGCACGCAGCACGCTTTACGAAGGGTTATGGTGGAACCCCCCCCTCGGGCCGGTCCGTATCCCCCCCACGGACCGGCCCGTTTTCTGTCTCCGGCAAACCCGCAGGTCAGCCGGGGACCGCGGGCCTCAGCCGCGCTGGGCCCAGATGTTGGTGCCCGGCGTCGAGACGGCGAAGGAGTCGATCTCCTTCAGTTCCGCCTCCGTCAGCGGCGCGGCGGACAGCGCGGCGACGTTCTCCTCCAGCTGCTTCACGCTGGAGGCGCCGATCAGCGCCGAGGTCATCCGCTCGTCCCGCAGCACCCACGTCAGCGCCAGCTGGGCCAGGGACTGGCCGCGCCGCGCGGCGATCTCGTTCAGGCCGGTCAGCCGGCGCAGCACGTCCTCGGAGAGCAGGCCGGGGTCGAGCGACTTGCCCTGGGAGGCGCGGGAGCCCTGCGGCACCGAGCCCTGGAGGTACTTGCCGGTGAGCAGGCCCTGCGCGAGCGGCGCGAAGGCGATGCAGCCCATGCCGGCCTCCTCCAGCGCGTCGAGCAGGCCGTCGTCCTCCGTCCAGCGGTTGATCATGGAGTACGACGGCTGGTGGATCAGCGGGCGCACGCCCATCTCGCGCAGCAGGGCGACGGCCTCGCGGGTCTGCTCCGCCGTGTAGGAGGAGACGCCGACGTAGAGCGCCTTGCCCTGCTGGACGGCGGACGCGAGCGCGCCCATCGTCTCCTCCAGCGGGGTCTCCGGGTCGAAGCGGTGCGAGTAGAAGATGTCGACGTATTCGAGGCCCATCCGCTTCAGCGAGGCGTCGAGCGAGCCGAGCAGGTACTTGCGGCTGCCCCATTCGCCGTACGGCCCGGGGTGCATCAGGTAGCCGGCCTTGGTGGAGACCACCAGCTCCTCGCGGTAGGGCGCGAAGTCCTGCGCGAAGATCTTGCCGAAGTTCAGCTCGGCCGAGCCGGGCGGCGGCCCGTAGTTGTTGGCCAGGTCGAAGTGGGTCACGCCGAGGTCGAAGGCGCGGCGCAGAATGGCACGCTGGGACTCCAGGGACGTGTCGTCGCCGAAGTTGTGCCACAGGCCCAGGGAGATGGCGGGCAGCTTGAGGCCGCTGCGACCCGTGCGCCGGTAGGGCATGGAGTCGTAGCGAGAGGCGTCTGCCCGGTAGAGGTTGGTATTTGTCACGTTGTCCTCCCTATCACGGACTTGTGACAGACCGAGTTGGGCCAGGCCTCCCCGTCCGCAGTAATGTGGCGCAGTCGGGGGAGACCGCAATCGCACACGGGGGCATTGCACGGAGGGGCTGGAAGATCGTGAAGCTGCGCGACCTGGTGTACAAGCTCTATGCACGCCGGGTGGAGGGCCGCCTCGACCACGACGCGGTGCCCAAGCACATCGGCGTCATCCTGGACGGCAACCGGCGCTGGGCGAAGGCGTCCGGCGGCACGACCGTGCAGGGCCATCAGGCCGGGGCCGACAAGATCTACGAGCTGCTGGGCTGGTGCGACGAGACGGACGTCGAGGTCGTCACCCTGTGGATGCTCTCCACCGACAACCTGGACCGTCCCGAGGAAGAGCTGCGCCCGCTGCTCAACATCATCGAGAACACCGTCCGGGGCCTGGCCGCGGACGGCCGCTGGCGGGTCCACCACGTGGGCAACCTCGACATCCTGCCCGCGCAGACCCAGTCGGTGCTCAAGGAGGCCGAGCAGGCCACCCTCGACGTCAAGGGGATACTGGTCAACGTCGCCGTCGGCTACGGCGGCCGCCAGGAGATCGCCGACGCGGTGCGCTCGCTGCTGCTGGAGCACCACGAGAAGGGCACCTCGATCGAGGAGCTCGCCGAGATCCTGGACATCGACCACATCTCGGAGCACCTCTACACCCGCGGCCAGCCCGACCCGGACCTGGTGATCCGTACCAGCGGCGAGCAGCGGCTGTCCGGATTCATGCTCTGGCAGAGCGCCCACTCCGAGTACTACTTCTGCGAAGTCTTCTGGCCCGCCTTCCGCAAGGTCGACTTCCTGCGGGCGCTGCGCGACTACGCCGCCCGGCACCGGCGCTACGGGGTCTGACGGCCCTTCGGCCGGACCGACACGCCCCGCCCGCGAGGCTTTCACCAGGGATTCACCCAGCGTCCGTCATATGCCATGGCATGGCCAGGGGTGTTCGAGGGAATATCCCTAGCAGGTCGACGCCCGATCCACGGGTGTCGAGTCTCAGCGGACGGCATGGGGTCGTCCGCCCGGGAGGCCCTTTGCACCAGGACGCACGTGCCGATCGCACGGACGGAGTGGAGGGCCGGAAATCGGCCCTGGCATGGGTGCCGATGACCGGTCCGGTCTTCATGGCCCGACCTCTTCCGAGGGGGTACGTCCTTCCGTGGTGACCAGCACTAAGCGCCGCCTGAACGACAGGCGGACCTACGTCCTCGACACCAGCGTCCTGCTGGCAGACCCCAACGCCGTCACCCGCTTCGAGGAGCACGAGGTCGTGCTCCCGATCGTGGTGATCACCGAGTTGGAGGCCAAGAGGCACCATCCCGAACTCGGCTACTTCGCCCGCCAGGCGCTGCGCCTGCTGGACGACGTACGGGTGCGGTACGGGCGCCTCGACGCCCCGATCCCGATGGGCGACCTCGGCGGGTCCCTGCGTGTCGAGCTCAACCACTCCGACCCGGGTGTCCTGCCCGCCGGCTTCAGGCTGGGGGACAACGACTCGCGCATCCTCGCGGTCGCCCGCAACCTCCAGGCCGAGGGCTACGACGTCACGGTCGTCTCGAAGGATCTCCCGCTGCGCATCAAGGCCTCCTCCGTGGGCCTGCTCGCCGAGGAGTACCGCGCCGAGCTCGCCATCACCGGCGACGGCTGGACGGGTATGACCGAGCTCCCCCTCTCCGGGGAGCAGGTGGACCTCCTCTACTCCGAGGAGCGGCTGTACGTGCCCGAGGCCGCGGAACTGCCCGTGCACACGGGCCTGGTCCTGCAGTCCGAGCGGGGCAAGGCACTGGGCCGGGTCACCGCCGACGGCAACGTCCGCCTGGTCCGCGGCGACCGCGAGGCCTTCGGGCTTCACGGCCGCAGCGCCGAGCAGCGCATCGCGCTCGACCTGCTGCTCGACCCCGAGGTCGGGATCGTCTCCATGGGCGGCCGGGCCGGTACGGGCAAGTCGGCGCTGGCCCTGTGCGCGGGGCTGGAGGCGGTGCTGGAGCGCCGCCAGCACCAGAAGGTGATGGTCTTCCGGCCGCTGTACGCGGTGGGCGGGCAGGAGCTCGGCTATCTGCCGGGCGACCAGTCCGAGAAGATGAGCCCGTGGGCGCAGGCCGTCTTCGACACCCTCTCGTCGGTGGCGGGCCGCGAGGTCATCGAGGAGGTGCTCAGCCGCGGCATGCTGGAGGTGCTCCCGCTCACGCACATCCGGGGCCGCTCGCTGCACGACGCGTTCGTCATCGTGGACGAGGCCCAGTCGCTGGAACGGAACGTCCTGCTGACCGTTCTGTCCCGAATCGGCGCGAACAGCCGGGTCGTTCTCACCCATGACGTGGCACAACGGGACAATCTGCGCGTGGGGCGCTACGACGGAGTGGTCGCCGTGGTCGAGAAGTTGAAGGGCCATCCGCTCTTCGCCCACGTGACCTTGACGCGCTCCGAGCGTTCTCCCATCGCGGCCCTGGTCACGGAGATGCTCGAAACCCTCTGAAACACCCCGTAAGGGACGGAAGTTGGCGCCGTCCGGCAAAGGCAGAAGAGCCTAGCCGGGCGGCGCCTCGCTGCACAGGGGTTTCCAAGAACCCATGGCGACATGCCTGGTGTGACGTTTCCCACGCAACGGGGAATTGCCTTGCGGCGTCCGGCTCCGGCAGAGTCTGTTTTCCGTCAGGCCCCGCATACGGCACAGCTGTATCCACAACTCCATAGCCAACAGCCGTATGCCGCCCAGCAATGGGCCAGTCGCCTCCAGTGACCGCTGCACCAGGAGGCCCGCGCCAGGGGCAGATTCGCGGACGCTGCGGTCACCGAGGCGGACGCTGCTGGAAGGACATCGTGTGAGCCGGATCTCGGTCCGGGGAATCGCCGTGGCGTCTGCCACCGCGGTCACCACCGTCGGCGCTGTCGTGGGCGTCGCCACTGGCGACGGCCAGAACTCGAACGACCTGGAGACGACCGCGTCCGGCGCGACGCTCCTCGCGGACATCCCGGTCGGCGAGCACGCCTCGGTCCAGAACGCGTCCCTGACGCAGCAGGCCGACGCCATGGCCTACGCCGCCGACGCCGAGGCCAAGCGCTCGGCCGAGGAGTCCGCCCGGCTCCAGGCCGCCAAGGACGCCAAGGCGAAGAAGGCCGACGCCGAGGCCAAGGCGAAGAAGGAGCGCGAGGAGAAGGAGCAGGTCGCGAGCCGCTCCGCGACCCGCGACGCCTCCGACTTCGCGCCGCAGAGCTCCTACACGGTGGCCCAGGTCAAGGACATCGCCCGGCAGATCGTCCCGGGCGGCCAGTTCCAGTGCTTCTCGAACATCGTGAACCAGGAGTCCACCTGGAACTACAAGGCCGTCAACCCGTCCTCGGGCGCGTACGGTCTGGTCCAGGCGCTCCCGGGCTCGAAGATGGCCTCGGCCGGAGCCGACTGGCGCACCAACCCCGCCACCCAGATCCAGTGGGGTCTGAACTACATGAACGAGCGCTACGGCAGCCCGTGCGCGGCCTGGACCTTCCACCAGGCCAACGGCTGGTACTGAGGAACCCTCGCCGGGTACCCCTTCCCGCCGCCGCCCGAACCCCGGGAGCCCCGTACCGTCCTTCGGTGCGGGGCTCCTCGCGTGTACGGTCGACGGGGCGCGTCACGCGCGCAGGACAGGCGGTGGGGGTCCCCCCGGACCGGGTCCGGGGGAGAGAGGGACGTCGATGGACAAGGTGGCAGGCTGGCTCGCCCGGGCCGGCAAGAGACTGAGCCGCATGGAGGCCCGGCTCGCCGCGCGCCGGGCCGAGGTCGAGGCCGAGGCGGAAGACCTCGCGACGCCGCACGAAGCGCGCGCCGCGGCCGCTCCGGCCGCCCACGCGCCCCGTCCCGTGCCCGAGCCGGCGCCGTACCAGCGGGTGCGGCCGGACCCGGTGACCGTCGTGCCCTGGGGCATGCGGGTCGCGGCCGAGGTGAGCTGGCGGCTGCTGCTGCTCGCCGGGATGCTCTGGGTCCTGATGAAGGTGATCAGCGAGGTCCAACTCGTCGTCCTCGCCTTCGCCGCGGCCCTGCTGGTGACCGCCCTGCTCCAGCCCTTCGTCGTCCGGCTGCGCAAGCTCGGCCTGCCGCGGGGGCTGGCCACCGCCGTCACCGCCATCCTCGGCTTCGTGATCATCGGACTGGTCTTCTGGTTCGTGGTCTGGCAGGTCATGGAGAACGTCGACGACCTGTCCAACCGGGTCAAGGACGGCATCAACGAGCTCAAGCAGTGGGCGCTGGACAGTCCGTTCCACGTGACCCAGCAGCAGATCAACGACATCGCCAAGACCCTGACCGACACCATCGGCACCAACACCGAGCAGATCACCTCGGCCGGCCTCCAGGGCGTCACCGTCATGGTGGAGGTGCTGACCGGGATACTGCTCGCGATGTTCTGCACCCTCTTCCTGCTCTACGACGGCAAGCGGATCTGGAGCTGGGTGCTGGGCTGGGTGCCCGCGGCAGCCCGGCCGGGTCTGTCCGGTGCCGGCCCGCGGGCCTGGCGCACGCTGACGGCGTACGTGCGCGGCACCGTGATCGTGGCGCTGATCGACGCCATCTTCATCGGCCTCGGCATCTACTTCCTCGACGTCCCGCTCGCCGTGCCGCTCGCCGTCTTCATCTTCCTGTTCGCCTTCATCCCGCTCGTCGGCGCGGTGGTCTCCGGTGCGCTGGCGGTGGTCGTGGCCCTGGTGACGCAGGGCGTGTTCGCGGCGCTGATGGTGCTGCTCGTGGTCCTGGCCGTGCAGCAGCTCGAAGGGCACGTCCTCCAGCCGTTCATCCTCGGCCGGGCGGTGCGAGTGCACCCGCTGGCCGTGGTGCTCTCCGTGGCCGCCGGCGGGCTGGTCGCCGGGATCGGCGGCGCGGTGGTCGCCGTTCCGCTGGTCGCGGTCACCAACACCGTCGTCGGCTACCTGCGGGCGTACTCGCGGGAGGACGAGCTGCGCATCGGGCCCGGTCCGCACGGGGCGACGGCCCTGCCGCAGGCGCCGGTCGAGTACGGGGAGGGGCGTACCGGTGATCACGGAGCCTGAGTTCGACGGGTCGTTCGACCCCGGGGACCGGCCGTCGGAGGCGGCATCGGCGGACCCCGCCTTACCCCCCGCCTCCCGCAGCCGGCGCCCCTGGCTGTGGTCGCTGGGCGGCGCGCTGACCGCGTCCGCCGTGTGGGCGGCCGGGCTGTGGGCGGCGGGCGTGCCGGGGCCGGCGGAGCGGCCGGGCTACCGCTGGCCGGAGTACCTGTGCGACGAGTTCACGGCGCCGACGCTCAGCCGCTTGACCGGGATCGAGTTGACGAAGCACAAGCTGGACGCCAACCAGCCGCACCGGGCGGTGGACTGGTCGGGCTGCCAGCTCAGCGGCGAGCGCGACGGCATCCGCTACCTCGCCGTGGCCACGGTCGCCGTGCACCACGTGACCGACCCGGGCCCGGAGTTCGAGGTGGCCCGGCCGCACGACCCGCGGTACGACCCGTGGGTCGCGCAGGACGCCATGACGGTGGAGGCGGTGCCGGGGCTGGGGGAGCGTGCGCTGCTGAGTTACGACGGCCCCTACGACGCCCGCTTGCTGCGGGTTCTGGACGGCCGGGCGGTCTTCACCCTGACCTTCTCCGCACAGCCCGACTACCGCGAGGCGGGCCCGGAGGACATCCGGGACCCGGACCCGAAGGTCGACTTCACGGCGGCCCAGGCGGCGATGGCGGAGGACGTGCGGATCCTGATGCGGGCGCTGCGCACGTGACCGCGGAAGGGGCCCCCGGCGGATGCCAGGAGCCCCTTCGCGTGGCGTGCGTGCCGGCCGGCGGCACCGGGCGCCGGTGAACCGCCGCCGGCTGCCGCTGCCGGTTACTCGGCGGCTTCCAGCGCCGCCTCCGCGTCCAGGGTCACGGCGACCGCCTGGATCACCGAGGCGACCTTGAAGGCCTCCTGGATCGTCTCGCGCTCGACGCCGGCCTTGCGCAGGACCTGCTCGTGCGAGTCCAGGCACTGGCCGCAGCCGTTGATCGCGGAGACCGCGAGCGACCACAGCTCGAAGTCGACCTTCTCCACGCCCGGGTTGCCGATGACGTTCATCCGCAGCCCCGCGCGCAGGGTGCCGTACTCCGGGTCGGACAGGAGGTGGCGCGTGCGGTAGAAGACGTTGTTCATCGCCATGATCGCGGCCGCGGACTTGGCCGCGGTGTACGCCTCGGGCGAGAGGTTCGCCTTGGCCTCCGGCTCCAGCTCGCGCAGGACGCGCGGGGAGCGGGCGGCGATCGCGCAGGACAGGACGGTGCCCCACAGCTGCTGCTGCGAGAGGGTGTCCTGGTTGCCGACGACCGAGCCGAGGTTCAGCTTCAGGTCCTTGGCGAAGTCCGGTATGGCGGCCTTCAGCTCAGCGAGGGCCATGCTCACTCACCGGCCAGGAGCTTGCCGGCGTCGAGGGTGTCCTCGCCCTTGTTCCAGTTGCACGGGCACAGCTCGTCGGTCTGCAGGGCGTCCAGGACCCGCAGGACCTCCTTGGGGTTACGGCCGACGGAGCCGGCGGTCACCATGGTGAACTGGATCTCGTTGTTCGGGTCCACGATGAACACGGCGCGCTGCGCGAAGCCGTCCTCGCCCTGCACGCCGCAGGCCTGCATCAGCTCGTGCTTGGAGTCGGCCAGCATCGGGAAGGGCAGGTCACGCAGGTCGGCGTGGTCCTTGCGCCAGGCGTGGTGGACGAACTCGGAGTCGCCGGACACGCCGAGGATCTGGGCGTCGCGGTCGGCGAACTCGTCGTTCAGCTTGCCGAAGGCGGCGATCTCGGTGGGGCAGACGAAGGTGAAGTCCTTCGGCCAGAAGAACACCACGCGCCACTTGCCCTCGTAGGACTTGTGGTCGATCTGGGCGAACTCCTTGCCGGCCTCGAGCGAGACGCAGGCGGTCAGGTCGTAGGCGGGGAACTTGTCACCGACAGTGAGCACGTGCTCTCCTTGCTGACTGGAAAGGTACCCTTTTGGGGGCTTTCCGAGGGGGTTGGACGGATCTCACATGCTGGCACAGCTGCATTGATTGCGGAAATAGCTATTCTTGTGCCGGGTGATCGGAGGTACCTATCAGTGGCTGTCGGTAACAGAGGAGCGAAGCAGCCGACGCTGGCGCAGCTGCGCGCCTTCGCGGCGGTCGCCGAGCACCTGCACTTCCGGGACGCCGCCGCCGCGATCGGGATGAGCCAGCCCGCCCTGTCCGGCGCGGTCTCCGCGCTGGAGGAGGCGCTCGGCGTGCAGCTGCTGGAGCGCACCACCCGCAAGGTGCTGCTGTCCCCGGCGGGCGAACGGATCGCCGCCCGCGCCACGGCCGTCCTGGACGCGGTGTCGGGACTGCTGGAGGAGGCCGAGGCGGTGCGGGCGCCGTTCACCGGGGCGCTGCGCCTGGGCGTCATCCCGACCGTCGCGCCGTACCTGCTGCCCACGGTCCTCGGGCTGTTCCACCGCCGCTACCCCCGGCTCGACCTCCAGGTGCACGAGGAGCAGACCGCCTCGCTGCTGGACGGCCTGGCCGCCGGCCGGCTGGACCTGCTGCTGCTCGCCGTCCCCCTCGGCGTCCCCGGCGTCACCGAACTTCCGCTGTTCGACGAGGACTTCGTGCTGCTCGCGCCCCGCGACCATCCGCTGGCCGGGCGCCGGGACATCCCGCGCGAGGAACTGCGCGGACTGCACCTGCTGCTGCTCGACGAGGGGCACTGCCTGCGCGACCAGGCGCTGGACATCTGCCGGGAGGCCGGCCGCAGCGAGGGACCCGACGTGACCACCACCGCCGCGGGCCTGTCCACGCTCGTACAACTGGTCGCCGGGGGACTGGGCGTCACGCTGTTGCCGCGTACGGCGCTGCGCCTGGAGACCGCGCGCAACGAGTACCTGTCGACCGGCTACTTCGCCGAGCCCGCGCCCACCCGGCGGATCGCGTTCGCGATGCGCACCGGCACCGCCCGCCAGGCGGAGTTCACCACCCTGGCCGCCGCCCTGCGCGAGGCCGTGCGGCCGCTGCCGGTGTGGCCCGCGCAGTAGCGCCACGGGCCGCACCGGCGAGCGGCGCGCCAGGTCACTCCGTGCGCAGGCCGTCCGGGCGCGCCATCCGCAGCAGCGGCGGCAGGCTCAGCGCGGTGACCAGGGCGACCACGCCGGCGCCCACCCCGGTCAGCGCCGCGACCGGCCCCCAGTCGATGCGCACCGGGGCCGCGGCCATCCGCATCAGGACGACCCCCAGCCCGACCCCGAACACCGCGGCCAGCGCCATGCCCACCCCGACCGGCAGGGCCGTCTGCCACAGCACCGACAGGCTCAGCGTCGACCGCGGGGTGCCGAAGGCGACCAGCGACGACAGCAGCGCGCGGCGCTCGCGCAGCTGCTCCACCTGGGAGACCAGCAGGCTGGTGCCGATCAGGACCAGCACGGCGGTGGCCCCGAAGAACAGCCCGATCCGGACCGTCGAGTAGCCGGCGTCCCGCTTGGTCTGCGCCAGCGTCATGGCCGTCGACAGCGGAGAGGCCTTGTACGCGGCCGTACGGGCCCGCTCCAGCCCGTCGCCGTCGGTGTCCTCGGCCATCACGAAGATCTGCCGGGAGCCGTAGCCGCCGGTGTCGGCGGGCGCCACCGAGGGCGTCAGCAGCAGTCCGGCGCGCAGGGCCCCGACGGGGTCGGGGCGACTGGCCACGCGGGGCAGCTCGGCGGGGACCGTGAACGGCACCGGCGCGACCGCCTTCTCGTAGCCGCGTACGTTGCCCGCGAACAGCTTGTCGCCGGGCGCGGCCGTGCCCCCGTACGTCCGGGCGCGGTCGTCCGAGCCGGTGGCGAGGAAGGCGTCGCCGTCCTTGCAGGAGTCCAGGAGCGCGACCTCGCGCAGGGCCGCGCAGCTGCCGATGGTGACGTCGATCAGGCCGTCCTCGGCGGGAGCGGTGTGCGCCGCCTGCACCGAGCGCAGCGGCACCGCCCCGGTGATGCCCTCGTAGCCGGCGACCTGGCGGGCCAGCTGGTCCAGGTCGTCCTGGGCGTCGTCGCCGATCAGGATCGAGACGGCGGCGCGGCCCGGGTCCTGGCCGGTGTCCTTGGTGTAGTCGTCCTCGACGCCCGAGAAGAGCATCTGCAGGGCGATGGCGCCCGCGACGGCGACGGCGATGCCGTTGACCAGCCGGGCCGCCCCGGCGGTGTTGACCTGGAGCCGGCGCACGGCCAGCTGCCAGGAGACCGGCCCGCCGCCCATCCGGCCGACGAGCCGCTCCAGCAGCCAGGGCAGCAGCGCGGTGATGCCCACCAGCAGCAGCGCCACACCGGCGGTGACCTGCCAGCGGTTGAACTCCCCGCCGTCGTCCCCGCGGCCCGTCAGCGGCACCAGCAGGCCCAGTCCGGCCAGCGGCACCAGCAGCCGCCACCACAGCCGGCGCCGGGCCGGCTTCGCCGTCCGCACGACGCCCAGCGGTTCGATGACCACCCCGCGCAGCGCGAACAGGGTGACCCCCACGGCCGCCGCGGGCACCGCGACCGCCACCAGCGCGGCCAGCCACGGCGCCGGGTCGAGGTCGGCGGGGAAGACGCTGCGCTGCTGGATGTCGAAGCCGCCCACCACGGAGCGGGCGAGGACGAAGAAGCCGGCGCCCAGCACCAGCCCGGCCAGCGAGCCGGCCAGGGCCTCACCGGCGGCGATCCGGCGCACCATCCTGCTGTCCGCGCCGACCAGGCGCAGGGCGGCCAGCCGCCGGTCGCGGCGCTCGCCGCCGAAGCGGACGGCGGCCGCGATGAACACCGCGACGGGCAGCAGCAGCGCGACGAAGGTCAGGACGACCAGGAGGACCAGGACGGGGCCCAGCTTCTCGGTCTGCCGCTCGTAGGCGAACGCGGTGATCCGCTCGACCCGGGAGAAGCCCTCGACGGCCGGGCGCAGGCCCGACCGGCCGGAGTAGAAGAGCAGTTCGGCGGGGCCGGTCAGGCCCGCGTCGCCGACGGTCTGGGTGATCCGCCCGTCCAGGCGCTCGCGCAGCAGCGCGCCGTCGGGGGAGTCCAGCAGCCGCTTCAGGGCCGGGGAGACGGCCAGTTCCCCGGGGCCGGGCACCTGGGTCAGCCCCGGCGGGACCGGGGCGTCGGGCCCCTCGGCCTCCACCAGCACGCCCTCGATGTCCTTGCCGCGGTAGCTCTGGGCGGCCCGGGCGATCAGCAGGGTGTCCTGGCCGGGGTGCTCGGCGGTGGGGGAGCCGAGCCAGCTGCGGGCGTCGCCGCGGTCGGTCCGGGCGGCCAGCGCGCTCGGCAGCGCGGTGCTGATCAGCAGCAGGGCCACGCCCAGGCCCACGCCGACGCCGGTGAGCAGCGTACGGGTCCAGCCCTGGCGGCCGCCGGTGAAGGCGAACCGGGCGCCCATGGCCAGGTCCCGGAACCAGACGCGGAGGGCGCCGGTGCCGGCGCCGCTGTCACCGCCCGGACCGGTGCGGGCGGCGGGGGCGGTGGCGGGGGTGGTGCCGGTGCTCATATGGCGCGCTCCATGTCGCGGGAGCGGCCGTCGCGGACGACGATCTCGCGGTCGGACCACGCGGCGACCCGGGTCTCGTGGGTGACGAGGACGACGGCGGCGTTGGTGGACCGGGCGGCCTCGGTGAGCAGCTGCATCACCAGCTCGCCGTTGAGGGAGTCCAGCGCCCCGGTCGGCTCGTCGGCGAACAGCACCCGCGGCCCGGTGACCAGCGAGCGGGCCACGGCCACCCGCTGGCCCTGGCCGCCGGACACCTCGCCGGGCCGCTGCCCCGCGAGGTCCTCCACCTGGAGCTTCTCCATCCAGGCCAGGGCGGTGTGCTCGGCCTCCTTGCGCCGGACACCCGCCAGCCGCAGCGGCAGCGCCACGTTCTCCACGCAGGTGAGTTCCGGCACCAGCTGGCCGAACTGGAACACGAAGCCGAACTCGGTGCGCCGCAGGGCGCTGCGCTCGGCGTCGCTCATCGCCGTCAGCTCCCGGCCGGCGTACGTGACGGAGCCGGAGTCCGGCGGCACGATCCCGGCCAGGCAGTGCAGCAGGGTGGACTTGCCGGAGCCGGAGGGGCCCATCACGGCGACCACCTCGCCGGGGTGGACGGAGAAGTCGGCGCCGTCCAGGGCCTTGGTGGGGCCGTACGCCTTGTGCAGGCCGGTGGCGGCGAGCAGCGAGCCGGCGGGGGCGTGGGTCATCGGCGCACTTCCTTGGCGAGCTGGTCGAGGCGGGCGGCGGCGAGCTCCAGCCACCGCAGGTCCGCCTCCAGGTGGAACAGGGCGTGGTCGCAGACGAGCTGGTCGGCCAGGTCGCCCTTGCGCTTGCGGGTCGTCAGGATGCGCATCAGGCGCAGGTGTTCGGCCCGCTGGCCGTCGAGCAGGTCCTGGGCGCTGCGGCCGGTGAGCAGCGCGAGGACGACCTTGGTGTAGAGGGTGGACTGCAGGTACGGCTCGGGCTTCTCCGGCTGGCTCAGCCAGGTCTCGACGTCGGTGACCCCGGCGTCGGTGATGGCGTAGCGCTTGCGCTCGGGGCCGCCGCCGGGCTCGATGCCGTCGACCTCGACCAGGCCGTTCTTCAGCAGCCGGGACATGGTCGAGTAGACCTGGCCGTACGCGAGCGGCCGGTCGTGGCCGAACTTCTCGTCGAAGGCGCGCTTGAGGTCGTATCCGTGCCGGGGGCCGGCCTCCAGGAGGCCGAGCAGAGTGTGACCGATCGACATGCCCCGGACTCTACACCGTGTGTATACGCGCGGTGTATACCCGGCGTGCATACTGCCGCCGGCCGAGCGCCATCACGCCGCGCGGCGTGACGGCGCTCGGCCGGCGGGGCTATCCGGGGTCGGGGTCGGCCGGCCGGCGGGGCGGCCGGCCGCGCCGGGGGAGGGGGCCGGCGCCGCCGGGCAGGCGGCCGGCCTCGGTCAGGGCGCGGCGGAGCAGGAACTCGATCTGGGCGTTCGCGCTGCGCAGTTCGTCCCCGGCCCAGCGGGCGAGCGCCTCGTACACCTGGGGGTCCAGCCGCAGCAGCACCTGCTTGCGGGCGGCCTGGCGCCCCCCGCGGGCGGGGGGCGCGGGCTCCTGCTCGGCCGGGCTCACTGGTAGAGGGTGCCCGTGTTGACGACCGGCTGGGCGGCGCGGTCGCCGCACAGGACCACCATCAGGTTGGAGACCATGGAGGCCTTGCGCTCCGGGTCCAGGTCCACGATGTCCTCTTCGGCCAGACGGGTCAGGGCGAGCTCGACCATGCCCACCGCGCCCTCGACGATCTGCCGGCGGGCGGCGACGACCGCACCCGCCTGCTGGCGCTGGAGCATCGCCGAGGCGATCTCCGGAGCGTACGCGAGGTGCGTGAAGCGGGACTCGATGATCCGCACTCCGGCCGCCTCGACCCGGTCCTGGAGCTCGGACGCCAGCTTCTCGGTGATCTCCTCGGCGTTCTCGCGCAGCGACAGGCCGCCCTCGTCGTGGGAGTCGTAGGGGTACTCGATCGCGATGTGCCGGACGGCGGCCTCGGCCTGGGTCTCGACGAACTCCGCGAAGTCCTCGACCTCGAAGACGGCCCGGGCGGTGTCCTCGACCCGCCACACCACGACCGCCGCCAGCTCGATCGGGTTGCCGTAGGCGTCGTTGACCTTCAGGACGGCGGTCTCGTGGTTGCGGACCCGGGTGGAGACCGGCTCCCGCGAGGTCAGCGGGTTGACCCAGCGCAGGCCGTCGGTGCGGATGGTGCCGCGGTAGCGGCCGAAGAGCTGGACCACCCGGGCCTGGCCGGGCGCCACCATGTTCAGCCCGGTCATGGTGAAGACCGAGGCGAGCACCACGACGACGCCGAGCGGGATCAGCGTGGCCTTGAGCGCGGTCGTGGCGGCCGTGGCGCCGAACCCGATCGAGGCGATCCCGGCCAGTACGCCGACCAGGCCGAGCAGCAGGGCCAGGCCGCCGCCCATGCTGCGCGCGGGGAACTCCCGTACGGCCGGGGCCGCGGCCGCCGAGTCCTTGGAGCCAGTGATTCCGCTTCTGCTGTCATTCGTCATGGTGCGCCCCCGTTTGGTGTGGGTCGTTCGGTCGGAACGTCTAGCAAAGTGATATCACTTTTTTCGTCGACAGCAACCCTTGGGCCGCGATACGCGTCGGTTCCATCGGTGTGGGTGCTGATTCTCACGTCCGAATTGACCGGTATTGGCCATGGTTGGCCAACGTTTGTCACAACCTGCGGTGTTAGTTTTCGGAGCTGACGTCGGGGGGAAACCGAGCGGAGCGGGAGCGATGGGCCGAGCAGAAGCGCGACGGGGCCGCAGGCCCAAGAAGACCGGCATACGCCGGTTCTTCACCTGGCGGAAGATCGTCGGCACGTTCTTCGGGATGGTCCTGCTCGGCATCGCCGCGCTCGTCGGCCTGTACTTCTACGTCGACAAGCCCGACCCGAACGCGGAGGCGACGCTCCAGAGCAACATCTACAAGTTCGCCGACGGCTCGATCATGACGCGCACCGGCAAGGTCAACCGCGAGATCCTGCCGATCGACAAGATCCCGATGCACACCCAGAACGCGTTCATCGCGGCCGAGAACAAGAGCTTCCGCGAGGACAGCGGCATCGACGTCAAGGGGCTCGGCCGCGCCGCGCTCCAGGCCGTCACGGGAGGCCGGAAGTCCGGTGGTTCGACCATCACCCAGCAGTACGTCAAGAACTACTACCTGAACCAGGACCAGACGGTCACCCGCAAGCTCAAGGAGCTGGTGATCTCGCTCAAGGTCGACCAGGAGATGGAGAAGCCCGAGATCCTCGCGGGCTACATGAACACCAGTTACTTCGGCCGCAACGCCTACGGCGTCCAGGCCGCCGCCCAGGCCTACTACGGCGTCAACGCCGATCAGCTCACCATCGAGCAGAGCGCCTACCTCGCCGCGCTCCTCCAGGCCCCCAGCCAGTACGACTGGGCCGTCGCCAGCGAGACCTCCAAGACGCTGGTCACCGACCGCTTCAACTACGTCCTGAACAACATGGTCGAGATGGGCGTGCTGGACCAGGCCAAGCGCGCGGGCATGCAGTTCCAGCAGCCGAACAAGCCCAAGGCGGCCCCCGGCATGGAGGGCCAGAAGGGCTACCTGATCGAGGCCGCGAACGCCGAGATGCGGCGCCAGGGCGTCTCCGCCGAGCAGATCCAGGCCGGCGGCTGGACCATCGAGCTGACCATCGACCCCAAGAAGCAGGCAGCGCTGGAGAAGGCCGTCCAGGACGAGCTGGAGTCCAAGCTCGACCGCAAGGACACCAAGCGCCGCCCGGTCGACCAGAACGTCCAGGCCGGCGCCACCTCGGTGGACCCCAAGACCGGCGCCATCGTCGCGATGTACGGCGGCACCGGCCAGCAGGACCACTGGGCCAGCAACGCCCTGCGCACCGACTTCCAGCCGGGCTCGACCTTCAAGCCGATCGTGCTGGCCTCGGCCCTGCAGAACAAGTCCCGCACCCAGGACGGCAAGCCGATCACCCCGAACGCGCTCTACGACGGCACCAGCGGCCGCCCCGTGGTCGGCAGCGACGTCCCCTTCGCCCCGCAGAACCAGGACCAGCAGGACTACAAGACAGGTGACAGCCCGCTGATCACCGTCCAGAAGGCCACCAACTCCTCGGTCAACTCCGTCTACGCCCAGATGATCGTGGACGTGAAGCCGCAGAACGTGAAGAAGACCGCGCTCGCGCTCGGCATGAAGGACCGCGAGGGCTGGCCGGAGGACAAGCCGGCGATGGCGCTGGGCACGATGAGCGCCAACACCGTCGAGATGGCCGGCGTCTACGCCACCTTCGACAACCACGGCAAGAAGGTCACCCCGACCATCATCAAGAAGGCCGAGCACGCCTACCGCGAGTACACCCCGGTCCAGGCCGTCGGCGCGCAGGTGATCGACAGCTCCACCGCCGACACCGTCACCAAGGTGCTCACGGGCGTCGTCAACGACGGCTCCGGCAGCACGGTCCGGTCCAGCGCCTACGAAGCGGCCGGCAAGACCGGTACCACCGAGTCCAACGTGGCCGCCTGGTTCACCGCGTACACCCCGGAGCTGGTCACCGTCGTCGCGATGTTCGGCGAGGAGCCCGGCACCGGCAAGCAGGTCACGCTGACCGGTACCGCGGGCGGTGGCCGGGCCGGCGGTTCCAGCTTCCCGGCCGACGTCTGGAAGGCGTACACGCTGGCCGCGCTCAAGGGCGCCAAGACCGGGCAGTTCGACCTGGACGACGCCGAGATGGGCGAGCCGGTCCTGCCGCCGAGCCCGCGGACCACGGTCTCGCCGTCGGTCACCAGGACCCCGGACCCGACCACCAGCGCCACCCGGAGCCCGGGCACGACCAGCCCGAACCCGACCGGCAGCACCTCGACCAAGCCGGACCCGACCAACACGCCGAAGCCGCCGGACCCGACGCTCACGCCGAAGCCGCCGGTCCCGCCGACCGACACGGCCCGCCCGCCCAGGCCCTGAGGCCTGCCGTCGAACTGCTGCCCGCCCCGCGGCGCCTCAGGCGCGCGGGCCGGGCAGCGGCAGTTCGAACCAGACGACCTTGCCGCTGCTCAGCCGGGTCGCGCCCCAGCGCCGGGCCATCCGGTTGACCAGGAACAGCCCGCGGCCGCCCTCGTCGGTGTCCCGGGCCCGGCGCTGGCGGGGCAGCTGCGGGGAGTCGTCGCCGACCTCGCAGCGCAGCACGTCCGTGCGCAGCAGCCGCAGCGTCACGGGCCGTTCGGCGTACCGGACGGCGTTGGTGACCACCTCGCTGACCAGCAGCTCCAGCGAGTCACCGAGATCCTCCAGGCCCCACCGCGACAGCGCGCGGCGGGCGAACCGGCGGGCCCGGCCCGGCGCGGTCTCCTCGGGGTCCAGGAACCAGTACGCGACGTCGCTGGGCGCGATCCCGTCGAACCGGGCGGCGAGCAGGGCGATGTCGTCGTCCCGGTCGCCGGGGCCCAGCATGTCCAGGACGTCGTCGCAGAGCGCCTCCAGCGGCGGCGGATGGTCCAGCCCCGTCAGCTGGGCGGTGGCCGCCAGCCGCTCGCGCAGCTGCTCGATGCCGGTCCACACGTCCCGCAGCCGGGACTCCACCAGCCCGTCGGTGTACAGCAGCAAGGTGGCCCCCGCCGGGGCGTCCAGCTCCACGGCCTCGAAGTCGACGCCGCCGACCCCGATGGGCGCGCCGGGCGGCACCCGCAGCACCTCGGCCCGCCCGCCCAGGTGCAGCAGGACCGGCGGCGGGTGACCGGCGTTGGCGATGGTGATCCGGTGCGAGACCGGGTCGTAGACGGCGTACAGGCAGGTGGCCATCCGGTCGGAGCCCAGCCGCTGGGCCTGCTCGTCGAGATGGTGCAGCACCTCGGCCGGCGGCAGGTCGAGCTGGGCCAGGGTCTGCGCCGTGGTCCGCAGCTGGCCCATGATGGCCGCGGAGGTCATGGAGTGGCCCATGACGTCGCCGACCACGAGGGCGACCCGGCTGCCGGGCAGCGGTATGGCGTCGTACCAGTCCCCGCCGACCCGGGCGGTCTCGGCGGCGGGCAGGTAGCGGGAGGCCAGCCGGACGCCGGTGGGCTGGGGCAGGCTGTCGGGCAGCATGGTCCGCTGCAGCTCGTCGGCGATGTACGCCTCGCGGCCGTAGAGCACGGCCTTGTCGATGCCCAGAGCGGTGTGCGTGGCCAGCTGGGCGGCCACCAGCAGGTCGTTCTGCTCGAACGCGGGCCGCTCGGGCGTCCGCAGGAAGACGGCCGCGCCGATGACGCGGCGCCGGCCGCGCAGCGGGGCGAGGATGGCGCGCTGGCCGCGCGGCACCGGGTGCTCGGCGCCGAGCAGCTCCGGCAGCGCGGCCCGGGCGGCGGCGGAGGAGCCGAAGACCGGCCGGACCCCGCGCAGCACCTCGTCCAGCGCCCCGCCGGCGAGGATCTCGCACAGCTCGGCGGCCGGCAGGTCGCCCTGCGGGCCCACCAGCGGCAGCTGGCTGAAGTC
The DNA here is from genome assembly GCF_020532625.1 of Streptomyces antimicrobicus. Lineage (GTDB taxonomy): Bacteria > Actinomycetota > Actinomycetes > Streptomycetales > Streptomycetaceae > Streptomyces > Streptomyces antimicrobicus. Next base: position 302 of record NZ_JAJAUY010000116.1, on the reverse strand, counting down.
GAACTCCCCGGGGACCCCCGCGGCCCCGGCGAGGTCCAGCCCGCCCCCGACGGTGTGGTCGGTCAGGTCGTCGATCGGCCGGAGCCGGTCGGTCCGCCGCAGCCTTAAGACGACCGGGCCGACCGGCCGTTCGTCGCCGACGGGCAGCGGGTCGCGCAGGTACACCAGGATGGCGTCCGAGAACGTCGGCACCGTGGCCCGGCACAGGCCGAGCACGATCTCGTCGAGGTCGATGCCGCGGGCGATCCGCCGGGTCGCGGCCCCCACGAAGCGCAGCCGGTCGCCCTCGCGGCGCGCGAGGC
>NZ_JAJAUY010000115.1 GCF_020532625.1 Streptomyces antimicrobicus | reverse complement strand
GGTACGCGGACTCGGCGGCCCGGGTCAGGGCGTGGGCCAGCCGGCGGCCGGCCTCGGCGGCGGTGGCCGCCTCCGCGGCGGCCGGGGCGCCCTCGGCCTCGGTGCCCAGCACGTCGGCGACGCCGAGCAGGAGCTGGGCCAGGATCGTGCCGGAGTTGCCGCGGGCGCCTATGAGCGCGCCGTGCGCGTAGGCCCGTACCGCCGCGCCCAGGGTGGCGGTGGCCGTGCCGTGCGTCACGTCGGGGACGGCGGCCTCGACCTCGCGGGCGGCCGACTCGGCGGTCAGGTAGAGGTTCGTCCCGGTGTCCGCGTCCGCGACCGGGTAGACGTTGATCGCGTCGATGTCCTCGCGGGCGCGGCCGAGCGCGGCCACGGCCAGGGAGCTCCAGGTGCGCACCGCGTCGGCGTCGAGGGTGTGCGGCTCGTGCGGCACCGGGCGTTCCTCCTCGTGCGGGCTTGGGTTCACCGCAGGGTAACGAAGGGCGGGAAGCTCGGTCCGACGGTCGGGGCGGTCCATGGTAGTTTTCTTGAACGGACGCAGCCGTTGTATGCTGCTCCGGTTGCCCGACGCCAGTCGGGCCGTTCCCCGGCAAACCACTTCAGATCTCTGATCCGGTGCGCCGGATTTCACTGTAAGTGCATCTGAAGTCTTTGGAGTGACCTGTGGCTGCCAACTGCGACGTTTGCGGCAAGGGGCCGGGCTTCGGCAACAACATCTCGCACTCGCACCGCCGTACGTCCCGTCGCTGGAACCCGAACATCCAGCGCGTGCGTGCCGTGGTCGGTGGGACGCCGAAGCGCCTCAACGCCTGCACCTCGTGCATCAAGGCCGGCAAGGTCTCGCGCTGACGCTCCCGTCGTAGCGCAGCCCTTCCGGTTGCCAAGAAGGCCGGTCCATCTCGGTGGACCGGCCTTTTGCCTTGCCCGCGCGCGGGGCCGCCGCGGGTGGCGGCGGGGCGGGAGCACGCGGCGGCGCGGCGGGATCACGGCGCCCGGCGCAGGCGCCAGGCGTGGTCCACGGGGCCGATGCCGGCGCCGAGGGCGAAGCCGGCCGCGATCGCGCCCGTGACGTACTCCTTGCCCGCGGTGACCGCCTCCGGCACGGTCAGGCCCTTGGCGAGCCCCGCCGCGATCGCGCTGGCGAGGGTGCAGCCGGTGCCGTGGGTGTGCCGGTTGCCGTGCCGGGGGGCCCGCAGCCACCGCTCCTGCCGGCCGTCGCTGAGCAGGTCGACGGCCTCGTGCCCGGCCGCCAGGTGGCCGCCCTTGACCAGCACCCAGCGCGGGCCGAAGCCGAGGACGGCGTCGGCGGCCCGCCGCATGTCGTCCTCCGACTCCACCCGCAGCCCGGTCAGCTGCTCGACCTCGTCGAGGTTGGGCGTCGCCACGGTGGCCCGCGGCAGCAGCTCGGTGCGTACGGCGTCCAGCGCGGACGCGGCCAGCAGGGCGTCCCCGTGCTTGGAGACGCCGACGGGGTCCACCACGGCCGGGGCGGCGGTGCCGGCCAGCAGCTCGGCGACGGTCTCCACCAGGGGCGCGGAGGACAGCATCCCGGTCTTGACGGCGTCCACCCCGATGTCGTCCACGACGGCCCGGTACTGGGCCGTGACGGCCTCGGCGGGCAGCTCCCAGGCCCCGCGCACCCCGAGGGAGTTCTGGGCGGTCACGGCGGTCAGCACGCTCATGCCGTGCACGCCGAGGGCGAGCATGGTCTTGAGGTCGGCCTGGATGCCGGCGCCGCCGCCGGAGTCGGACCCGGCGACGGTCAGGCAGCGCGGCGGGACGGGGCGGCGCGGGGCCGGGCCCGGGGCGGTGGTCACCGCAGGTGCTCCTCGGGGAGCTCGCCGCCGAAGTGGTCCCAGCCGCCGGTGCTGGTCCAGGGGGCGCCGTCCACGGTCACCTGCGGCTGCGCCGAGGGGTTGAGGACCTCGCCGATGACCTTCCAGCGGGCCGGCAGCTTCACGTCCGGCGGGAACGTCGCGACGATCGCGTGGTCCTCCCCGCCGGTCAGCACCCACTGCAGCGGGTCCACGCCGACGGCCTGGCCGATGTCGTGCATCTGGGTCGGGATGTCGACGGCGCCGGAGCGCAGGTCGATGCGGACCTTGCTGGCCTCGGCGATGTGGCCGAGGTCGGCGATCAGCCCGTCGCTGACGTCGGTCATGGCGGTGGCGCCGAGCCCGGCGGCCGCGGGGCCCGCGTGGTAGGGCGGCTCGGGTCGGCGGTGGGCCTCGACGAACGCCCGCGGCGAGCGGAAGCCGCGCGAGAGCACGGCGAAGCCGGCCGCGGACCAGCCGAGCCAGCCGGTGACGGCGACCACGTCGCCGGGCTGGGCGCCGGAGCGGGTGACCGGCTCGTGGTTGCGCAGGTCGCCCAGGGCGGTGATCGCCACGGTGATGGTGTCGCCGCGTACGACGTCCCCGCCGACCACGGCGGCCCCGGCGACCTGGCACTCGTCGCGCAGGCCGTCCATCAGCTCGGTGGGCCAGGTGACCGGCAGTTCGGCGGGCACCACCAGCCCGAGCAGCAGCGCGGTGGGCACCGCGCCCATGGCGGCGATGTCGGCCAGGTTCTGGGCGGCGGCCTTGCGGCCGACGTCGTAGGCCGTGGACCAGTCGCGCCTGAAGTGCCTGCCCTCCAGCAGGATGTCCGTGCTGGCCACGACACGGCGGTCGGGTGCCGACACCACCGCGGCGTCGTCGCCGGGCCCCAGCCGGACCGCCGGGGTGGTGGTGAGCCGGGAGGTGAGCTCCCTGATGAGCCCGAACTCTCCCAGCTCGCCCACAGTGCCCTTCATCGCTGTGCTCCTTCTGGCCCAGTCCGCTTGCGGTCGCGAGCCGTCACAGCTCTGGGTACCGTCAACAGATACGTCAACTTCTGCTCTGCGTACGCCCCGCTGCGCGCCCCGCCGTTCCCCCGGGTCTCCCCGTGGCACGTGGGGACGCGGTACCGTGGCGTCCCTTCTCCCCCGGGCCCACCCGAACGGCCGGGCCCTCCCCGAGGGTAGGGGGAAATGATCCTCGTGGCCGCCCTGGAGGTTCCGTGGTACAGGCGTACATCCTCATCCAGACCGAGGTGGGAAAGGCGTCGCTCGTCGCCGAGTCCATCTCCCAGATCCAGGGGGTGATCCAGGCGGAGGACGTGACGGGGCCGTACGACGTGATCGTGCGGGCCCAGGCCGACACCGTGGACGAACTCGGCCGCATGGTGGTCGCCAAGGTCCAGCAGGTGGAAGGGATCACCCGGACCCTGACCTGCCCGGTGGTGCATCTGTAGCCCCCGTCTACTCTTGGCCGGTGATGTCCCTGCACCGCCGGCCCCTCCGTCTGCCCGCCCTGCTGGCCGCGCTCGCCCTCGCGGGCTGCGCCCCGGGCGACGCGGCGGCCCGGGTGGAACCTCCGCCCGCGCCGCCCGCCGAGGTCGCGAAGCTGTGTGCCGCGCTGCACGACGAGCTCCCGGACCAGGTGGCCGGTCTGGCGCGGAGCGCCACCGAACCGCGCTCCGACCTGACCGCCGCGTGGGGCGGCTCGGCGATCGTACTGCGGTGCGGGATCCCCAAGCCCCCGAAGATGTCCGATCCGCAGCAGGACGGGATCCACGTCAACGGCGTCGCGTGGCTGCTGGAGCCGCTCGACGACGAGGCCGGCGGCGGCTTCCGGTTCACCACCGGGATGCGGCTGGCGTACACCGAGGTCGTGGTCGACAAGGCGCACGCCAAGGACGCCGGGATGCTGGTCGGGCTCTCCGCGGCGATCGCCGGGACGATCCCGGAGGGGATCGCCGGCTACTGATCGCGCAGCGGACCGCCCGCCGGGAAGGAACCCGGCGGGCGGTCCGTGCACGTGGGTCAGCGCAGGCCCGTGGAGCGGCGCAGGGCCGCCTGGATGAGGCGGTCGACCAGCTCCGGGTAGGCCACGCCGGACTCCTGCCACATCCGCGGGTACATGGAGATCGGCGTGAAGCCGGGCATGGTGTTGATCTCGTTGATCACGAACGTGCCGTCCTCGGTGAGGAAGAAGTCGGCACGCACCAGGCCCTCGCAGGACGCGGCCTCGAAGGCCTCGACCGCCAGCCGCTGGACCTCGGCGGTCTGCTCGGGGGTCAGCGGGGCGGGCACGATGCCCGAGGCGGAGTCGATGTACTTCGCCTCGAAGTCGTAGAAGTCGTGGCTGGAGACCGGCGGGATCTCGGCGGGCACGCTGGCGCGCGGGCCGTCCTCGAACTCCAGGACGCCGCACTCGATCTCGCGGCCGCGCAGCAGCGCCTCCACGAGGATCTTCGGGTCGTGGCGGCGGGCCTCCTCGACGGCCTCGTCCAGGCCGGAGAGGTCGTCGACCTTGGTGATGCCGATCGAGGAACCGGCCCGGGCGGGCTTCACGAACAGCGGCCAGCCGTGCTCGCCGGCGAAGTCGACGATCTTCTTGCGGGCGGCCGCCGGGTCCTGCTCCCACTCGCGGGGACGCACCGTCACGTACGGGCCGACCGGCAGCCCGAACGAGGTGAACACCCGCTTCATGTATTCCTTGTCCTGGCCGACGGCCGAGGCGAGCACGCCCGAGCCGACGTAGGGGATGCCGGAGAGCTCCAGCAGGCCCTGCAGGGTGCCGTCCTCGCCGTAGGGGCCGTGCAGCATCGGGAAGACGACGTCGACCTCGCCGAGCGCCTTGGGCACGACACCCGGCTCGGTGTAGACGACCTCGCGGTTGGCGGGGTCCACGGGCAGGACGACCCCGCCCTCGGCGGACTCGGCGAGCTCACCGACGTCCGGGAGCTTGCGGTCGGTGATCGCCATCCGCTCGGGCTCGTCGGCGGTCAGCGCCCACCGGCCGTCGGTGGTGATGCCGATGGGCAGCACCTCGTACTTGGACCGGTCGATGGAGCGCAGAACGGCGCCCGCCGTGACGACCGAGATGCCGTGTTCGGAGCTGCGGCCGCCGAACACGACGGCCACGCGCGGCTTGCGACGCTGCTGCTCAGGGCTCTGGGGGAAGGTCTCGCTGCTCATATCGGCTTGAGACTACCCGCTCGGCGCCACGGGGAGGTGTCAGCGGCGTTCCGGTTTCGCACTGCGGGACATCAGGTCCTTCAGCGCGACCAGCGGCGGCTTGCCGTGGTGGACGATGTCCACGACCGTGTCGGTGATCGGCATGTCGACCCCGTGCCGGCGCGCCAGATCGGCCACCGACTCGCAGGACTTGACCCCCTCGGCGGTCTGCCGGGTCACCGCGATGGTCTCCTCCAGGCTCATCCCGCGGCCCAGGTTGGTACCGAAGGTGTGGTTCCGGGAGAGCGGCGAGGAGCAGGTCGCGACGAGGTCGCCGAGGCCGGCCAGGCCCGAGAAGGTCAGCGGGTCGGCGCCCATGGCCAGGCCCAGCCGGGTCGTCTCGGCCAGCCCGCGGGTGATCAGGGAGCCCTTGGTGTTGTCGCCCAGCCCCATGCCGTCGGCGATGCCGACGGCGAGTCCGATGACGTTCTTGACCGCGCCGCCGAGCTCGCAGCCGACCACGTCGGTGTTGGTGTACGGGCGGAAGTACGGCGTGTGGCAGGCGGCCTGGAGCCGCTGGGCGACGGCCTCGTCCACGCAGGCCACCACGGAGGCGGCGGGCTGCCGGGCGGCGATCTCCCGGGCCAGGTTGGGGCCGGTGACGACCGCGACGCGCTCGGCGGGGACCTTGGCGACCTCTTCGACGACCTCGCTCATCCGCTTGGCCGTGCCGAGTTCGATGCCCTTCATCAGGGAGACGAGCACGGTGTCGGGGGCCAGCAGCGGCGCCCAGGCGGCGAGGTTGCCGCGCAGGGTCTGGGAGGGGACCGCCAGGACCGTGAAGTCGGCCTCGTGCGCGGCCTCGGCCGGGTCGGTGGTGGCGCGCAGGTTCGCCGGGAGCTCCACACCGGGCAGGTAGTCCGGGTTGGTCCGGGTGCGGTTGACGGCGTCGGCCAGTTCCTGGCGGCGCCCCCACAGGGTCACCTCGCAGCCGGCGTCGGCCAGCACCATGCCGAAGGCGGTGCCCCAGGAACCGGTTCCGTAGACGGCTGCCTTCACGGGACGCGTCACTTCTTGCCCTCCCCCGCGGCCTTGCGCCGCTGTTCCGCCCTGGCCCTGCGGTGGTCGTACGGCTGATCCGGGGCCCGCTCGCCGCGCAGCTCCTCCAGCAGGGCGGTGATGGCCGCCATGATGGTCTCGGTGGCCTCCTTGAGGACCTCCGGGGTGGGCTCGCGGTCGTAGTAGGCGGAGAGGTCCACCGGCGGCCCGGCCAGCACCTGGAGCGTCTTGCGCGGGAACAGCGAGAGCTTGTTCTCCTTGGCGTACGGCGGCATCGCCAGGTTCGCCCCCCACTGCGCCACCGGGATGACCGGGGCCTTGGTGAGCAGGGCGACCCGCGCGGCGCCGGTCTTGCCGGCCATCGGCCACATGTCGGGGTCCCGGGTGAGGGTGCCCTCGGGGTAGAAGGCCACGCACTCGCCGCGCTCGATGGCGTCCACGGCGGCCCGGAAGGCGTCGAGGGCGTTGGTGGTCTCGCGGTAGACCGGGATCTGGCCGGTCCCGCGCAGGATGCTGCCGACGAAGGAGCCCTTGAAGAGGGCGGCCTTGGCGAGGAAGCGGGGCACGCGGCCGGTGTTGTACTGGTAGTGCGCGTAGGAGAGCGGGTCCAGGTAGGAGTTGTGGTTGACGGCGGTGATGAATCCCCCGTCGGCCGGAATGTGCTCCATTCCCCGCCAGTCCCGCTTGAACAGCACCACCAGCGGCGGTTTTGCGATGACCGCCGCCAGGCGGTACCAGAAGCCGATTCTGCGGCGGGACACGCGTGCACCTTCCTTCTTCGTGCCGGATGCGGATGAGGAGCATCCGGTCGGCCGGACAAGTGTCGCCCCGGGTCCGGCCGCTGTCGAGAACACCGTACGCCCCGCTCACCGCGAGGGGCCCACGGGCTGCCCTGGCGGGGGTGACAATGGCCCGACACATGTACGAGGGAAGGGGGGCCCGCCACGAACGCCGTCTGGAGCCTGGTGGTGCCGCTCAAGCCCTTGGCGGTGGCCAAGAGCCGGCTGGCCCCGGCCGCCGGGGCGGACCGGGCGGGCCTGGTGCTGGCCTTCGCCCAGGACACCGTGGCCGCGGCGCTGTCCTGCGCGGCGGTGCGCGATGTGGTGGTCGTCACGGACGACCCGCGGGCCGGGGCGGAACTGGCGCTCCTGGGGGCGCGGATCGTGCCGGACGCGCCGGCGGCGGGGCTCAACGCGGCCCTGGCCCACGGGGCGCGCGCCGTGCGCGCGGGGCGGCCGGGGGCGCCGGTCGCGGCGATGAACGCCGACCTGCCGGCGTTGCGCCCGTCGGAATTGCTACGCGTGCTCGAAAGCGCGGAAGGATTTCCGCGCGCATTTCTGTCGGATGCGGCGGGAATCGGGACGACCTTGCTTTCCGCGGCACCGGACCATGAATTGGCACCCGCGTTCGGAGGGCCCTCCCGGGCCCGCCATTCCGCGTCGGGGGCGGTGGAAATCGCCCGGGCGGACGTGCCGAGCGTGCGGCGGGACGTGGACACGGGGGCCGATCTGCGGGCCGCGGCGGCCCTGGGGCTGGGCCCGTACACCGCCCGATACAGTGCCCGTATGCAGGCGACCGCGTACACGTACGACTCCCAGACCCGCAGCGGCAGTGTGCTGCTGGACGACGGCACGCCGGTGCCCTTCGAGGCTCCCGCGTTCGACGCGGGCGGGCTGCGGCTGCTGCGCCCGGGGCAGCGCGTGCGGATCGAGACCGAGGGCGAGGGCGCGGCCCTGAGGATCACGCTGATCACTCTGCAAACCTTCTGATCGGGCCGCCGCGCGGCCGCTGAGCTGCGCGAACAGCACCGCGGGCCGGCTTCCCCGGTGGGGGAAGCCGGCCCGGCGTGTGTGACGGACGACCTGGGCGGTCAGCGCTTGCGGGTCGTGGTCTTCTTCGCGGTGGTGGTCTTGCGCGCCGTCGTCTTCTTGGCGGGCGCCTTCTTCGCGACGGCCTTCTTGGCCGGCGCGGTCTTCTTCGCCGTGGCGGTCTTCTTGGCCGCGGTGGTCTTGGCCGGCGTGGCCTTCTTGGCCGCGGTGGTCTTGGCCGTCGTGGCCTTCTTCGCCGGGGTGGCCTTCTTGGCGGTGGTCTTCTTCGCCGTGGCGGTCTTGGTGGCGGTCGCCTTCTTGGCCGGGGCCGCCTTCTTGGCGGTGGTGGCCTTCTTGGCGGCCGCCTTCTTGATCGTGGAACGGCTGCTGGTACCCGCCGCGGCGGCGGCCATCAGGCTGCCCTTGGGGGCCTTCTTGACGGCGATCTCCTCGCCCTTCGGCAGCTTCTTGGCACCGCTGACCAGGTCCTTGAAGCCCTGACCGGCCCGGAAGCGGGGCACGGAGGTCTTCTTGACCCGCACGCGCTCACCCGTCTGCGGGTTGCGGGCGTACCGGGCCGGCCGGTCCACCTTCTCGAACGAGCCGAAGCCCGTGACCGAGACGCGGTCACCCGCGACCACCGCGCGGACCATCGCGTCGAGTACGGCGTCGACAGCGTCAGCGGCCTGCTGGCGGCCGCCGAGCTTGTCGGCAATCGCTTCTACGAGCTGCGCCTTGTTCACGTCTTCCCCTTCGGAGACATCGCCAGAACGAATGTGTTCAAGCTTATTTCGCACGTTAGGCGGATATATACCGCAAATCAAACACGAAACGGGCTTATCACCCTAGTGCCGCAACGGCGGGAGCCGTTGCGGAGTTCCTTCGCATCAGTCGCCTTCAGGGAATCGACCCTCGTCGAGGTCCTTCATCAACCTGTCCAGGCGCCTTGCCGCATCGGCGAGATCGTGCTTCGCCGCGGCCGTGACGACCAACAGCTTCCGGGACAGCGCCATCCTTACGCCCTCCGGGACTTGCAGTGCGCGCACCCTTGCGTGTGCTTCTTTCAACCGGTCCGCGACGAGTTCGTAGAGCTCGAGTTGACTGTCGCGTTCCATGCACAGATTGTGCCATCTGGGGCGAGTTGTCGCCTCACGGGGCCTCAACATACGGCTGTGCCCCCCGCCTCGGGGCGGGGGGCACAGTGCGGGTGACGGTGTCACCCGGCCGGGGAAATGCGCTGATCAGGCCTGAATCACAGGGCAATCGTGCGCGGCTTGAAGGACGGCCGGGCGCTTTCGTAGCGGGCGATGTCGGCTTCGTTCTGAAGGGTGAGGGAGATGTCGTCCAGTCCCTCCAGCAGCCGCCACCGGGCATTGTCGTCGAGCTCGAACTCCGCCTCGATTCCGGCCGCGCGGACCTGCCGGGCGACCAGGTCGACGGTGATCTCGGCGGTCGGGTCGGCCTCGGTCAGCTCCCACAGCCGGTCGACGGTCTCCTGCGGCAGGACGACGGTCAGCAGGCCGTTCTTGAGGGAGTTGCCCCGGAAGATGTCGGCGAAGCGCGAGGAGATGACGGCCTTGAAGCCGAAGTTCTGCAGCGCCCACACGGCGTGCTCGCGGGAGGAGCCGGTGCCGAAGTCGGGGCCGGCGACCAGCACGGTCGCGCCCTGGCGTTCGGGCCGGTTGGTGACGAACTCCGGGTCCTTGCGCCAGGCCTCGAAGAGGCCGTCCTCGAACCCGTCACGGGTGATCTTCTTCAGCCAGTGGGCCGGGATGATCTGGTCGGTGTCGACGTTGCTGCGGCGCAGCGGGACGGCCCGGCCGGTGTGCGTGGTGAAGGCTTCCATGGTTATCGGGCTCCGGCGGTGGCGGTGGCGGTGGCGTCGGTCAGGTCGGCGGGCGAGGCCAGGTGGCCCAGCACGGCGGTGGCGGCGGCCACCGGCGGCGAGACCAGGTGGGTGCGGCCGCCCTTGCCCTGCCGGCCCTCGAAGTTGCGGTTGGAGGTGGACGCCGAGCGCTCACCGGGGGCCAGTTGGTCGGGGTTCATGCCCAGGCACATCGAGCAGCCGGCGTGCCGCCACTCGGCACCGGCCTCCTTGAAGACCTTGTCCAGGCCCTCCTCGACGGCCTGCAGCGCCACCCGTACGGAGCCGGGAACGACCAGCATCCGTACCCCGTCGGCGACTTTGCGGCCCTTGATGACCTCGGCGACGGCCCGCAGGTCCTCGATCCGGCCGTTGGTGCAGGAACCTACGAAGACGGTGTCCACCTTGATGTCCCGCAGCGGCTGCCCGGCGGTCAACCCCATGTACTCCAGGGCCTTTTCGGCGGCGAGGCGCTCCGAAGGGTCCTCGTACGAAGCCGGGTCGGGGACCGACGCGGACAGCGGCGCGCCCTGGCCGGGGTTGGTGCCCCAGGTGACGAACGGGGTGAGGGCGGAGCCGTCGATGACGACCTCGGCGTCGAAGACGGCGTCGTCGTCCGTGCGCAGCGTCTCCCAGTACGCGACGGCGGCGTCCCAGTCCTCGCCGACGGGCGCGTGGTCGCGGCCCCGGAGGTAGTCGAAGGTGGTCCGGTCGGGGGCGATCATGCCCGCCCGGGCGCCGGCCTCGATCGACATGTTGCAGATGGTCATGCGGGCCTCCATCGAGAGCTTCTCGATGGCCTCGCCGCGGTACTCCAGGACGTAGCCCTGGCCGCCGCCGGTACCGATCTTGGCGATGATCGCCAGGATCAGGTCCTTGGCGGTGACGCCCTCGGCCAGCTCGCCCGTGACCGTGATCGCCATGGTCTTGGGGCGGGCCATCGGCAGCGTCTGGGTGGCCAGCACGTGCTCGACCTGGCTGGTGCCGATGCCGAAGGCCAGGGCGCCGAAGGCGCCGTGCGTGGAGGTGTGGGAGTCGCCGCAGACCACGGTGGTGCCCGGCTGGGTCAGGCCCAGCTGCGGTCCCACCACGTGGACGACACCCTGCTCGACGTCACCCAGCGGGTGCAGCCGGACGCCGAACTCGGCGCAGTTCTTGCGCAGGGTCTCCAGCTGGGCGCGGGAGACCGGGTCGGCGATGGGCTTGTCGATGTCGAGGGTGGGGGTGTTGTGGTCCTCGGTGGCGATGGTCAGGTCCAGCCGGCGGACCGGGCGGCCGTTGGCCCGCAGCCCGTCGAAGGCCTGCGGGCTGGTCACCTCGTGCAGGAGGTGCAGATCGATGTAGAGGAGGTCGGGCTCGCCCTCGGCGCGCCGGACGACGTGGTCGTCCCAGACCTTCTCCGCGAGTGTCCTACCCATCGCTTTCCCTCCGGCCGGCGTATGCGCCGGCACCGCTAGAGACCTGGTACGAGGGCCGTGGTGCGGCCGCCCACATCCACCTTCGCAAGTTCCCGGAGAATTTGAACTTGCGTTTCACAGTGTGAGACGTGAATATCGTTGCATGGACAACTCTAGCGGCGTCGGCGTTCTCGACAAGGCAGCTCTGGTATTGAGCGCACTGGAGTCCGGTCCGGCCACCCTCGCCGGGCTGGTCGCGGCGACAGGGCTCGCACGACCCACGGCCCACCGTCTGGCCGTGGCACTGGAACACCACCGGATGGTGGCGAGGGACATGCAGGGCCGGTTCATCCTCGGTCCGCGGTTGGCAGAGCTTGCCGCCGCGGCCGGTGAGGACCGCCTGCTGGCCACGGCGGGACCGGTACTGACCCACCTGCGCGACGTGACCGGCGAGAGCGCGCAGCTCTACCGCCGGCAGGGAGACATGCGGATCTGCGTGGCGGCGGCCGAGCGGCTGTCGGGCCTGCGGGACACCGTTCCCGTGGGCAGCACGCTCACCATGAAGGCCGGCTCCTCGGCCCAGGTCCTGATGGCCTGGGAAGAGCCCGAGCGGCTGCACCGCGGCCTCCAGGGGGCCCGCTTCACGGCGACCGCCCTGTCCGGCGTACGGCGCCGGGGCTGGGCCCAGTCGATCGGCGAGCGGGAGCCCGGCGTGGCCTCCGTCTCGGCGCCCGTCCGGGGCCCCTCGAACCGCGTGGTGGCCGCCGTGTCGGTCTCCGGCCCGATCGAGCGGCTGACCCGGCACCCGGGCCGGATGCACGCCCAGGCGGTGATAGACGCGGCGGCCCGCCTCACGGAGGCCCTCCGCCGCTCCGGCTGATCGACTCCCTCCCCTTTCCCCCGTTCCCCCCGTGCCGGGGGCGCCTTCGACGCCGCACACGTCCAGCCAGGCGCCCCCGGCCTTCTGCTGTGCGGGCCCCTGCTCGCGGAAAACGCGAGAAGGCCCTCCGTGATGATCACGGAGGGCCTTCCCTCGGTGTACCCCCGACCGGATTCGAACCGGCGCTACCGCCTTGAGAGGGCGGCGTGCTAGGCCGCTACACAACGGGGGCAAGATCTGGATTTCTGCAGATCAGCTGGCCTACCTGGACTCGAACCAAGACTAACTGAACCAGAATCAGTCGTGCTGCCAATTACACCATAGGCCACTGGTGGTTTAGACCAGTTGGTACCCCCGACCGGATTCGAACCGGCGCTACCGCCTTGAGAGGGCGGCGTGCTAGGCCGCTACACAACGGGGGCCCTAGCGATCCTGCATCGAGGCGTCCGGGAGCTACCCAGGAGACCTCGCGGGAAGGATCTGTACCCCCGACCGGATTCGAACCGGCGCTACCGCCTTGAGAGGGCGGCGTGCTAGGCCGCTACACAACGGGGGCAAGCACTGCATGCGCACTGCGCTGGGGTACCAGGACTCGAACCTAGAACAACTGAACCAGAATCAGCCGTGTTGCCAATTACACCATACCCCACCAAAACTCAACCCCCTGTGAGGGGTTTCGCTCTGAGTGGCGCCTCCGTGGCTTCCGGCCTTTCGGCCCGCCCCGGCGGCGCAGAAAGAACATTACCGGATGCCTGACCGTGCTCCAAAACGGGTATCCCCGGCCAGCACCGCGGGGAGCTGGTCGAGGCCCGTGATCCGGTGCGCGCCCCGCGGTCCGGGGCCGCGGCGACCGTCGCGATCGAGCCAGACGGCCAGCAGCCCGGCGTCCCGGGCCCCACGGGCGTCGATCTCCGGCTGGTCGCCCACGTACGCCACCTCGGCCGCCGGGAGCCCCAGGGCCGCGCAGGCGGCCCGGAAGGCGGCGGCCTCCGGCTTGCTCACGCCGAGCTCGGCGGCGCAGACCAGGACCTCGAAGCGGTCGCGCAGGCCCAGCCGGCGCAGCTTGTCGTCCTGGTTGGCGCTGCTGGAGTTCGAGAGCACCCCGTGCCGGTGGCTGGCCGCCAGGGCGTCCAGGACCGGCACGACGTCGGGGAAGAGCGCCCAGGCCGCCCGGTAGTGCGTGACGTACCGCTCGAACCAGCGGTCGGCCTCGTCGTCGTCCATGCCGGGTGCGCCGAGGAAGTCGCGCACCCGCTCGCGCCGCTGCCCCTGGAAGGTCGTCGCGCCGGCCGCGAAGCGCGCCCACTGCCGCTCGGTGGCCTCCCGCCACAGGGCGAGCGCCTCCTGCGGCGTCCCGTACCGCCCGCCCAGGCCCTCCTCGGCCAGGTGGCGCGCGAACCCCGCGGTGTCGGCCCCCGTGTAGTCGAACAGGGTGTCGTCGATGTCCCAGAGCACGGCTCGGATCGGCATGTGACCGACGCTACAGCGAAACCGGGGCGAAAAAACGGGGAAGCACCCTTGAACGTTCAAGGGTGCTTCCCGCTGGTGTGACGAACGGCTCAGCCGGCGAGCTTCGCCAGGGCCGCGTCGATGCGGGCGAGGGTCCGCTCCTTGCCCAGGATCTCCAGGGACTCGAAGAGCGGCAGACCGATCGTGCGGCCGGTGACCGCGACCCGGACCGGGGCCTGGGCCTTGCCGAGCTTGAGGCCGTGGGCCTCGCCGGCGGCCAGGACGGCCTCCTTCAGGGACTCGGCGCTGCTCCAGTCCGCGGCCTCGAGCTTCTCGCGCGCGGTGGTCAGCAGGGCCACCGGGTCGCCCTTCATGGCCTTCTCCCAGGAGGCGTCGTCCTGGACCGGCTCCTTCAGGAACAGGAAGTCGACGTTGGCCGTGATCTCCGACAGGACCGTCAGGCGCGTCTGGGCGTGCGGCGCGATGGCCTCCCAGGCGGCCTGGTCGAAGTCCTCCGGCGCCCACGGGGCGTGCGGGGCCCGCAGCCACGGGGTGCAGGCCTCGGCGAAGGCCTTCACGTCCAGGCGGCGGATGTGCTCGGCGTTGATCGCCTCGCACTTCTTGAGGTCGAAGCGGGCCGGGTTGGCGTTCACGTCGCCGATGTCGAACTTCGCGACCATCTCGTCGACGGAGAACAGGTCCTGGTCGGCCGAGAAGGACCAGCCGAGCAGCGAGAGGTAGTTCAGCAGGCCCTCGGGCAGGAAGCCGCGCTCGCGGTAGAGGTTCAGCGAGGACTGCGGGTCCCGCTTGGAGAGCTTCTTGTTGCCCTCGCCCATCACGTACGGCAGGTGGCCGAAGGACGGGATCCCCTGGGCGATGCCGAGCTCGATCAGCGCCTTGTACAGGGCGATCTGCCGCGGGGTGGAGGACAGCAGGTCCTCGCCGCGCAGCACGTGCGTGATCTCCATCAGCGCGTCGTCGACCGGGTTGACCAGCGTGTACAGCGGGGCGCCGTTGGCCCGCAGGATGCCGTAGTCCGGCACGTTCTCCGGGGTGAAGGTCAGCTCGCCGCGGACCAGGTCGGTGAAGGTGATCGGCTCGTCGGGCATCCGGAAGCGCACGATCGGGGTGCGGCCCTCGGCCTCGTAGACGGCCTTCTGCTCGGCGGTCACGGTGCGGCACATGCCGTCGTAGCCGGACGGGCGGCCCTCGCGGCGGGCGAGCTCGCGGCGCTCGTCCAGCTCCTCGGCGGTGCAGTAGCAGTGGTAGGCGTAACCGCCGTCCAGCAGCTTCTTCGCGACGTCCGCGTAGATGTCCATGCGCTGGGACTGGCGGTACGGGGCGTGCGGGCCGCCGACCTCGGGGCCCTCGTCCCAGGTGAAGCCGAGCCACTTCAGGGAGTCGAGCAGCTGCTCGTACGACTCCTCGGAGTCGCGCGCCGCGTCGGTGTCCTCGATGCGGAAGACGAACGTGCCGCCGTGGTGGCGGGCGAACGCCCAGTTGAACAGGGCGGTGCGGACCAGGCCCACGTGGGGGTTGCCGGTCGGCGAGGGACAGAAACGGACGCGGGGGGGTCCCCCCTGCTCGAGCGAAGTCGAGACCTCGGGGGAGTTCGCGTTAGCCACGCTTGATCACCTTGTTGGTGAGAGTGCCGATACCTTCGATGGTGACGGCGACCTCGTCGCCGACGTTGAGGGGGCCGACTCCCGCCGGGGTCCCCGTGAGGACGACGTCGCCCGGGAGCAGCGTCATGGCCTCGGTGATGTGGACGATCAGGTCCTCCACGGAGCGGACCATCTCGCTGGTGCGGCCGAGCTGCCGCCGCTCCCCGTTGACCGTGCACTCGACGGCGAGGTCGCCGGGGTCCAGCTCCGTCTCGATCCAGGGGCCCAGCGGGCAGGAGCTGTCGAAGCCCTTGGCCCGGGCCCACTGGTTCTCGCGCTTCTGGACGTCGCGCGCGGTGACGTCGTTGGCGCAGGTGTAGCCGAGGATGACGTCCTTGACCCGCTCGCGCGGGACCTCGCGGCACATCCGGCCGATCACGACGGCGAGCTCGGCCTCGTGGTGCAGCTCCTGGGAGAAGGAGGGGTAGGCGATGGGGTCGCCGGGGCCGACCACCGAGGTGGAGGGCTTGAAGAAGGCGACCGGCGCGTCCGGCACCTCGTTGCCGAGCTCCGCCGCGTGCTCCGCGTAGTTGCGGCCGATGGCCACGACCTTGTTCGGGAGCACGGGCGGCAGCAGGCGGACCTTGCCGAGGGGGACCTTGGTCCCGGAGAGCTCGAAGTCCGCGAAGGGAATGCCCTTGATGATGTCGAGGACGAGCTCCCCCTCAGCGCCGGGGGCGCTGTCGCCCTCGACCGCGCCGAAGGCGACATTGCCGTCGATCGAGAACCTGGCGATGCGCACGTGTTGCGTCTGCCCCTCTGGTGTCCGCTGCTGGAATCTTGCGGTTTCCAGGCTAACGCGGCGGGCAGGCCCTGATCGCGCGCGTTACTGCGCGGCGGCGGCGGGCGCGTCCATCAGGACGGTGCGGCGCGGGTTGGCGGTCTGGGTGGGCAGCTCGACGGCGTGCTCCGGAGCCTGGGGCGCCTGCAGCTCCTCGGCGTCCTTGAGGTGGGCGAGGGTGGTGCGGCGCGGGTTGGCTATGTTGCGGAACATCATCGTCGTCTTCATCGGGGTATCGGATCCTCGGTCGCGGGAGGTCGTCGGTCGGCCATCCCTTGAAGAGGTCAGGCTAAACATCCGATTCCCCGTCATTACCGGGATCCATGGGCTCATGGCATGTGAGTTTGCTCACCAGCGAGCGGGCATTCTGGACATAACGGTCAGTCAACAGGGGTCCACGAAACGGACATTGCGGCCGTGAATGCAGCATTCCGCTCCTGATCATTACGACTGGGACACCTTGCCGGACTCGCCGTTTGCTGGGCGTAAGTCCGATTCGCCCCGGAACGACTTCCACGGTCCGTAGCGCTGCTGTCACCTGACGCAACCGGCGCCCCGGGGCCGCCGCCGCACCTTGTTGGAGATCCAGCACTGTGCTGGAATTCGCGGGACCGCCGCGGGTATCAGCCGGCGCGCAGGGCGCTGAACAGCGCCAGCGCGGCGACCAGGAAGGGGAGACGCGCCGGTCGCCGAAGACCACCATGGGGCCGTCGGTGCCCCACGACTCGACACCGTCCCGCCGCTCACCCGGAGGGACGCCTGGTCCAGAGGTTGCGACGCTAGTGCAGGGACGATTCAAGAGGGATGGCAAGGGGTCTCCCCAGGCCCTTCAGGGCCGAGGGGACGCTGCCGCGGAGCAGGAGCCGCGCGGCGGGACCGACCGTGGCTTCTCGCCCCAGCACGCCCAGAACAGCGGGCCCGCTGCCGGCGCCCCCGGCGCCGGCGCCGGCCCCGACTCCCCCGCCGCCGCGAAGGCGAAGGGCAGGGGCAAGGCCAAGGCGAAGAACAGGCCCAAGGGCGATGCCGCTCCGTCCGTGACGGAGGAGACCACCGGGCAGGACCAGGCGATACCGAAGGCCCCCGTGGGCCCCGGTTCCCGTATCTCCATGCAGAACTGGCGCATCAGCACGCGACTGGTGTCGCTGCTGACCCTGCCGGTCGTCGCCGCCACCACCCTGGGTGGCTTCCGCATCAACGACTCCCTGAACAACATCGATCAGCTGGAGCACATGCAGCTCCTGACGACGATGACCCGGCAGGCCACCAACCTGGCCGCCATGCTCCAGGAGGAGCGGGACAAGTCCGCCGGTCCGCTCACGAACGACAGGTCGGGCAAGCCCAACAGCCTCGTCCAGGGCGTGCGCGACCAGACGGACACCGCCATGGCGGCCTTCGCCGCGGCGACCGACAAGATCGACTCCTCCGAGGACAAGGACGACACCCTCAAGTCGATCCGCAACAACGTCCTGCAGATCGGCCGCCAGCTCTCCGGCATCGAGGACATCCGCAAGAAGGCCTACCAGAGCAGCGCCCAGCAGACCGTCACCGAGTACAACGCGCTGATCGTCTCGCTGCTGTCCCTCTCCCAGGACATGGCCCAGGCCACCTCCAGCCCCGAGATGATCAAGCGCACCCGCGCCCTGGCGGCGTTCTCCTCCGCCAAGGAGTACGCCTCCATCCAGCGCGCGATCATCGCCGCCGCGCTCCCCGAGAGCGGCGACAAGCCGGGCCGGCTGGAGGAGAACGACCGCCTGTACGCCTTCTCCGCGCTGCGCGGCGAGAGCCAGGCGAAGAAGACCTTCGAACTCGTCTACCAGGGCAAGGCCGAGGAGCTCCTGCAGTCCCTCGGCGACGGCAACGCGGAGGTCGGCAGCGCCGACCACTACGCGCGCCGGGTGCTGACCACCCAGGGACAGTTCGGCAAGGAGAAGAACCGGTCCTGGATGGACTGGTACGACGCGGACGACACCAAGCTCCAGGCGATGAAGGTCATCGAGCTCACGCTGCTCGAGGACATGGAGCAGAAGGCCCGTGAGCTCAAGAACGAGTCGCAGCGCGACGCCATCATCAACGGTGCGCTGATCCTGCTCGTCCTCGGCGTCTCGCTCGTCGGCGCGTTCATCATGGCCCGGTCCATGATCCGCTCGCTGCGCCGCCTGCAGGACACCGCGACCCGGGTCGCCCAGGAACGCCTGCCGGAGCTCGTCAAGCAGCTGTCCGAGACCGACCCGCAGGACGTGGACACGTCCGTGGAGTCCGTCGGTGTGCACTCGCGCGACGAGATCGGCCAGGTGGCCGCGGCCTTCGACGACGTGCACCGCGAGGCGGTCCGCCTCGCCGCCGAGCAGGCCCTGCTGCGGGGCAACGTCAACGCGATGTTCACCAACCTCTCGCGCCGCTCGCAGGGTCTCATCCAGCGCCAGCTCTCGCTCATCTCCGAGCTGGAGTCCCGCGAGGCCGACCCGGACCAGCTGTCCTCGCTCTTCAAGCTCGACCACCTCGCGACCCGCATGCGCCGTAACGGCGAGAACCTCCTCGTCCTCGCGGGTGAGGAGCCCGGCCGCCGGTGGACCCGCCCGGTCCCGCTGGTCGACGTCCTGCGCGCCGCCGCGTCCGAGGTGGAGCAGTACGAGCGCATCGAGCTGGCCGCCGTCCCGTCCACGGACGTGGCCGGCCGCGTGGTCAACGACCTCGTGCACCTGCTCGCCGAGCTGCTGGAGAACGCGACGTCGTTCTCCTCGCCGCAGACCAAGGTCAAGGTGACCGGTCACGCGCTGCCCGACGGCCGGGTGCTGGTCGAGATCCACGACACCGGTATCGGCCTGTCGCCCGAGGACCTCGCCGCGATCAACGAGCGGCTCGCCTCGCCGCCCACCGTGGACGTGTCGGTCTCCCGGCGCATGGGTCTGTTCGTGGTCGGCCGCCTGTCCCTGCGACACGGCATCCGCATCCAGCTGCGCCCCTCCGACTCCGGCGGTACGACGGCGCTCGTCATGCTCCCCGTCGACGTCGCCCAGGGCGGCCGCAAGCCCGGCCCCGGTGGCCAGGGCGGTCCG
>NZ_JAJAUY010000114.1 GCF_020532625.1 Streptomyces antimicrobicus | reverse complement strand
CCTGGCCAAGGCGGCGGCGGTCACCGCCGGGCTGACCGCCGCGGGCGCCGTGCTCGGGCTGGTCCGGGACCAGACCATCGCCCACCTCTTCGGGGCGGGGCACGACAGCGACGCGTTCCTCATCGCCTGGACCGTGCCCGAGATGGCCTCCACGCTGCTGATCGAGGACGCCATGGCGCTGCTGATGGTGCCCGCGTTCAGCCACGCCCTCGCCCGGCGGGCGGCCAGCCGCGCCGGGCTGACCCGCAAGGAGGCCCGGGCCAAGGACCCGGTCCGGCTGCTGGTGGCGGCGACCCTGCCCCGGCTGCTGGTGTTCCTCGCGGCCGTCGCCTCGGTGCTCGTGGTCGCCGCTCCCGTCGTGGTCGGGCTGCTCGCGCCCGGCCTGCCCGATCCGGAACTGGCCGTGCAGTGCACCCGGATGACCGCGCTGACCGTGCTGACGTTCGGCATCGCGGGCTACTTCAGCGCCGCCCTGCGCGCCCACCGGTCCTTCCTGCCGCCCGCCGCGATCTACGTCTCGTACAACGTCGGGATCATCGCCACCATGGTCGTCCTGCACGCCCTGTGGGGGGTGCGGGCCGCCGCCGCCGGGGTGGCGTGCGGCGGACTGCTGATGGTGCTGGTCCAACTGCCCGCCTTCATCCGCAACGTGGGCTTCGGACCGCCCCGGGCGCGGGCCGCGAGCCGCCGGGTGCGGGACCGGGACCGGCCCACGCTGCTGGCGTTCGGGATGATCGCGCCGGTCATCTTCTTCGCCGTCTTCCGCCAGTCGCAGGTGCTGGTCGAGCGGTTCCTGGCGGCCTCCCTGCCGCCCGGGGCCATCTCGCACCTGAACTACGCGCAGAAGGTCGCGCAGATGCCGATGGTGCTGTCCCTCATGATCGCCACCGTCACCTTCCCCGTCGTCGCCCAGGCCATGGCCGGCGGCGAACGGGAGAAGGCCCGGCGGCGGGTCGAGCAGGACCTCGCGCTGGCCTCGCTCGCCGTGCTGATGGGCACCGCCCTGGTCATCGGCTACGCACCGCAGATCATCGAGGTCCTCTTCGAACGCGGCGCGTTCACCCCCGAGGACACCCGCGCCACCGCCGCCGCGATGCGCGTCTACGCCCTCGGGCTGCTCGGCCACTGCATGGTCGGCGCGCTGTCCCGGCCGTTCTTCTCCGCCGCCCGGCCCACCTGGTTCCCGGCGCTGGCGATGGGGGCCGGGCTCCTCGTCAACGTCGTCGCCGGGGCGTTCGCCGTGCGCTGGTGGGGCACGTACGGCATCGCCGCCGCCAACGCCGCCGGCATCACCACCACCGCGTTCCTGCTGCTCACCGGCATCGGCTCGCGGATCATCGCCATCCACGTGCGCCGGGTGGCCATCAGCGTCGGCCGGCTGTCGGTCGCCGCCGCGGCGGCCTGCGCCACCGGCTGGATCTGCGGCCCGATGATTCCCGACCCGCTGCTCAGCACGGCGCTCGGCTGCCTGCTCGTCCCCGCCATGTTCGGCGCCACCGGCACGGCCATACGGGCGCTCGAAGTCACCGCCCTGCCCGCCCTGATCACCCAGAGGTTCCGCAATGCCCGCTGACACCGACACGGCGTCCCGCGCCGCCGCGTCGCCGGCCCGCCCCCGGCGCCGCAACGCCGCGCCGTGGGTGCTGATGTACCACTCGGTCGCCGAGTTCACCGACCCCGCCGAGGACCCGTACGGCATCACCGTCACCCCGGCCGCCCTGGAGGCCCAGCTGCTGTGGCTGCGCGCCCGGGGCCTGCGCGGGGTGTCCGTCGGTGAACTGCGCCGGGCCCGGGCCGCCGGCCGCGGGGCCGGGCTGGTCGGGCTGAGCTTCGACGACGGCTACACCGACTTCCTCGGCGAGGCGCTGCCGCTGCTGCGCCGGCACGGGTGCACGGCCACGCTGTTCGTGCTGCCCGGGCGGCTCGGCGTGGACAACGTCTGGGACCCGCTGGGCCCGCGCAAGCCGCTGCTGACCGCCGAGGGCATCCGCGAGGTGGCCGCCGCCGGCCAGGAGATCGGCTCGCACGGACTGCTGCACCAGCACCTGGTGGGCCTGCCCGACGACGTGCTCCAGCAGGAGCTGCGCGGCAGCCGCGAGCTGCTGCGCGAGATCACCGGCACGCTGCCCGAGGGCTTCTGCTACCCGTACGGGACCGTGGACCGCCGGGTCGTCGAGGCCGTGAAGGCGGCCGGCTACGGCTACGCCTGCGCCATCGACCCCGGCCGGCTGGCCGGCCCGTACGCCGTGCCGCGCACGCACGTCAGCCAGGCCGACGGGCCGCGCCGGCTGCGGCTGAAGCAGCTGCGCCACGGGGCGCGGACGCTGCGCCGGGCGGTGTTCCGGTGAGCGCCGTCCGCGGGGCGCCGGCACCCGGCGCCGGGGCGGCCGCCGGGGTCGACGGCCTGAAGGCGCTGCACATCATCACAGGACTCGGGATCGGCGGTGCCGAGCAGCAGCTGCGGCTGCTGCTGCGCCACCTGCCGATGCGCTGCGACGTGCTGACGCTGACCAACCCCGGTCCGGTCGCCGAGGGCCTGCGCGCCGACGGGGTCCGGGTGGTGCACCTGGGCATGCGCGGCAACCGCGACCTCGGGGCGCTGCCACGGCTGGTGCGGTTCATCCGGCGCGGCGGCTACGACCTCGTCCACACCCACCTCTACCGGGCCTGCGTCTACGGGCGGCTGGCCGCCCGGCTCGCCGGGGTCGCCGCGACCGTCGCCACCGAACACTCCCTCGGCGAGGGCGAGATCGAGGGCCGGCCGCTGTCGGGCGGGGTGCGGGCGCTGTACCTGGCCAGCGAGCGGCTGGGCGCGGCCACCGTCGCCGTCTCCGACACCGTCGCCGCCCGGCTCCAGGGCTGGGGGGTGCCCGCGGCCCGGGTGCACGTCGTACCCAACGGGATCGAGGCCGTCCGCTTCCGCTTCGACCCGCAGGTGCGCCGGGCGACCCGGGCCCGCACCGGGCTGCCCGACCGGGCGTTCGTGGTCGGCGGCGTGGGGCGGCTGGTCCCCGGCAAGCGGTTCGACGTCCTGGTCCGGGCGGTGGCCGCGCTGCCGGGCGCCCATCTGCTGCTGGCCGGGGACGGTCCCGAGCGGGCCGCGCTGCGCCGGCTGGCCGCCGAGCTCGGGGCGCAGAGCCGGATCCACCTGCTCGGTGAGCGGGACCCGCTGGGCGACAGCGCCGACGGCCGCACCCCCGGGATCCCCGCCCTGCTCGCCGCCATGGACGTCTTCGTGTCCCCCTCGCGCGAGGAGGCCTTCGGGCTGGCCGTGATCGAGGCGCTCGCGGCCGGGCTGCCCGTGCTGCACGTGACCTGTCCGGCCATCGACGACCTGCCCGCCGCCCAGGCGCCCGGGGCCCGGCGGATCGGGAGCGGCCCCGAGGAGCTGGTCGCGGCCCTGCGCGGGCACATGGAGGCCGGCGCCACCCGGCTGCCGCCGCCGCCCGTGGTCCGCCGCTACGACATCGCGCGCAGCGCCGAGCAACTGCTCGACGTGTACGCCCACGCCTTGGCACCCGGCCCGGGGCAGGCGGGCCGGGCGCCGGCCCAGCAGTCCCGACCGGGCAGCGGGGCCCGGTCCCGGCCGCCGGCCCCGGCGCAGGCGTCGGCGCCTGCGCCTGCGCCGGCTCCGGCCGACCCGAGCTGAGCGGGGAGGCGGCGGCCCGCCCCCGCACCGCGCGAGCGCGCGGCACGACCGCCGCACGCACGCGCGTGTGCGGGTAGGCCGCGCCGAACGACGTCCGTACGCACACACACGCACACCCCGCACACCCGCACGCACCACGAACGACGAACGACGCACGACGCACGCACCACGACCGGTCCACGAGGAAGTGAGCACGCACATGGCCGACACCGCCGACCGCAAGAGCAGCGACCAGAAGAAAGCCGACCCGGCCGGTTCCGCCGACGAGCCCCGCGAGGGCTCCCGCGACGGCTCCCGCACGGAGACCCGCGGCGAGAGCCGCGCCGAGAGCCGCGGCGAGAGCCGTGGCGAGACCCGCGCCGAGACCCGCGGCGAGGCGCGCGAGCGCCGCGCCGCCGAGCGCCGGGCGGAGCGCAAGGAGGGGCGCGCCCGCGCCCTGCGCGGCGGCCTGCGCCGCCGGCTGCTGCCCCCGCCCGTCTGGTGGCCGTTGCCCGCCTGCGCCCTGCTGGGCCTGGTCGCGGGCGGGACGTACGGGGTGCTCAAGGCCCCGGAGTACGCGGCGACCAGCTATGTCGTGGCCGTCCCCGACGAGACGACCGAGCCGGCCACCGCCCTCGGCTTCGCCCAGGCCTACGCCCGCATCGCCACCAGCAGCTCCACCCTCGCCTACGCCCAGCCGCGCGCCGGGGTCCGGGCCGAGCAGCTGCGCACCCAGGTGCGGGCCGAGACCTCGCCCGAGTCGCCGATGATCGCGATCACCGGCACCTCGGCCAGCCCGGCCCGGGCCGCGGACATCGCCAACGCGGTCGCCGACGCCCTGTCCCTGAGCAGCAACCAGGCCGCCAAGAACACCGGCGTGCAGCTGCTGCTGTTCAACCAGGCCGTCGCGCCGACCGAGCCCGCCTCCCCGTCCGCCGCGATCAGCGCCGCCGTCGGGATGTGCGCGGGCGGCCTGGCCGGGGGCCTGTGGCTGCTGGCCCGGCCGGCGCGCGGGCGCGGCCGCCGTACGGAGGAGCCCGCCCCGGTCGAGTACGCCTCGCTGCCCGCCCAGGGCGACCACGGTGACGTGGCGGTCGGGCCGGTGGGCGCGGTGAAGGAGAAGGAGCCCGTGCGATGAGCGAGGGCTCCACGGAGGCCCTGACGGCGACGCTGTGCCGCGACCCCCGTCAGTTCGCCTCGCTGGAGGAGCAGTGGAACCGGCTCGTGCGGGCCTGTCCCACCGCCACCCCCTTCCAGAGCCACGCCTGGCTGCACTCGTGGTGGCTGTCGTACGGCCGCGACGGACGGCTGCGGATCGTGCTGGTGCGGCGCGGCGGGGAACTGGTCGGTGCGGCCCCGCTGATGCTGGTGCACCGCCCGCTGCCGCTGCTGGTGCCGCTCGGCGGCGGGATCACCGACTACTTCGACGTCCTGGTGGACCGGGAGCACGCCGGTCAGGTCGTGCCCGCCCTCGCCCACGGGCTGCACCGGGCCGCCCGCGGCGCGGTGGTGGACCTGCGGGAGGTACGGCCCGGGGCGGCGGCGGAGGAGCTGTACCGGCTCTGGCCCGGGGTCCGCAGCCGGCTCACCGACTCCACCTGCATGGAGCTGCCCGCGCTGCCGTTCGACGAGCTGGTCAAGCGGATGCCGACGGGCGGCGCCCAGCGGGTGCGGGCCAAGCTGCGCAAGACCGACGCGGCGGGACTGGAGGAGCGCGAGGTCACCGAGCACGAGGTGCCGCGCGCCGTACGGACGCTGCTGCGGCTGCACGAGAAGCAGTGGCGCGGGCGCGGGGTGACCCCCGAGCACCTCAAGCCGCGGTTCGCCGAGCACCTGACCCGGGCCACCCGGCGGATGGTGCGCAACGGGGACGGCCGGCTGACGGAGTTCCGGCTGGACGGCAAGGTGGTCGCGGCCAACGTCACCCTGCTGTCGGCGGGGTTGAGCGGCGGCTACCTGTACGGGGCCGACCCGGAGCTGCGGTCGAAGAAGGTGGACGTGGCGACCCTGCTGCTGCGGTACGAGGCCGGTCGGGCGCTGGCCGAGGGCCGGCCGGTGGTCAGCTTCCTGCGCGGGAACGAGCCGTACAAGAACCACTGGCGGCCCGAGACGGTGGTCAACCAGCGCTTCCTGCTGGCCACGGCCGCGCTCGCGCCCCTGCTGCGACTGCACGAGTCGCAGGTGACGGGGCGCGAGCGGGCGGTGAGCGCGCTGCGGGAGGCGCTGCCGGCGGCCCGGGACTGGCGGGCCCGGCTCAACGAGCTGCGGGTGCGATGACCCGGCTAGAAGGGCCAGCGGTCGGCCTTGTCCCAGTCGACCCGGAAGCAGAACGCCTGCTTGCCGAGCAGCTGGGACAGCCAGTCCCCGAGGGAGACGGGCAGGCACCACTCGCCGGTGTTCGGCGTGGGCTGCACCGGCGGCACGACCGGGGTCGGCTTCGGCGTCGGAGTCGGCGTCGGCTTCGGGGTCGGGGTCGGCGTCGGCTTCGGGGTCGGGGTCGGCTCCGGGGTCGGCCCGGTGACGTCCGGACGCGGGGTCGGCACGGCCGGGGTGGGGGTCGGGGTGGGCGTGACCGGGGTCGGGGCCACGGGCGTGGGCACGACCGGGGTGGGCACGACCGGCGTGGGGACCACGGGGGTCGGCGCGACCGGGGTCGGGACCACCGGAGTGGGCGTGGGCGTGGGGGTGGGCGTCGGCTCGGGCGCCGGCCGCTGCCGCAGCGCCTCGCGGAAGACCCGCGAGGAACGCGGGTTCTGCTTGCACTGCCACACGCCGTGCGGGCAGTAGTCCGTGATGGTGTGGTACAGCGGCTTGTGCTGCTCGATCCACGCCAGCATGCGCCGGACGTACTCGGAGTTGTCGCCGTGCCGGTACAGCCCCCACTCCGGGTAGGAGATGGCTTTGCCGTGCCGCTTCGCGAAGTCGACGTGCTCCTGGAGCCCGTACGGCTGGCTCACCTGCTCGTCGAAGGTGGTGCCGGGCGCCTGGTCGTAGGAGTCCATCCCGATCACGTCGACGACGTCGTCGCCGGGGTAGCACTTGGTCCAGCCGATGGCGTCGGTGCCGCGGTTGGGGGCGAAGTCGAACTTGAACTCCTGCCCCTCCACCGAGCGCATCGCCTTCACGACGCGCCGCCAGTACGCCTTCCAGTTCTCCGGGTCCGGCCCGCAGCGGTGGGTGTAGGTGACGCCGTTCATCTCCCAGCCGAGCACGACGACGGTGTCCTCCAGGCCGAGGTCCACCAGGCGGGCGGCGAGCTTCTCGAAGTGGTGGTCGAACCGGCCGGCCGCGCCCGCCTTGATCAGCCGGGCCACCTGCCAGTCGGGGACGCGGGCCTCGTTGTGCTCCTGCATGGGCACGTTGAGGACGAACAGCCGGTCGTCCTGGCCCTGGCGCCACTCGGCCCAGTCCTCCAGGAAGTCGGGCGCGCCCTCGATGTTGGACCACAGGTCCCCGGGCAGATAGGTGTGCCCCACCCGGATCTCCCGGCCGCCGAGCCAGCGCGACAGGGCGGAGATCCGGGCCACGCCTCTGGGCCCGTAGTCGAGGTAGGCGCCCATCGCGATGTCGGTGTCCCGGGGTGCGGACCCGTCCTCCGGGGCCGCCAGCGCGGCGCCGGAGGCGAGCAGCCCCGCGGTGACCGTACCGATGCAGGTGCTCGCCAGTCTGCGGCGTGGTCGGGGCATGGCTTCTCCTCCCGGGCTTCCCGAATCGACGGGCTCCTCCACGACGTTAGGCATCACATCTGACGAATGGCCTGTCCGGTGGCCGCTGCCTAGGCCATTCGCAGCTGCACACTTCCTCCGCTTGGTCCGACTAGGTGAAAGACGCCGTTGCCATGCTCGCGTATCTCAACCACGCGCCCGCCGTGCTGCTCAGACTCGATCGCAACCCCTTCCACCACGGGACCCTCGGCGCCGTCAGATCCCTTGGCCGCAGGGGCGTGGAGGTGCACGCGATCGTCGAGCCGCAGGGAGGGCCCATGGCGCGTTCGCGGTACCTGCACGCGGTCCACGACGGGCCGGCGGGCGGGCTGGACCCGGACCGGCCCGAGGTGTTGCTGGAGTGCCTGACCGGGGTGTCCGAGCGGATCGGGCGGCCGGCCGTGCTGATCGCGATGGACGACCTGAGCGCCATCACGGTGTCGCGGATCGCGCCGATGCTCGACGGCCGGTTCCGGATCCCCCGTCAGCCCGACCGGCTGCCCGAGAAGGTGGCCGACAAGGCGGAACTGGCCGGGCTGTGCGGGCGGTGGGACGTACCGCACCCGGAGACGGTGGTCCCGGGGAGCGCCAAGGAGGCGGCCGAGGCCGTGTGGCGGCTGGGGCTGCCGGCCGTCGCCAAGTGGAGCCGCCCGTGGCTGCTGCCGGGCGGGCGCGGGCTGCGCAGCACCACGCTCGTGCACTCGGCGGCCGAGGCACGCGGGCTGTACGAGCGCTCGGCGGAGGCGGGCAGCGCGCTGCTGCTCCAGCGCTTCCTGCCGGCCGGCCCGGACACCGACTGGTTCTTCCACGGCTGCTTCACCCGCGGCGGCCGGCCGTTGCTGGCCGGGTCCGGGCGCAAGGAGCTGTCCTGGCCGGTACGGACGGGGCTGACGGCGCGGGGCCGGTGGCTGCCGGACCCGGCGGTGGAGGAGGCGGGGCTGCGGCTGGCCGAACGCCTGGGCTACGAGGGGATCTTGGACCTCGACTTCCGCCGGGACGAGCTCGGCTGCTTCCGCCTGGTCGACTTCAACCCCCGGCCCGGCGCCCAGTTCCGGCTCTTCACCGACGACGCCGGGCTCGACGTGGTCCAGGCCCTCTACCTGGACCTGACGGGCCAGCAGGTGCCGGTCCCCACCGGCGGCCCGGGCCGGGTCTTCGTCGCGGAGAACTACGCCCTGCTGGCGGCCGTACGGGGGCTCACCCTGGCGCGGCCGGCGCGCCGGGACCCGGCGCCCGGGGCGGCGGCCGCGACGCCGGGGCGGACGCGGGGGCGCACGGAGGCGGCGTGGTTTGCGGCGGACGATCTGTGGCCATTCATCGCCATGATCACCGCTTTCCTCGGGCGAGGGGCGCGCAAAGGGGCGCGGACGGTCCGCGGTGCGCTGCGCGGGTTCCCCACGCGCGGGCGGCGCACCGCGCGTGCCGTCGTCCGTACGCCCCGCCAGCGCGGCACGGACATGGCGCCGCCCGCGTCGGCCGAGCCCGACGAGCTGGTGGCGCGTTGATGTGACCTCGTCCGCCCCGCGACCCGGGCGGACCGCGAGACAGCTGGAGGCGACAGCCCGTGGAGCGCATGGACGACCTCGTGGTGATCGGCGCCGGCCCGTACGGGCTGTCGATCGCCGCGCACGCCGCGGCGGCCGGGCTCGACGTCCGCGTGCTGGGACGTCCCATGGCGTCCTGGCGCGACCACATGCCGCGGGGGATGTTCCTCAAGTCCGAGCCGTGGTCGTCCAACCTCTCCGCGCCCGGGGGCCGGCACACCCTCGCCGACTACTGCCGCACCCGGGGCCTGACCGCGCGGCACGGCCGTCCGCTGCCGATCGCCACCTTCAGCGCGTACGGGATGTGGTTCGCCCGGCAGGCCTGCCCCGAGGTCGAGGAGGTGACGGTCACCCATGTCGCCCCGCACGGCGACGGGTTCCGCGTCACCACCGACCAGGGGCCCCCGCTGCTCACCCGGACCGTGGCCCTGGCCGTGGGCGTGCTGCCGTTCGCGCACACCCCGGCGGACCTGGCCGGACTGCCGCCCGGGCACTGCTCGCACAGCAGCGACCACCACGACCTGTCCCGGTTCGCCGGCCAGGAGGTCGCCGTGCTCGGGGCCGGGCAGGCGGCCCTGGAGACCGCGGCGCTGCTGGCCGAGGAGGGCGCCCGGCCGTACCTGGTGGCCCGGCGGCACCGGATCGACTGGAACGCCGTCCCCCAGCCGCTGCGGCGCCCGCTGCTGCGCGCCCTGCGCGATCCGCACAGCGGGCTCGGCACCGGCTGGCGCAGCTGGGTGTGGTCGGAGCTGCCCTGGGCGGTGCGCCGGCTGCCCGAGGCCACCCGGGAGCGGATCGTGGCGACCGCGCTCGGCCCGGCCGGTGCCTGGTGGCTGCGCGAGCGGTTCGAACAGCGGGTTCCGGCGCTGCTCGGCCACCGGCTGCACCGGGCGGTGCCGGCCGGCGGGCGGACCCGGCTGGGCCTGACCACACCGGCGGGGGAGTCCGTGGTGCTGGACGTGGCCCATGTGATCGCGGCCACCGGGTTCGCCCCGGACCTGGACCGGCTGACCCTGCTGGACGCCGGGCTGCGGGCGGCGCTGCGGACGGTGGGGGCGGGCCGGACGCCGGCGCTGAGCGCCGGGTTCGAGTCGTCGTGGCCGGGACTGTTCTTCGCGGGGCTGCTGACCGCTCCCTCGTTCGGCCCTTCCATGCGATTCGTGCACGGTGCGGGCTTCGCGGCGGGGAGACTGGTGGCAGGAGTCCGCCGGCGGCTCGCCGCGCGCGGTCCGCTGCCGGGCTCCGCCGGTGCCGACCCGGTCCCCCGCGGGCCGGTCGCCGGACAGCCGAAGACCTACCTGCGCTGAGAGGGGTCCGCGATGAGCCCGGAACGAGCACAGGGGCGGGGCTGGGTCCGCATCCCCGCCAGTCGTGCGGAGCAGCCCCCGGCTGCCGCCGAGTCCGCGCCACCGCCGCCGTACCCGGCCGCGGCCCCGCCGACGTACCCGGGCGGCGGGGCGCCGTACCAGGGTGGGACGGGCTCGTACGCGGGCGGGGCGGGCTCGTACACGGGCGGGGCGGGCTCGTACGCCGGCGGTACGTCCTCCTACCAGGGCGGTACGTCCTCCTACGCGGCCGGGCCCGCGGCGTACCCGCCGGCCGCCGACCCCACCGCGATCTACCGGTCGCTCGTCGAGCGCTGGCGGGAGGCCGGCCGCACCCTCCCGGGGCATCCTGACGAGGAGTGGGAGCGGCTGATCTCCCAGCCGTGCTGGCCCGGCCGTTAGGTGGTGAGTGGCGTGGGACCGGACCCGGGAGCGCCCCGCCCGCCCCGGGCGACCGACCCGGGCGAGCGGCTCGCGCTCAACGGCATGGGCAGCTTCGAGTGGGACCTGCGCGCCGGCCTGCTCGCACTGGACCCGGCCGGTCTGGTGATCTTCGACCTGGACCCGCAGGAGTACGACGGCACGCCCGCCGGGGTCTCCGTACGGATGCCGCAGCAGGACGCCGCACGGCTGCGCGAGACCGTGTCCGGGGCCCTGAAGGCGGGGGAGGAGTCGTTCGGCTCGTACTTCATGGTGCACCGGCGCGACGGCCGCGAGCAGTGGACCCACGCCCAGGGGCGGATCCTGCGCGACCGCGCCGGGCGCGGCGAGCGGATCGTCGGGATCGTCCGGGACGCCGCGGCCGAGCTCGCCCACTCGATGGAGCTGCGCCGGCTGGAGGCGGCGCGCGCCAAGCAGACCACCATCGTGCAGCGGACCACGGAGGCCCTCTCGCGGGCGGTGACCGTGGACGACGTGACGGCCGCGCTGACCGGGGCGGGCGCCCTGGAGCGGCTCGGGGCGGACGGGCTGGCGCTGGGCCTGGTCGAGAACGACGCCATCAAGATCATCGCACTGAGCGGGGAGACGCTGGAGATCCTCAGCGAGCGCCGCTTCACCCGGCTGGACGGCTCGCTGCCGCTGTCCCAGGCGGTGCTCACCAGGAAGGCACGTTTCGTCACCTCACTGACCGAACTGGCCGGGGAGTTCCCGCTGCTCGGGCCCTACCTGCGGCGCATCCGGTACGACGCGGCCGCCTATCTGCCGCTGATCGCGCAGGCCAAGGCGATCGGCGGCCTGGTGCTCTTCTACCGGCGGCGCACCGAGTTCAGCCCCGAGGAGCGCAACCTGTGCCTGGGCCTCGCGGGCATCGTCGCCCAGTCGCTCCAGCGGGCGCTGCTGTTCGACCAGGAGCGGGAGTTCGCGACCGGGCTGCAGGCCGCGATGCTGCCGCGGCGGATCCCGGAGATCACCGGGGGCGAGATCGCCGTGCGCTACCACTCGGCGTGGAGCGGGCGGGAGGTCGGCGGGGACTGGTACGACGTGATCGCCCTGCCCCGGGACCGGGTCGGGATCGTGGTCGGCGACGTCCAGGGCCACGACACCCACGCGGCGGCGATCATGGGCCAGTTGCGGATCGCGCTGCGCGCCTACGCCGGTGAGGGCCACGCCCCCTCCACGGTGCTGGCCCGGGCCTCCCGCTTCCTGGCCGAACTGGACACCGAACGCTTCGCCACCTGTACGTACGCCCAGGTGGACCTGGAGACCGGCGGGGTGCGGGCGGTACGGGCGGGGCACCTGGGGCCGCTGATCCGGCACACGGACGGGCGCACCGGCTGGCCCAACCTGCGCGGCGGGCTGCCGCTCGGCCTGGCCTCGGTGTTCGAGCAGGAGGACTTCCCCGAGACCCGGCTGGACCTCGTACCCGGCGAGACGCTGGTGCTGTGCACGGACGGGCTGGTGGAGGAGCCGGCCTCGTCGATCACGGCGGGCATGGAGGCGCTGGCCCACGCCGTGCGCAGCGGCCCGCACGAGGCCGGGGCGCTCGCCGACCACCTGCTGGACCGGCTGTGGGAGCGCTGGGGCTCCGGGGACGACGTGGCGCTGCTGGTGCTGCGGCGCGCCCCCGACCCCGGCACGCACCGGGCCCCGCGCATCCACCAGTACATCCACCAGGCCGACCCCGAGGGGCTGTCGGAGGCCCGGTTCGCGCTCCGGCAGGCCCTGCGGGACTGGGGCATGCCGGAGCTGGCCGACGACGTGGAGGTGGCCGCCGGCGAACTCCTGGTCAACGCCCTGCTGCACACCGACGGCGGCGCGGTGCTGACGATGGAGGTGCTGCCCGAGCCGGTCCGGCGGATCCGGCTGTGGGTCAAGGACCGCAGCAGCGTGTGGCCGCGGCGGCGCACCCCGGGCGAGGCGGCGACCACCGGGCGCGGGCTGCTGCTGGTGGACGCGCTGGCCTCGCACTGGGGCGTGGAGTCGCGCGGCGACGGCAAGGCGGTGTGGTGCGAGTTCACCGCCCCGGCCGAGCACGGGCCGGGGCGGTGACGGCGGGCCCTCCGGGGTGGGCGGGCCGTGCGGCGGGTGGGGCGGTCAGCGGTGGGACTTCTTGAGGACGACGTCCCGGTGCGACTCGGCCAGGTACGTCACCCGCACGGTGAAGCCCGAGCCCAGGGCGGCCGACTGCAGGCGCACCTCGGCGCCGGCCGGGCCCTCGTGCACGCGCGTCCACTCCAGCGAGCCGGTCGCGGACCACTTGTGCTGCTCGCCGTCGCAGACGGCCTCCTCGCCGCCGAAGCCGACGCGGGTGGAGTCCTGGAGCACGGCGGCCTGGATCTGCACTCCATGGGGTGACCCGGGAGTGCAGCGGTAGGTGCCGTGAAGGGTGACGGCGCCCGCGTCGGAAATAGTGCCGTAAGGCGATACGGAAATCTCGTTCCCGAAGGCACCGGCGCCGGCGGGGGTGGCGAATACGGCGGCCGTGGCCAGCGCGGACAGCGTGGCGGCGGTCAGCCGACTGGGGGAAATGCGCATGAATCCTCCGGGGGTGTGAGGCAGGGGTGGGGGCGGTGGAAAACCGCCGCAACGAATTCTGCTGCCCGGCCGCACCCATCTCACTGGCGTGCGCCCGTGTCGTTGGGTGCAATTGCCCGCTCGGCCGCGTGAGACTGGCCGGAATCCGTCGCCGAAGGGATTTCCCATGCGCCACACCGCCCCCCTCGCCGTCCTCCTGCCCCTGCTGCTGCTCGGCGCCACCGCCACCGCCTGCTCCGGTGCGCCGGAGGGCGACGCCCTGGCGCCCGCCGCCGCCCCGGCCGTCCGGGTGGACGACGGGGTGCCCGGCACGGACGAGGAGCCGCCGGCGGCCCGCGGCGCCACCAAGGACGCCCGGCTCGGCGAACCGGTGCGGATCCACGGCCGGCAGGTGGGCCGACACCTCCAGGCCGTGCTGACCGCGTACGTCGACCCGGCCGTCAGCCTCGACAAGGACTACGCCCCGCCGGCCGGCAAGCGGTGGGTGGGCGCGGGGATGTCCTTCGTCAACGTGGGGGGTGCGACGTACGGGGCCCTCGGGAGCATGTGGGCGCTCGACAGCGCGGGTCAGCGCTATCCGTCGGTGGCCACCGGTGAACTCACCACGGGCAAACCCCTCGTCTTCGATTCGCTGTCGGTCGGCGACCGGGCCGAGGGGTGGGTCGTGTTCGAAATTCCGGAAAACGCCCGCATCGTGCGGCTCCAGTACCAGGACGCGAACACGCAGACGAATTCCGGAGAAGGATTCTGGGCCGTATAGCCCGGCCGGGTGAAGGCCCGCGAAGGGGTCGGGGGAAAGGGCACTAGGGTGCGCGCATGACTTCAACTCAAGCCGAAATCGACCGTTCGCAGCTCGGCACCCTTTCGGTGCTCGCCTGGATCGGTGACCCGGAGGACGGGCACGACATCCCCTACCTGCTGGCCTATTCGCTCGGTGACGCCCCGGCCGGGCGGGAGGCCGGCGAGGCGGCGGCCCGCGGACTGCTGGAGGAGATCGGCCTGCCCATCGGGGACGTGGTCCTGGACGGCACCCGCAGCCCGCACAACTTCCCGGTGAAGGTCCTGGTCACCGACGACCACGTGACGCTGACCCTGCCCGGTCTCAACGCCACCTGCACCGCGCCGCCGGAGTGGGTCTCCGCGGCTGCCGACAGCGACCAGGTCTACTTCCTGTTCGCCACCCGGGCCTGGCCCGAGGCGGTGCCGGGACAGCCGGTGAGCGCGGAGACGCTGCGGGCCTTCGCCGGCGACGAGCAGGTGCTCACCAGCAGCGCGCACTGCGTGCTGCAGGTGCAGCGGCTGCAGAAGTAGCCCGTACGGCTCCGGCCGCCGGGCTCCCAGCCTGCCCGGCGGCCGGTCCACGCGCTCCGGCGGGTCGGTCGGGGCCCGATCGGTGACCGGCCGGTGCGGCCGGCCCACGCGCTGCGGCGGCCCGGTCGGTGACCGGCCGGCGTGGGGCGGGCGCGTGCGGTGCCTGACGGCGCGCCGGGGTCCGGTCGGTGACCGGCCCGCGCCCGCGCCTCAGGCCTGGTCGAAGGCGAAGCGCAGGGAGCGCACGCGGTTGTCGAAGTTCGAGCCCGCCAGGTCCGGCAGGCCCACCGCGCGCAGCTCCCGCGGACGCGTCAGCAGCTCGCGGAACAAGGCCTTCATCTCCACCCGGGCCAGGTGCGCGCCCAGGCAGAAGTGCGGCCCGCCGCCGCCGAAGCCCAGGTGCGGGTTGGGCGAGCGGGTGATGTCGAAGGCGTCGGGGTCGGGGAAGACCGCCTCGTCGCGGTTGGCGGAGGCGTAGTACAGCACGACCTTCTCGCCCGGCGCGAAGGTCCGCCCGCCCAGGGTGTGCTCGGCCTTGACCGTCCGGCGGAACTGGATGATCGGCGTCGAGTGCCGGATCATCTCGTCCACCGCGCCGTCCGCGTACCGCTCGAAGTCCGAGAGCAGCAGCTCGCGTTGGTCCGGGTGGTCGGTCAGCAGGCTCAGCCCGTGCGTGATCGCGTTGCGGGTGGTCTCCACGCCCGCCACCATCAGCAGCGAGAAGAACGCCCCCAGCTGCCGGGCCCCCAGCGCCTGCCCGTCCACGTTCGCGGTGACCAACGCCGAGATCAGGTCGTCGGCCGGCTGCCGGCGCCGCTCCCGGCCGATGCCGGCGACCATCCGCTGCATCCGGGCCAGCGCCCGCAGGCCCCGGCCCGGGATCCGCAGCCGGGCCGCGAGACCGCGCTCGACGCCGATGTTCTCGGAGGCGTGGTTGACCCGGTCGGCGATCTCGGGGCGGTAGCGCTCCGGGATGCCCATCATGTTGCAGATGACCTCCAGCGGCAGCCGGGAGGCGACCGCGGTCACGAACTCGTCCGGCCGCTGCGCCAGCATGTCGTCCACGATCCGGGCCGCCACCGCGTGGATGTCGGCCTCGGCCGCGGCCAGCAGCCGGGGCGTGAACGCGCGCTGGACGATCTTGCGCAGCTGGGCGTGGTCGGCGCCGTCCAGGTTCACCATCGAGTCCCCGAACAGCGCCCGCACCCAGCGCGCCGGCTCGGGGGTGGTCACCCCGGGGGCACTGGCGAAGACCTTGGGCAGCCGGCTCGCCTCCTGCACGTCGGCGTGCCGGACCAGGGCGAAGTGGCCCCGGCCCCGGCCCTCGTCGACGTACACGGGCGCGTCGAGGGCGC
Source organism: Streptomyces antimicrobicus (assembly GCF_020532625.1). Lineage (GTDB taxonomy): Bacteria > Actinomycetota > Actinomycetes > Streptomycetales > Streptomycetaceae > Streptomyces > Streptomyces antimicrobicus. The sequence goes on along the minus strand of NZ_JAJAUY010000114.1, from coordinate 3,171 downwards.
GCAGCCGGGCGAAGGCCGCGAGCCGGGCGGCCGGAGGCTGCTGCCAGAACGCCGGGTCGCCCAGGCCCGGTTCCCCGGGGCCGCGACCGGACTGGGCCGGGATCGTCATGACGGCACCTCTTCCTCTCGCCTCACGCCCTCAGAACGCTCCCGGTGCACCAAGGTCACGCCCGCTGCCACCGCCGCCGCGGCCACGCACCCCGCCCACAGCACCGCGTACGTCCCCGTCCAGGCGCACGCCAGGAGCAGCACGGCCGCCACCGGCAGCACGGCCTGCTGCGCCGGGCCGTGCTTGAAGTGCCGCGAGTGCAGCAGCCAGACGAAGCCCAGGAACAGGGACGCGGGCAGTGTCACCGACAGGTTGGCCGTCACGGTGGACACGTGCGCCTTGCCCACCGCGTGCTCGACGGCCACCTCGATCCCGGCGCCGATGGCCGCCGCCGAGGCGAAGATCACGAAGTGCCCGTAGCCCCACGGGATGGCCTCCCGGTTGCTGCTGAGCCGGTCGTGCGCGGGCACGGCGAAGTAGATCCACCAGGCCGCGAACACCAGCACCAGCCCGCCCGCCGCGATGGGCAGCAGCACGTCCAGCGCCTCGTGCTCGTCGAGCGCCGACTGCACGGCCACGGTGCTCGCCGCGACCGTCTCGCCGAGCACGATGATGGTGAACAGGCCGTACCGCTCGGCGATGTGGTGCGGGTGCCACGGCGTCTGGTGGTGCCGCTCGGCGACCACCGGCACCAGCAGCTCGGCCACCACCAGCACCACGAACAGCCACCGCTCGCTGCCCTCCGGCGCCCACAGCAGGGCCACCCAGCCCGCCTGGCAGACCACCAGCCCGACCGCGTACGTCAGCGCGCACCGCCGCGCCCCGCCCTCCTCCCCGCCGGCGGCCCGCAGCCACTGGAACGTCAGCGCGACCCGCATCACCAGGTAGCCGACGACCGCGACCGTCCAGTCGGTGTCGTTGAAGGCACGCGGGATCCCGGCCGAGTACACCAGCACCCCGGCGATCTGCACCAGTGTCGCCAGCCGGTACGGCACGTCGTCGATGTCGTAGGCGGAGGCGAACCAGGTGAAGTTCATCCACGCCCACCACACCCCGAAGAACACGAACAGGTAGCCCGTGATCCCGGCGCCGATGTGGTCCTCGGCGAGCGCGTGCACCAGCTGCCGGCCGGCCTGCGCCACGGCCACGACGAAGCACAGGTCGAAGAACAGCTCCAGGGGTGTCGCCGCGCGGTGCGCCTCGTCGCGACTGCGGGCGGTCATCGGTAGGTATGCCATACCGCCCAGCACACCAGCGCCACGCCGGCCGGCAGCCGAGGCGCGCGGCCCGCGGCCGCCCGCGTGCCCCGAGCGGCCCCGACCAACGCACCAGGCTCACCGGGCCCTTGGCCCGGCCCCCCGCGAGGTTCGCCCCTACCGCGGCCACCCCCGCGGAACGGAGCCTGGAGCATCACTGTCTCGATGTGTCAGGACACGCCATGCCCACCGTCACGCAGGACGCCCCAGGACCCCCTCGCAAGCCACCGGTCAGACCTTCGGCCGGGCCACCGGGCGGACCTTCGGCTCGGCCACCGGGCGGACCTTCGGGTAGGCACCGGGGTCAGACCTTCGGGCAGGCCACCGGTCGGACCTTCGGCCGGGCCTCCGGTCGGGCCTCCGGGTAGGCACCGGTCAGACCTTCGGCCCGGCCACCGGTCGGACCTCCGGGTAGGCCGCCGCGCAGGGGGCGACGCCGCGTCCCGCGCTCGCTGATCCGACGCAGTACCGGCCGGACCGCACCATCACGGAGCGGGGCCGCGCACAGCCGGGCTCCGCACACTGCACAGCCGGGCTCCGCGCGCTCGGGCTCCGCACAAACGGGCCCTGCACAGCCGGGCTCCGCGCGCACGGGCCCCGCACAGCCGGGCCCCGGCCGACGGGCTCCCCGTACGGCCGGCCGCCGCGCGGCAGGCCCCGGCGTGGCAGGCCGCTGTATGCCCGGGGGCGGCCGGAAGGGCTCCGGGGCGGGTCGCCGTACCCTGGAGGCATGAGCACCGCCCCCGGCCCGCGCCAGCCGAAGCCCGGCACCCGTCCGATGCCCAAGCTGGACTTCGACGATCCGCTGGACCAGCAGTCCTCGGACGACACGGACCGGGGGTGGGGCGAGCGGCCGTCCTCCGGCGACAGCGCCGCCGACCTGGCCCGCTTCCTAGACGAGAAGCCGCCCCACCACCTCTGAGCCGCCGCGGCGGTGCGGGCCCGCGGGCCCGCCGCCGCTACACCCGGGTGCGCTGGTCGTGCTCGCCGCCACGCTGCGCCACCAGGTGGTCGCGGATCTCCTTGAGCACCTCCAGCTCGGTGACCGCGACGGTTTCCGCCACGCCCTCCCGTGCCTTGCGCCGGGCCTCCACCCGCGCCAGGTACTTCGCCATCGGCAGGACCATCAGGAAGTACACGACCGCGGCGGTGATCAGGAAGCTGAGCGTGGCGCTCAGCACCGAACCCCACATGATCGGCACGCCGGAGACCACCTCGCCCGCGGCGTTCGTCCGGCACGGGGCCTTCAGGCAGGACGAGTAATGGTCGAGGTCCTTGGTGCCGATCGCGCCGACGAGGGGGTTGATGATCCCCTTGACGATGGAGTTCACGATGTTCGTGAACGCGGCGCCGATGACCACGGCGACCGCGAGGTCCACGACGTTCCCCCGCATGAGGAACGCCTTGAACCCTGCCAGGACGCTCTCCTTCTTCTGGCTCACCGATCTGCCTCTCTTCGTGTCCGACGGTCGGACGAAACCTGGAACCAACGGTTCCGAAAGCTACGGCAGTCCGGACCCTCGTTGTCCAATCGAGGCCTGCGATCAGCTGACCTGATCGTCCGTCGGTTCGATTCGGCGTCAGCACAGGGTCACCGCCAGGCGTGCCACGGCTCCCGCTCCGACGAGCTCCCGCGCGGTCTCCCGGGGCACGGCCAGCACGACCAGCGCGCCGCCGTCCGCCGCGTCCTCCTGCGCCGCGCTCTCCTGCGCCGCGGGCACCTGGACGACCTCGGCCTCGGCGGCGACCACCCTCGCAGGCCCGTCCCGCTCGGCCGCCACCACGTCGACCCGGTCGCCGGGCCGCAGCAGCCGGACCGCCTGGGCGTCGGCGATCCGCACCGGCGCCGAGACGCGGCGCTCGGCG
>NZ_JAJAUY010000113.1 GCF_020532625.1 Streptomyces antimicrobicus | reverse complement strand
CGACGGCGGTCCGGGCGGCCGCCTGCGCCTCGGCCTGGGACGCCTTGCGTGCCAGGGCGGCCAGGGCCGCATGCGCCCGGGCGTAGCCCTTGCTGGTGGGGGCGCCGCTGGAGGTGCGGTCCTCCGAGACCGCCGGGAGCGCCTTCGCCGAGGAGGGGTTCTTGGCCTCGATGGCGAGGCGGCGGCCCTCCAGGGCGCTGGCCCGCTCGGTCTCGGCGGTCGCGTACCGCCGCAGCAGCGCCGCGTGCTCCCCGCGCAGCCCGGCGAGTTCCACCCGCTTGGCCCGGAGCTTGGCGTCCAGCTTGGCGCGCAGCTGCCGGGCCTCCTCCAGGTCGCTCTCCAGCTCGGCGATGCGCTCCTCGGTCCGCCACTCGTCCTTGACGCGTTCCCGGGCCAGTTCCGAGACCCGGCGCCCGGCGGCGCGGTCCCAGGACCGCATGACCACGGCGCCGGTGACCCCGGCGGCCGCGGTCAGCGCCACGAGCAGCCGTAGCGGAATCGGTTCCGCGAACAGCCAGGCGACAGCGGCGCCGGCTATGGACACACCGGCGACGGCCGTCGGCGTGAGCAGCCGGTGCAGGGGTTCAGGATTGCGGTGGCGTCCACGGGGCATGGCCTGAAATTTACAGGGCGTACGCACCCGATGGGGTGACCGCCCGGCAATCTGTTGCCGGGCGGTTACGCCTCATTTCGCCATCGATCGGGTATCGGCGAGCCGCCGCCGGAGAAATCGACGGGCCGTCAACTCTCTTTACCCCTTCTTCAGCAACCCCTTCGCCTCCAGATACGTCTTCGCGACATCGGCAGGCTTCGCCCGCTCCGCGTCCACCTTGCGGTTGAGGTCGGCCAGGTCGGCCGTCGTCAGCACCTTGGTGAGCCGGTCCAGCGCCGCCGCGATCTCCGGTGCGCCCGCGTCCTTGGCGTTGACCACGGGCAGTACGTTGTCGGCGTTCTGGAGCTTCTTGTCGTCCTCCAGCAGCACCAGCCCGTACTGCTCCAGCGTGGCGTCCGTGGTCGTGGTCAGCACCAGCTGGTCGACCCCGTCCTTCACCGCCTGCTTGGCCTGCGGCGTTCCGACGCCCTTGGGGTCCACACCGGAAACATCGATTCCGTATGTCTTCTTCAATCCCGGCGCGCAGAAGGGGCGGACGGCGCATTCGTCTCCCGCCGCGATCTTCACCTTCAGTCCCGACGCGCCAAGATCGGAAAGCGTCTTCAGCTTGTTCTTCTCGGCGAATTCCCGGCTGACCGCGAAGGCGTTCTGATCCACCGCCTGACCGGCCGGCAGCGCCTTCAACCCCAGCGGTCCCGCCAGCTTCTCCAGCCCCGCCACCGTCGAGGCGACGTCGCTGGAGGCGACCGGCGCGTCGGTCGGCGCCTTGGGGCCGTTCACCTTGGCGTTGAGGAACTCCGCGAGCGTGGCCGCGTACTCCGGGACGACGTCGATCTCGCCCTTCTCCAGGGCGGGTTCGTACAGCTCGCGGTTGTTCACCGTGGTGATCGACGTCGAGTACCCCTCGGACCGCAGCAGCTGCGCGTACAGCTCCGCGAGGACGTTCGACTCGGTGAAGCCGGCCGCGCCGACCACCAGCTTGCCCTTCGCACCGCCGGAGGCGGGGGTGGTGGAGCCGGTGCCGGTGCCCTCCTTCGACTGCTCCAGGCTCTCGCCGCCGCACGCCGTCAGCACCACGCCCAGCGTCAGCGCGCCCAGCGAGGCGATCAGCGTACGGGTCGAACTCGATCTCATGACTGCTCCGTTCGAAGAGAGGCGGGGCGCAGCGGCGACAGCAGCCGGTCGGCGGCCACCAGCACGCCCTCGACCAGCAGGGCGAGCAGCGCCACCAGCAGGGCACCCGCCACGACCTGCGGGGTGTTGTACGTGTTGAAGCCGGCCGTGATGATCCGGCCGAGCCCGCCCTGGCCGACCATGGCGGCGATCGTCGCCGTCGCGACGACCTGGACGGCGGCGGAGCGCAGGCCGGTCATCACCAGCGGCCAGGCCAGCGGCAGCTCCACCCGGCGGAACAACTGGCCGCCGGACATGCCCATGCCCCGGGCCGCCTCGACCACCGAGCGGTCCACCTCGCGCAGCCCGACGTAGGCGTTGGTCAGCAGCGGCGGCACGGCGAACAGCACCAGCGCGACCACGGTCGGCACGTAGCCGGCGTTGCGCAGCGGCGAGACCATGAACAGCGCCAGCACGGCGAAGACGGGCACGGCCCGGCCCACGTTGGAGATGTTGACGGCCAGGGCCCCGCCCCGGCCCAGGTGCCCGAGCCACAGCCCGACCGGCAGCGCCACCGCGCAGGCGAGGGCCAGGGCCAGCCCGCTGACGTACACGTGTTCGGCGAGCCGGTGCCACACACCGCTCTCGCCGGACCAGTTGGCCCCGTCCGCCAACCAGTCCCAGGCCCCGCCCAGCACTCCGCCACCCATGGCTCAGGCCCCCTTCGCCGCACGCGTCCAGGGCGTCAGCAGCCGCTGCACCGCGAGCAGCGCCACGTCCGCCACCAGGGCGAGCAGTACGCACAGCACCGATGCGGTGAGCACCTGCGCCTTGAACGAGCTGGTCACGGCCGGGGCGATCAGGTTGCCCAGCCCGCCCTTGCCGACGATGGCGCCGACGGTGGTCAGCGCCACCGTGGAGACCGTGGCGATCCGGATCCCGGCGAGCAGGGCGGGCAGCGCCAGCGGCAGTTCGACCTGCCACAGCATGCGCAGGGGCCCGTAGCCCATGCCCCGCGCCGCCTCCTTGACGTCGTCCGGTACGGCGTCCAGCCCGGCCATGACGTTGCGCACGAGGATGGTCAGCGAGTACAGCACCAGCCCGGTCACCACGACGGCCGCGGACAGCCCGAACACCGGCAGCAGCAGCGAGAACATGGCGAGCGAGGGGATCGTGTAGAGCAGCGTCGTCAGCGCCAGCACGGGCCCCGCCCAGCGCCGCCCGCGGCGGGCGAGCAGCGCCAGCGGCACGGAGACGAGGACGCCGATCACGACCGAGACCGCGGTGATCCACACGTGCTGGAGGGTGGCGTCGGTCAGCTCCTGGCTGCGGGAGGTGACGTACTCCCAGCAGAACCAGTCGTTCGCCACCAGGCAACTGCTGCGCCCGGCCATGCCGCTCCTCACCCCGAACGTGCGTACCCCTCGACCCTAACCCGGTCCCCCGACACCGGCCGGTTCCCTTCGCACACGGGTAACACTTCCGTCACACGTCACCCCCGCGCGTACGCAAGGATGGGTGGATGATCCGATTCGAGCACGTGACCAAGCGCTACCCCGACGGGACGACGGCGGTCGAGGACCTGTCCTTCGAGGTGGCCGAGGGCGAACTGGTCACCCTCGTGGGCCCGTCGGGCTGCGGCAAGACCACCACCATGAAGATGGTGAACCGGCTGATCGAGCCGACCGAGGGCCGCGTCCTGCTGGACGGCCGCGACATCGCCGAGGCGGACCCCGTCGAGCTGCGCCGCCACATCGGGTACGTCATCCAGCAGGTGGGCCTGTTCCCGCACAAGACGGTGCTGGAGAACACGGCCACGGTGCCGCAGCTGATCGGCACCCCCAAGGCCCGGGCCCGGGCGCGGGCGGCCGAACTGCTGGAGCTCGTCGGGCTGGACCCGGCCGTCCACGGCGACCGCTACCCGCGGCAGTTGTCGGGCGGCCAGCGCCAGCGCGTCGGCGTGGCCCGCGCGCTCGCGGCCGATCCGCCGGTGCTGCTGATGGACGAGCCGTTCGGGGCGGTGGACCCGGTGGTGCGCGAGCGGCTGCAGAACGAGTTCCTGGCCCTGCAGCAGTCGGTGCGCAAGACGATCCTGCTGGTCACGCACGACCTGGAGGAGGCGGTCCGGCTCGGCGACCGGATCGCCGTCTACGGCTCGGGGACCATCGAGCAGTTCGCGACCCCGGCCGAGGTGCTCGGGGCGCCGGCCACCCCGTACGTGGCCTCGTTCGTGGGCGCCGACCGGGGTCTGAAGCGGCTGGCGGTGACGCCGGTGGAGCCGGCCGACCTGGAGCCGGCGGACGGGGCCGCACCGGCGGCGTCGGTGGAGCTGGGCGCCTCGCTGCGGCAGGCGCTCGCGCTGCTGCTCCAGGAGGACGCCGGCCGGATCGCCGTCACGGACCCGGCCACGGGCGCCGTGGCCGGTGTCCTGACGCCGCAGGGCGTCCACCGGGCCCTGCGCCGGGCCCACCGGCGCGACGACGCCTGACGCCCCGCGGCGTCAGGCGTCGGCTCAGGCGTGGATCCGGCCGCTCATCCACACGAGCATCGGCGGGATCTCGCGGCGCCAGGTGTTGAAGTTGTGGCCACCGCTGGGAAGGATGATCGACGAGACCCGGTCGGGGCTCTTGACGCCCTTGATGAACTTGCGGGTGTCGGTGATGTTCGGCTCACCCTGCTCGCTGCTGGTCACCAGGAACGACGTACCGGCCGGGGCCTTGTGCTGCAGGCTGTACAGGACGTCGGCGCGCTTCTTGAGCTTGTCGTCGCCCATGAACAGGTTGCCCGTCGTCGGGTCGTCCGGAGCCTCGTAGTACGCCGACAGACCCGCGGCGGCGCCGAAGGTCCTGGGGTAGTGCAGAGCGATCTTCAGGGCGCAGTAGCCGCCCGTGGAGTTGCCGATGAAGCCCATGTTCTCGGGCTGCTTGCCGACGCGGAAGGTGTCGGTGATGGCCTGGGGCAGGTCCACGCCGAAGAAGGTCTCGGTCTGCGGCCCGTTGGGTATGTCCACGCACTCGGTGTCCCGCGGGGGCGCGACGGTCGGGCGGAGCATGACCAGGATCATCGGCTTCATCTTGCCCGCCTTGGCCTGCTTGAAGGCCGTCATGGGGTAGTTCAGCCCTTTGATCAGGTTTTCCGCCGTGCCCGGGTAGCCCGTCAGGACGATGGAGGCGGGGAAGTTCTTGTCCTTGTACTGCGGCTGGAAGTACTCCGGCGGCAGCCAGACGTAGCCCGGGCTGGTTATCTTCGACTTCTGCCCCGTTATGGCCACTTTGAGGATCTGCCCGCCGACCTGCGGCTTGGTCCCGCCCGGCACGTCCAGGTGCTGCTTGTCGACGACCTTGATGTCCTTGCTGCTCATGGAGTGGTCCACGACCTTGCCCATCTCGGTCTGCTGGCCGAAGAGGTCGGCCCAGGACCCGTAGAACAGGAAGGACTTGTTGGCCGCCAGGCCGATCGCCGAGAACAGCGCCAGCTGCGTCGCGAGCAGCAGCCCGATCCGGCCCGTCACCGCGCGCCACGTACGGCCCGACAGCTTCGGCCAGAGCCAGATCGTGGCCGCGAACAGCGCCACACCGACCACGATCGCGATGATCAGGACCGTATTACTCGTGAGACCCATGAGTGTTCCGCAGACTTTCTGATGGCAGGGCGAGTTTTTTCCGGAGCATGAGTGAACCCGCCGCCCCTTGCCGTCGTCCTAAGGGACGCACACACCGGAGGCTGTAGCGGCCTTCGGCCACATGATCTCTCGCGGAGCAACGGGAAGCGATGTCTAGCAGGATAGATGGCGATAAGTCCGGACAGGTTCCGACCAGGGTCCGCCGAATCCTCAGCGGACCACGGCCGGAGCGCGTCCCCAGTCTGGTCGGTACGGCCGTCACTCTCGTCGGCCTGATGGACATCGCCGCGGGCATCATCCCGCGGTTCAACCACAGCAAGGTCCGCGCGATCGCCGAGGTCATCCCCGGCTCGACGCGGCCCATGGCGGCCGCCGTCACCATCTGCGCGGGCGTCCTGCTGCTCCTGCTCGCCCACGGCCTCAAGCGCCGCAAGCGCCGCGCCTGGCGCGCCGCCGTCCTGCTGCTGCCCATCGGCGCCGTGGCGCAGTTCTGGTACCGGCACTCCTTCATCGGCGTGGCCATCGCCGCCGCGCTGCTGGCGCTCCTGCTGCGCCATCAGGGTGAATTCAAGGCCCTGCCCGACCCGCGCAGCCGCTGGAAGGCCCTGGCCAACTTCGTGCTGATGAGCGCCTTCTCCATCAGCCTCGGCCTGGTCATCGTCAACGCCCACCCCAGCAAGATCGTGGGCGACCCGGGCCTGTACGAGCAGCTGGCGCACGTGCTGTACGGCCTCGTCGGCATCGAGGGCCCCGTCGCCTACGACGGCGGCCGCGCCGACTGGATCGTCGGCTGGTCCCTCGGCTCCCTCGGCATGCTGACCGCCCTGACCACCATCTACCTGGCCTTCCGCCCCGAGCACCCGGCCGCCCGGCTGACCTCGGACGACGAGGCCAAGCTGCGCGAGCTGCTGGCCAAGCACGGCCGCCGCGACTCCCTCGGCCACTTCGCGCTGCGCCGCGACAAGGCCGTGGTCTTCTCCCCCAGCGGCAAGGCCGCCGTCACCTACCGCGTCGTCTCCGGTGTGATGCTCGCCTCCGGCGACCCGATCGGCGACGTCGAGGCCTGGCCCGGCGCCATCGAGCGCTTCATGGAGGAGGCCAAGGCCCACTCCTGGACCCCGGCCGTCATGGGCTGCAGCGAGACCGGCGGCGAGGTGTGGACCCGCGAGACCGGCCTGGACGCCCTGGAACTCGGCGACGAGGCGATCGTCGACGTCAAAGACTTCTCGCTGTCGGGCCGCCCGATGCGCAACGTCCGCCAGATGGTCAAGCGCATCGAGCGCAACGGCTACACCACCAAGGTCCGCCGGGTCAGCGAGCTGACCGAGGAGGAGCTGACCGCCGTCCGCGGCGCCGCCGAGGCCTGGCGCGGCACGGACACCGAGCGCGGCTTCTCGATGGCGCTCGGCCGCATCGGCGACCCCGGCGACGGCGACTGCGTGATCGCCACCGCCCACCGCGTCGAGGAGGGCGACACCAGCCCCTTCGGCGACCTCAAGGCCATCCAGCACTTCGTGCCGTGGGGCAAGGACGGCATGTCGCTGGAGCTGATGCGCCGCGACCGCGCCGCCGACCCGGGCATGAACGAGCTGCTGATCGTCGCCTCCCTGCAGGCCGCCCCCGACCTCGGCATCGAGCGCGTCTCGCTGAACTTCGCGATGTTCCGCTCCGCCCTCGCCCGCGGCGAGAAGATCGGCGCCGGCCCGGTCCTGCGCGCCTGGCGCAGCCTGCTGGTGTTCCTCTCGCGCTGGTTCCAGATCGAGTCGCTGTACAAGTTCAACGCCAAGTTCCAGCCCCGCTGGGAGCCCCGCTTCGTGGTCTTCCGCGCCACCCGCGACCTGCCCCGCATCGGCTTCGCCGCCATGCAGGCCGAGGGCTTCGTCACGCTGGCCCTGCCCCGGCTGTTCGAGAGCCGCCGCCGGCCCAAGCCGGTGCGCGAGTGCGCCCACCAGGACACCGTCACCAAGGTGCCCGGCCAGGCCGAGCGCGAGGTGCAGGCCGCGTAACGGCCGACGTACGAGCGTATGCACGACAGGGCCCCGACCGCCCCGCCCGGCCACCGCCGGGGGCGGCCGGGGCCCTGTCGTTCGTACGACAGCCCTACCCTTGAACCCATGAACACGATGCGCGGACCCGCCGTCAGGGGTCGAGTCACAGGCCTGCCGGATTGGGACCGCTGCGCGGTCATGGGCGTCGTCAACGTCACCCCCGACTCCTTCTCCGACGGCGGCCGCTGGTTCGACACCACCGCCGCGGTCAAGCGCGGGCTCGACCTGGTCGCGCAGGGCGCCGACCTGGTGGACGTCGGCGGCGAGTCCACCCGTCCGGGCGCCACCCGGGTGGACGCCGAGGAGGAGCTGCGCCGGGTCGTCCCCGTCGTGCGCGGACTGGCCTCCGAGGGCGTCACCGTCTCCGTGGACACCATGCGCGCCGCCGTCGCCGAGCAGGCCGTCGCCGCCGGTGCGGCGCTGGTCAACGACGTCAGCGGGGGCCTCGCCGACCCCGGCATGATCCCGGCCGTCGCCGCCGCCGAGGTCCCGTTCGTCGTCATGCACTGGCGCGGCTTCAGCGAGAACATGAACGCCCTCGCCGTCTACGACGACGTGGTGGCCGAGGTCACCGCCGAGCTGCGGACCCGGATCGACGCCGTCGTGGCCGGCGGCATCGCGCCCGAGCGGCTCGTCGTCGACCCCGGCCTGGGCTTCGCCAAGCAGGCCGAACACGACCTGGCCCTCGTCGCCCACCTGGGCGCCCTGCGCGCGCTGGGCTTCCCGCTGCTGGTCGCCGCCTCCCGCAAGCGCTTCCTGGGGCGCGTCCTGGCCGGCGACCGCGGCAGCGCCCCGCCGCCCGCCCGCGAGCGCGACGCGGCCACCGCCGCCGTCTCCGCCATCGCCGCCCACGAGGGCGCCTGGGCGGTCCGGGTCCACGAGGTACGGGCCACGGCGGACGCGGTTCGCGTCGCGCGCGCCGTGGAAGGAGCACGGTGATCCGGAGGGAAGGGGAACAGTGAGCCGTACCGACACCGAGGCGGTCGAAGAGACCAACACGGCCTTCTACGAGGCCATGGAGCAGGGGGACTTCGACACGCTGTCGGGGCTCTGGCTCGACGACGAGATCTCCTGCGTCCACCCGGGCTGGCCGGTGCTCACCGGGCGCGGCGAGGTGCTCCGCAGCTACGCGCTGATCATGTCCCACACGGACTACATCCAGTTCTTCCTCACCGACACCAAGGTGACGGTGATCGGCGACGCGGCGATCGTCACCTGCACGGAGAACATCCTCAGCGGCGGGCCCGCCGAGGACGGCCAGGACCTCGGTCCGCTCGTCGGCCAGCTCGTCGTCGCCACGAATGTGTTCCGACGCACATCCGAGGGGTGGCGCCTGTGGTCCCACCACGGTTCTCCCGTGCTCACGGAGTCCGACGAGGACGCCGAGGACGACGCCTGAGGCCCCCGCGGGCGGGAGCGGGGGTTTCTCGCAGGTAGATTCGAAGCTGGACGACGCCGACCGCACTCGGCGCAGCCATGGCGCCGGGGAGCCCCGGGGCCGGAAGCACTACGAGAGCAGGAGTGATGGGCGTGGATCGAATCACGCTGCGCGGGCTGAAGGCCCGCGGGCACCACGGCGTCTTTCCCCGGGAGCGCGAGGAGGGCCAGACCTTCATCGTCGACCTGGTGCTGCACCTGGACACCCGCCCCGCCGCCGCCGGTGACGACCTCGCCAAGACGGTCCACTACGGCGTCGTGGCCGAGGAGGTCGTGGACGTGGTCCGGGGCGAGCCCGTCGACCTGATCGAGACCCTCGCGGAGCGGATCGCCGAGCGGTGCCTGAAGCACGAGGCGGTGGCGCAGGTGGAGGTCGTCGTCCACAAACCCGACGCCCCCATCACCGTCCCGTTCGACGACGTGACCATCACGATCACCCGGAGCCGAGCGTGAACCACGGCCAGAGCGACCCCACCGTCCAGCCCGTACCCGCGTCGGTCGTGGAGACCGTCGACGCGGCCGACTCCACCCTGTCCAACCCCCGGCTGGCCGTCGTCGCCCTCGGCTCGAACCTCGGCAACCGCCTGGAGACCCTCCAGGGCGCCGTCGACGCGCTGGGCGACACCCCCGGCCTGCGGGTCAAGGCCGTCTCCCCGGTCTACGAGACCGAGCCGTGGGGCGTGGAGCCGGGCTCGCAGCCCGCGTACTTCAACGCCGTCGTGATCATCAAGACCACCCTGCCGCCGTCCTCGCTCCTGGAGCGGGCGCACGCGGTGGAGGAGGCCTTCGACCGGGTCCGCGAGGAGCACTGGGGCCCGCGCACGATCGACGTCGACATCATCAGCTACGCCGACGTGGTCAGCGCCGACCCGGTCCTCACCCTCCCCCACCCCCGCGCCCACCTGCGCGCCTTCGTCCTGGCCCCCTGGCTGGACGTCGACCCCGACGCCGCCCTCCCCGGCCACGGCCCGGTCGCGCCCCTCCTGACCGGCCTCGGGCCGGCCGGCGTCACCCACCGCCCGGACCTGGAACTCCGCCTGCCCGAATAGTCTTAGCCTGGAGCCGCGGCGTCGATCGGGAACGGGGTACGGGTTCAAGTGAAGCAACTTCGGCTGGGCGTCCTCGCCGGCATCTTCGTGATCGCCGGTGTGCTCTCCTGGGCGGGTGCCCAGCTGTGGAACGCGTACGGGACCCTGCCGGGCGTGCCGCTGGCGGCGCCCGTCGTGCTGGCGGCCATCGCCGCCGTGCTGCTGGCCACGGGCCTGTCGCTGCGGTCCCGGCTGAAGGCCCAGCGGGAGCGGCGGCCCGGTGCGAAGGGCGTCGAGCCCCTGATGGCGGCCCGGGCGGTGGTGTTCGCCCAGGCCAGCGCCCTGGTCGCGGCCCTGGTGTCCGGCATGTACGGCGGCACGGGCGCGTTCTTGCTGCTGGCCGGCCTCACCGAGGTCCCGGCCCGCCGCGACCAGGCCGTCTACGCCGCCGCCGCGGTCGTCGCCGGCGCGGCCGTGGTCGCCGCGGCCCTGTTCCTGGAGCACGTCTGCAAACTCCCCGACGACGACGACCAGGGCAAGGCCACCGCCCGCGCCTAGGCTCCGGCGGGCCCTTCCCCGTCCGGGACGAGCTGCTGCCACAGCGGGCGCTCCAGCAGGGCCGGGTCCTCCCAGAGCGCGAGCTCCAGCTCGTCCAGGTATCCCCCGCCCCAGGCGAAGACCAGGGCCTCACCGAGGTACAGGCCCGAGGGGGCCCGTACCAGGCGGGACGCCACCACGGGACGGTCCGCGGGCGGCGCCGGCGCCGCGGCCTCCTCGTCCACCCGCAGGTGCACGCTGCCGCAGGGGCAGGTGCAGCCCGGCGCCATCTGCGTGTGCGGCAGCTGCGCCCGGTAGGCGCGGTGGGCCGCGGTGTCCTCGCTCAGGACGAGTGCCAGGGTGCGCGCCACGTCCTGGCTCAGGGGCTCCCAGGCGGCATCCTCGATCCGGCCCACTACCGGGCCATGATCAGGCTCATTGCCTCGTTGCGGGTGGCGATGTCGCGGAGCTGGCCGCGGACGGCCGAGGTGATGGTCTTCGCGCCGGGCTTGCGGACGCCGCGCATGGTCATGCACATGTGCTCGCACTCCACGACCACGATCACCCCGCGCGGCTCCAGGATCTCCATCAGGGAGTCCGCGATCTGCGTGGTGAGTCGTTCCTGCACCTGCGGGCGGCGGGCGAAGACGTCCACCAGGCGGGCCAGCTTCGACAGGCCCGTGATCTTGCCGGAGGTGGAGGGGATGTAGCCGACGTGGGCCACCCCGTGGAAGGGCACCAGGTGGTGCTCGCAGCTGGACATGACCTCGATGTCCTTGACCAGCACCATCTCGTCGTGGCCGAGGTCGAACGTCGTGGTCAGGACCTCTTCGGGCTTCTGCCACAGGCCGGCGAATATCTCCTTGTACGCCCGCGCCACCCGGGCGGGGGTCTCCAGGAGGCCCTCGCGGTCCGGGTCCTCGCCGACCGCAATGAGCAGCTCACGGATGGCAGCCTCGGCGCGCTTCTCGTCGAACTCGCCGATCGTGCCCTCGCCGTCCAGGGTCACCGGGTCGGTCATCTGTGCCTCGTTCCTGTCTTCCTTCGCGGCCGCTGAAAAGTGCCGCGCCCCCCAAGGCTAGAACCATGGGGGGCGCGGCATCCATTCCGGGCCGTGGGCTCGGCGTCGGGCGCGGTCAGAGACCGGCGCCGTCCTCCGGGCCGACCTCGATGCCCTTCTCCGTGCTCACGGGCGACGTACCGGCCGTCGCGCCGTTCGCGGAGTTGGTCAGCTGGAGCTCCTTCGGCGAGAGCACCGGCGGGCGGGTGGAGGGGGTGCGGCGGGCCGAGCCGGTCCACGCGGGGCGGGCCGGACGCTTGACGACCGTCGAGAAGATCTCGGCGATCTCCTCCTTGCCGAGGGTCTCCTTCTCCAGCAGCGCGAGGACCAGGTTGTCGAGGACGTCACGGTTCTCGACGAGGATCTCCCAGGCCTCGTTGTGCGCGGTCTCGATGAGCTTCTTGACCTCTTCGTCGACCAGCGCCGCGACCTCTTCCGAGTAGTCGCGCTGGTGCGCCATCTCGCGGCCCAGGAACGGCTCGGTGTTGTCCCCGCCGAACTTGATCGCGCCGAGGCGCTCGGTCATGCCGTACTGGGTGACCATCGCGCGGGCGGTGGCCGTGGCCTTCTCGATGTCGTTCGCGGCGCCCGTGGTCGGGTCGTGGAAGACCAGCTCCTCGGCCGCGCGGCCGCCCAGCATGTACGCCAGCTGGTCGAGCATCTCGTTGCGCGTGGTGGAGTACTTGTCCTCGTCCGGCAGGACCATGGTGTAGCCCAGGGCCCGGCCGCGGGACAGGATCGTGATCTTGTGGACCGGGTCGGAGTTCGGGGAGGCCGCCGCGACCAGGGCGTGACCGCCCTCGTGGTACGCGGTGATCTTCTTCTCCTTGTCGGACATGATCCGGGTCCGCTTCTGCGGGCCCGCCACCACGCGGTCGATCGCCTCGTCCAGCATCTGGTTGTCGATGAGCTTGCGGTCCGAGCGCGCGGTCAGCAGCGCGGCCTCGTTCAGCACGTTCGACAGGTCGGCGCCGGTGAAGCCGGGGGTGCGGCGGGCGACGGCCGCGAGGTCGACGTCCGGGGCGACCGGCTTGCCCTTCTGGTGGACCTTGAGGATCTCCAGACGGCCCTGCATGTCCGGGCGGTCGACGGCGATCTGCCGGTCGAAGCGGCCGGGACGCAGCAGCGCCGGGTCCAGGATGTCGGGGCGGTTGGTGGCGGCGATCAGGATGACGCCGCCCTTGACGTCGAAGCCGTCCATCTCGACGAGCAGCTGGTTCAGGGTCTGCTCGCGCTCGTCGTGACCGCCGCCGAGGCCGGCGCCGCGGTGGCGGCCGACCGCGTCGATCTCGTCGACGAAGACGATCGCCGGGGCGTTGGCCTTGGCCTGCTCGAACAGGTCACGGACCCGCGAGGCACCGACACCGACGAACATCTCGACGAAGTCGGAACCGGAGATCGAGTAGAACGGGACGCCCGCCTCGCCCGCGACGGCGCGCGCCAGCAGGGTCTTGCCGGTGCCGGGCGGGCCGTACAGCAGCACGCCCTTGGGGATCTTGGCACCGACGGCCTGGAACTTGGCCGGCTCCTGGAGGAACTCCTTGATCTCGTGGAGCTCCTCGACGGCCTCGTCCGAGCCCGCCACGTCGGCGAACGTCGTCTTCGGGGTGTCCTTGGTGATCAGCTTGGCCTTGGACTTGCCGAAGTTCATCACCCGGGAGCCGCCGCCCTGCATCTGGTTCATCAGGAACAGGAAGACCACGACGATGAGGACGAAGGGCAGGAGCGAGAACAGCACGCTCAGGAACGGGCTGGTCTTGTCGGGCGAGACCTTGTAGCCCTTGGTGATCTGGCCGGCCTCGTACTTGTCCTGGAGCTTCGCGGCGAGCGCGACGCCCTGGTCACCGATGTAGTTGGCCTGGAACTTGGTCCCGCTGTTGCCGTCGAGCTTCTGGCCGTCCTTGAGCTCGATCTTGATCAGCTGGGAGTCACCGGTGGTCAGACTGGCCGTCGCCACCTTGTCGGTGTTGATCGCCTTGATGACCTCGCTGGTGTCCACCGACTTGTAGCCGCCGCCGGAGCCGACGACATTCATCAACACGACCACGGCGAGGACGGCCAGCACGATCCACACGACTGGCCCACGGAAGTATCGCTTCACGTCCATCCATACGGGGCGGTGATCGCCCCGTCCCTCCTGCCCGTAGGTAAATGCTGCTGTGAATAAAGACTGTTCTTCGGAATGTACCCCTGTATTGTCACCCGCTGCCCTGTGGGACGGCTGACAGACCCGCCTTCCTCCTCCAACGGCGGGAAAGGCCCCAGGGTTCCCCGGATCCGACCGGGCGTCCCCGGGGCCCCGTCAGGACCCTCAGCCGCCGTACACGTGCGGGGCGAGCGTCCCGACGAACGGCAGGTTGCGGTACTTCTCCGCGTAGTCGAGGCCGTACCCGACGACGAATTCGTTCGGGATGTCGAAGCCGACCCACTTGACGTCGATGGCGACCTTGGCGGCCTCGGGCTTGCGCAGCAGCGTGACCACCTGCAGGGAGGCCGGCTGGCGGGAGCCCAGGTTCGACAGCAGCCAGGACAGCGTCAGGCCCGAGTCGATGATGTCCTCGACGATCAGGACGTGCTTGTCCTTGATGTCGGTGTCCAGGTCCTTGAGGATCCGCACGACGCCGGAGGACTGGGTCCCGGCGCCGTAGGAGGACACCGCCATCCAGTCCATGGTCAGCGGGGTGGACAAGGCGCGCGCCAGGTCCGCCATCACCATCACCGCGCCCTTGAGGACACCGACGATGAGCAGGTCCTTGCCCGCGTACTCCGCGTCGATCTTCGCGGCCAGCTCGGCCAGCTTCGCGTCGATCTCTTCCTTGGTGATGAGCACCGACTTGAGGTCGGCGCCCATGTCCTTCTCGTCCACCCGCATCACTTTCGTTGTCGGCCGGGCCCGCCGGGGGCGCCCCGTCAGGCTCGGCCGTGATTCAGCACCTTCAGCCCTGCCGGATGACAAGTCTGCCACCCTGGCGCTGGGCCTCGACCCGGCCGGGCAGATTGATGGCGCCCTGACCGCGCCAGCCGGTGATGAGCCGGTCGACTTCCTCGATGTGCCGCGCGAACAGCGAGCCGGCGGGGGAACCGGCCGCGACCACGGCCCTGCGCAGCACCCGGCGGCGGACGGCCGGGGGCAGGGCGTAGAGCTTGGCGCACTCCAGCTGGCCGAGCTCGTCGCGGACGGAGGACTCGGCCTCGGCGGCCCAGGCGTCCAGGGCGTCGGCGTCGTCGCGCGAGAGCTGGGCGGTCCGGGCGAGCGCCTCGACGACCCCCTTGCCGAGCGCCTTCTCCAGGGCGGGCAGTCCCTCGTGGCGCAGCCGGGAGCGGGTGTACGCGGGGTCGGCGTTGTGCGGGTCGTCCCAGACGGGCAGCGACTGGACCATGCAGGCCTTGCGGGCGGTCTGCCGGTCGATGTGGAGGAAGGGCCGGCGGTAGCGGCCGGTGCGTCCGGGGCCGCCGGAGACCTCGGCCATGCCGGACAGCGAGCGGATGCCGGAGCCGCGGGCGAGGCCCAGCAGGACGGTTTCAGCCTGGTCGTCCCGGGTGTGGCCGAGCAGCACCGCGCTCGCGCCGAGCCGGTCGGCGGCCTCGTCCAGGGCGGCGTAGCGGGCGTCGCGGGCGGCGGCCTCGGGCCCGCCGTCGCGGCCGACGCGTACGGCCACCGACTCCACCGGGTCCAGGCGGAGTGCGGTCATCCGGGAGACCACCTCGGCGGCGCGCAGGTCGGAGCCGGCCTGGAGTCCGTGGTCGACGGTGATCCCGCCGGCCCGGATGCCGAGCTTGGGCGCCTCGAAGGCCAGCGCCGAGGCGAGCGCCATGGAGTCGGCGCCGCCGGAGCAGGCGACGAGGACGAGCGGCGCCGGCCGGGTCTGGCTGCCGGCGGGACCGCTGGGATCCATGTGTTCGGTGTGACTGGTGAGGATGTCGTGGAGTACGCGGCGGACCGCCAGGCGTATCGCTGCGACCGCAGGATGGGGACCCATGTCCGGTGCCCTTCGCTGGAGTTGGGATGGATGGCGCTCGGGGAGGTGCGTGCTCGTGAGTCCCGGAGCCGGGATTGTCACTCAGAGTGCGTCGATGGTGACAGAAGCGAGCCGTTCCCCGAGCATCGCACGCCCTTCGACGGCCCACGGTCCCTCGGACGGGTGATGCTGCTTCCCCCAGTGGGACATGTTTACGCCCCGCATGTCACCCCCGTGCGGTCGGTGCGTGCGGTCGGTGCTCCCGGTCGGCCGGGCCGTCGGCCCCTGCGCTCAGTCCGCGGGACCTGCCTTGCGGTGCACCCGGGCCACCCATTCCGCGGGCCGGGCGATCTCCGCCTTGGTCGGCAGGGTGTTCGGTGAGGTCCACACCCGGTTGAAGCCGTCCATCCCGACCTCGTCCACGACGGCCCGCACGAACCGCTCGCCGTCGCGGTACTGGCGCAGCTTGGCGTCCAGGCCCAGCAGCTTGCGCAGGGCCGCGTCGAGCCGGCCGGCGCCGCTGGCCCGGCGGCGCTGGAACTTCTCGCGGATCTCCGCCACCGAGGGCACGACCTGGGGTCCCACGCCGTCCATCACGTAGTCGGCGTGGCCCTCCAGCAGGGACATCACGGCCGTGAGCCGGCCGAGGATCTCGCGCTGCTCAGGCGTCTGGACGAGCTCGACCAGCGAGCGGCCCTCGTCGCCGCGCTCGCCCTCGGGCCGGGCCCCGGCCAGCGACTGGGCGGCCTCGCGCAGCCGCTCCAGGATGGTCATCGGGTCCATCTCGGTGGCCCCGAGGAAGGTCTGGATCTCGCTCTCCAGGTGGTCGCGCAGCCACGGGACGGCGGTGAACTGGGTCCGGTGGGTCTCCTCGTGCAGGCACACCCACAGCCGGAAGTCGTGCGGGTCCACCTCCAGCTCCCGCTCCACGTGCACGATGTTCGGCGCGACGAGCAGCAGCCGGCCCCCCGTGGAGCCGGGCAGGTCCCGGCCGGCCGGGGCGAAGGTCTCGTACTGGCCGAGCACCCGGGAGGCCAGGAAGCTCAGCAGCATGCCCAGCTCGACGCCGGTGACCTTGCCGCCGACGACGCCGAGCACCGCCCCGCCGGGAGCGGCCCCGCGCCGCTCCTGCATCCGGGCGAGCAGGGGGCCCAGCAGGGCCCGGAACCCCGCCACGTTGGCCCGGACCCAGCCGGCCCGGTCCACCACCAGCACGGGGGTGTCCGTGACGGCGGCGCCCTCGGCGATCATGCCCGTGAACTCCCGCACGTGCCGCTCGGAGGTCGCCGCGTGCCGCCTCAGCTCCGCCACCACCGCCCGGGCCTCGTCCCGGCTGACCTCCGGCCCGGGCCGGACCAGCCGGACCGCGGTCGCGACCGCGAGGTTCCAGTCGACCATCTCCGCACCACCGATGCTCGTCATGCGTCAACGGTACGTGGACCGGGGTCCTGGCGGACCCCCTGTGGACGGCGCCTCGTTCAGGCTCCGCCGCCGCCCGTCGTCGCCACGGCCGACGCGAGCCTGTCCAAGGCCTTCTCGGCGGCTTCGGCACCAGGCGTGTCGGAGGCCAGGAAGGCGAAGACCAGCAGGCGGCCCGACGGGTCGACCACGGTCCCGGCGAGGGAGTTCACGCCGCTGAGCGTGCCCGTCTTGGCCCGCAGCAGCCCGGCGGCCGGCGAGGTGCCGGCGTTGCGGGCCCGCAGGGTGCCGGTGAACCCGGCGACGGGCAGCCCGGTCAGCACCGGCCGCAGCTCCGGCCGGGCCGGGTCGGCGGCCTTGGCCAGCAGCGCCGTGAGCAGGCCCGCGGAGACCTTGTCCGCCCGGTTGAGCCCGGAGCCGTCGGCGAAGCGGGTGCCGGACAGGTCCATGCCGAGGCCGGCCAGCTTGGCGGCGACGGCCTTCTCGCCGCCCTCGAAGCTGGCGGGCTGACCGGAGGCCAGGGCGGTCTGCCGGGCCAGGGCCTCGGCGATGTCGTTGTCGCTGTGGGTCAGCATCCGCTCGACCAGTCCCGCGACCGGCGTGGAGTGGGTGACGGCCAGCGGCTCGGCACCCGCGGGCGCCTTGGTGCGGGCGGTCCCGCCGGTCACCTCGATGCCCCGCTCGCGCAGCAGCGTGGCGAAGGTGGCGGCGGCGTCCTCGGCCGGGGTGTCCGTACGGTCGACCGGGCCGGAGACCGAGTCGTCGGGCCGGCCCTCGTCGGCGGTCAGGGCGCTGACCGGGGCGAGGTTGGGGTTGCGCCCGATGGGGTGGCGGGCGGGTCCGGTGTAGAGCGAGTCGTCGAAGCCGAGGGTCACCGTCGTGGTGCCGGCGGCCTTGAGCGCCTGCGCGGTGTCGCCGGCGAGGACGACGAGGCTGCCGCCGGGACCGGCCGGGTTCTTCTTGCGGGCGCTGAGCGAGGGGTCGCCGCCCCCGACCAGCACGATGGTGCCGGGCGCCGCGCCGGGGACGACCCGGGTGGCGATCCGGTGCTCGGGCCCGAGGGCGGCCAGGGCCGCCACCGCCGTGACGATCTTGACGGTGGAGGCCGGGGTCATCGGGTCGGCGGCCCCGTCCGCGTAGAGGACGGTCCCGGAGGCGGCGTCCACGACCGAGGCGCTGCGGGCCGCCCCGAGCGCGGGATCGGCCAGCAGCGGCTTCAGCGCGGCGGCCAGGGCCGCCGGGGCGGTGGCCGGGCGGGCACCGCCGGGGGCGAGGCCGGGCAGCACCCCGGGAGCGCTGGGAGCGGCCTGCGGGAGCCCCCCTCCGCCGTGATCTGCGCCACCCGTCACGCCCGCGGAGGCGGCCCGGTCCCGCTCGGCCTTACGCTGGCCTGAGTCCCACGGACCGGCCGCGACCACCGCGGACACCGCCAGGGCCAGGCCGGCGACGGCCGAACCCGCGACGAGCTGCCACGTCCTCATCGCTGGCACCTCGGACCAGCCCCTTTCGCGATCACATGTATGCGTGAGGGACACTTAACCACTGCGTCTTGCCGCGAGCATGGCACCCCGGCCCCACGGCTGGGCCGGACGCGCTGTCACTCGTAAGCAATGAGCTAGCTGGACATGGAGGAGCAGGACGTGGAGTTCGACGTCACCATCGAGATCCCCAAGGGTTCGCGGAACAAGTACGAGGTGGACCACGAGACCGGCCGGATCCGCCTGGACCGTCGCCTGTTCACCTCCACCAGCTACCCGACGGACTACGGCTTCGTCGAGAACACCCTGGGTGAGGACGGCGACCCGCTGGACGCGCTGGTCATCCTGGACGAGCCGACCTTCCCGGGCTGCCTGATCAAGTGCCGCGCCATCGGCATGTTCCGCATGACGGACGAGGCCGGCGGCGACGACAAGCTGCTGTGCGTGCCGGCGTCCGACCCGCGCGTGGAGCACCTGCGCGACATCCACCACATCTCGGAGTTCGACCGCCTGGAGATCCAGCACTTCTTCGAGGTCTACAAGGACCTGGAGCCGGGCAAGTCGGTCGAGGGCGCCAACTGGGTCGGCCGCGCCGAGGCCGAGGCCGAGATCGAGCGCTCCTTCAAGCGTCTGCAGGAGCAGGGCGGCCACTGAGCCCAGGGCCTACGGGCCCCGGCCCCACGGGGCACTGACGGCGGGCGGCACCCCCCGGGGGGGGCGCCCCCCCCCCCCGCCCCCCGG